>CAYRTQ010000223.1:0-7763 GCA_964426865.1 uncultured bacterium
CTTTTCCCGGACCGCCCTCTTTTGGTACTTTTCTGGGCGCACAGAAAAGTACAGAGGCAGTGGGAGGGATGCAGACTTCATTACCCCATGAAAGCGCATGTAACCCGCAAATGCAGTCGATGTCCGGTCTATTCTACCCATTAAAACTGCGAAGTACTTTTTTGCTTTCCGTTACGTCGATTCGATGCCGGATAATCTCCGTGCATTCGGCACAGCGGGATCGAATGAACTACCGCGTCCTCACTGTCGCCGCACCACACGGAAGCCGATGCTCTCTCCGGCGCTGTCGGGTGTAACCGAACGCCGGGTTGAGACGGTGCAGAAATCTGCGGCGAGGGTTGCGCTTCCGCCCCGGAAAATGCGCTTGGAACCCAAAGAGGGCCCGGTTGGATCGACAGCGCCGCCCGAAAGGTAGGCGCCGTCCCAGTCGTTGCACCATTCCGCCAGATTCCCGTGCATGTCGTAGAGCCCCCAGGCGTTCGGCGTTTTTCTCCCCACCGGTTTGATCTGCCCTCCGGAGTTTTTGAGATACCATCCCGCGAGCGCCAGATCACTTTCGGCGTCCCCCGTATGGTAGCGGGTCGTGGTTCCGGCGCGGCAGGCGTATTCCCACTCCGCCTCGGTCGGGAGACGGTATCCGTTCTTCGAAAAATCACATTCACCCGTGGCCAGATTGTAGCACGGCTCCAGTCCCGCGCTACGGCTGACCGTGTTGCAGAACCGGGCGGCGTCCATCCAGCTCACCTTTCCCTGGGGCAGGCTGTATTCCGAATACAGCGATGAAGGATTTGTTCCGGTAACCGCCTGGTATTGTTCCTGGGTGATCTCGAACGCGCTCATCAGGAACGGGGAAACGGTAACGGTGTGTTCGGGGGATTCGCTGGCGGTCGAGGACGATCCCATGGTAAAGGAACCTCCGGGGATGGATGCCATGGTGACCGGGATGAAATTCTGGTGTTGATCATAGGTTACCCAGGAGAAGGTCTTGCTCGAGGGGAAATAGTCGCGTCCCGGCCCGGCAAGCAGCGTGACCGTATAGGGGCCGCCTTCGTTCACGACGAACGAATAGCCCTGAATGGATTGGACCACACGGGTTCCGGAGGCGTTGCCGGAAAGAACCACGGTCGATCCTTCCGCGCCGTGGGCCGTTCCGGAGATGATCCAGGTTTTTTCCGGAATCTCCCTCGAAGAAATGGTAAACATGGCGCGGCTGGTGACACTCGTCTCCGGGTTCGCGGAATCGGTAATCCGCACGAGACAGGTCGACGAGGGCGAATCCGCCACCTTCCAAGCGTATGTTCCGCCTGCTGCGGCCACTTCCGTGGCGACCGGCAGCCAGGTCAAACCGCCGGTGGAGGAGTATTCGATATTCACCCGGTCGATTCCCGCGCTGGTCCAGGTGATGGCGTGGGTGGACCATGCGGGCCATGTTTCGCCCCCGTTCGGGGTGTACAGGGTGATGCCGTCCCCGGAGGGAATCGAGGGGAGCGGAATATCGATCACCACCGTTCCCCCGCTTCCCGCGATGCCGGTTTTCCCCTGGCCGTGCCAGGGACCCCGTCCGTATTGCGTGACAACGCTCACCCGGTAGTAGAAGGCGGTTCCCGCCTCGGACGCGCTCTTGGGGTCGATGACACAAGTGGTGTCCGGACCCGAGTAGACCTCCCAGGAATCCGAAAAGTCTGATTCGGACGCCTCCTCCACCGAATACGACTCCGCGAAGGGACGCCGCATCCAGGAGAGCGCATACGATTTGCCCGCGATCGCGGTGTCGGGAGCGGAAATGGCCGCGCCCATATAGTGCGCGGTGATGTCCGCCGTGGCGCTGCTCCGTTCGGGAACGTCCACATCCGTGTCCTCGCCGAGGAAGAGGATGGTTTCCCCCGAATAGAACGCGAGCGCCACGCGAAGATTCTCCTGTGACGGAACGGTCAGGCTTCCCTTGGCCCGTCCCTCTTCCAGAGTCAGATCCGCCGAAAGGATCTCTTCCCCATCGGTGTCATAGATGTACGCGGTCACCCGGTCGATGGCTTCGGCGCCGGCTGCTTTTGCCGCCAGCGTCTTCCAGGGAGCGTACGTTACCGTGAAAGCCACGTTTCCCGGCGCGCCCGTTGTCTCTTTCCCGGAAGAAAGCGGGGACTTGTTTTCCCCGCAGGCGAAGATGATCCCGACACAGAGCGCCAGGGGAACAATTACCGTCCACAATACCGATCGTTTCATCGAGTAATCTCCTGTTTATCAGGAAGGGGGGTGTCGATCACAATGGTTCCGGTCCCGTCGCCGTCATCCGGGACAACCGCGCGGATCTTCACCATATGGCTTCCGTCGGACCATTTCACCGTAACGGAAGCGGCGTACTCTCCGGGATCGAGCGACGAGCGGTCGACCGTGACTGTCACCGTGCCGCCGCCCGCGGTCCGTTCCTCGCTGATGCCGCACCATTCGGGAAGATCGCCCGCAAGCTTCCACTCCGTTTCCCCGCCGGTGAGGGTGACCGTGAAACTCAGGTTTTCCAGGGATTTGCTGAAATCGAGGAGTGTGGCGCTCACTTCCACTCCCGGCTTTACCGGTTCCTCATCGGTCGACGGGGAAGCGATGCAGCCCGTGAAGAGGCAGACGGCCAGCAGAAACGCCATGAGCGGGTGCGGAAATATCGGGAGGAAACCATGTGTCCTGCGGCTCATGGCGGCTTTCGGGTTATATGGGATGGCGTCTTGGGAAAAGGATGCGGGTTCCATGAGAGACTGTATGCTACTTCCTCAACTGGATCGTGTCGGGTGGATTGCGCTTCGACACTTCGACAGGCTCAGTGTCCGCAGGCGCAGCGCCCGCAAGCCCAGTGTCCGCAAGCCCAGTGTCCGCAGGCCCGGCGCCCGACACTGGCTGAGCGCCTGCCGCTGGCTGAGCTTGTCGAAGCCAGCCAACCTGTACCCTGCATCTTCCAGTTGACAGAGAAATAATAATATAACCTTACGAAAACCAATCGGTGATGCGAATCGCACCGGCGGAAGAATATATCCCGACCCTCTGTATGGAATCCTTCAGCCCGGAAACGGAAACCGCCGTACGCCCGGATGCATCTCCCGAACGAGCCGAGGGAGATGCATCCGTTTTTTTGTGATGTGTTATTTCCGCGCCGCCTTGATCGCGGTTCCCTCGATGGTGAAAGGCGCATCGGAGGCATCCCGTGCGGATTCATCCTCCTGATCGGACACCCGGAAGAGGCAGCGGGTGGAGGCAGCGTCATTCGGAAGCTGTTGAGAAAAGCTCGTGACATTGGCGGGGATCCGCGTGTTGAGCGTGGTCCAGGTCTGGCCTCCGTCCGTGGAAAGTTCAATGCGCACCATGGTCATACCCGTGGCGTTCCAGGACATGGATACCCATTCTCCGGGGGCGAATCTCTCGCCTCCGTTCGGGGCGGAAAGCGTGATGGTTCCGTGGGTGGTCCGGATGGTGAAGACCGTGCTTTTGCCGGCCACATTCGGATATTGGGTGTCGGTGAGACGGAACTGGCAGTATGAAGAGGCGATATTCGGCACTGTCACCGCGTACGCGCCCGGAGACGCGGCCACGTTCGTGGCGATGCTTGTCCAGGTGGTCCCGTTATCTTTGGAGAAGTCGATGTTCACCCTCTCCACTCCGACCGAGGTCCAGGTGATGACCCGGGTGTTGCCCTCGGTCAGGGATTCCCGTCCATCCGGCTGGATTACGGTAATGGAGTTGGCGATGGTGAATCTCGCGTCGCTCTGGTCTTTGGCTTCCGGCGCTTCCATGTCGCTCACCCGGACAAGGCACTGGGAGGATCGGGTAAACGGCACGGACCAGGTATAGGCCTTGGAGTCCGCCCAGACATTCGAGGCGATGGGCCGCCAGGTTGCGCCATTGTCCGTGGAGTAGTCCAGGTTTACCTTGCTCACCCCGGTGCAATCCCAGGTGATTTTCTTTGCGGAACCCACCACCAGGGTTTCACCCCCGTTGGGCAGGCCGAGACGGACGGATGGGACGGAGAAGGTGGCGCCGGTGTATGCCGTGCCGTAACCGCCTGCCACAGCCACCTTGACCCGGGTATATCCCGCGCTGATGGGGGGCACGGTCCAGGTGTGGGAACCGGCGGCGGCGTCCACGTTGGTTGCGATGGGTATCATGGTGGAGCCGGTCCCGGTGAAGAACTCATAAAAGAGATCCACCCTGTCGATGCCGGATGCGGTCCAGGTGATATTTTTCACCGCGCCCGTCGCCCAGCGCTCTCCGCCGATGGGGGAGGTGAGGCGCAGGGAGGGGGTGGGGGTCCGGGTGACCGTAAAGTAATTGTCGCTTTCATCGTTCACCGTGGCGTTCGAGGCGTCGGAAACCCGTACTTTGGAGACCATTTCCGAGGACGAAAGCGTCCAGGCGTACTTCCCGGCGGAAGCGGCCACACCCGCTGTCACCGGATACCAGCTTGAACCGTAGAGATAGTCTATCTTCACCGTGCTTACCCCGAGGCTCATCCAGGCGATCTCCACGACGGAACCCGGCGCATACTCCTCCTTGCCGTTGGGGGAAACAACGGTGATGGACGCTCCGGACGACGTGATGGAGAAGGATGCGTCGCTCTGGTCCACGGCCTGGGCGTTATCCACGGAGGAAACTTTTATCCGGCACTGGGAGGATACAAGGGAGGGGAGCCGCCAGGAAAAGGAACCGGAGTAGATGGAACGGTCGGTTGCCATCCGGCTCCAGGTCGCGCCGCCATCCGGGGAGAAGTCGATGTTCACCATGGACCCCGCGTTATAGCTCGTCCAGGTGATCGTCTGTGTGGAACCCGCCGCCCAGGATTCGCCGCCGTTGGGGTAAGTGACCGTGATGCGCGGAGCGGTGGACTCTTTCGCCCGCACCGTGAAGGTGGCGTTGCTCACATCCCGCATCGAATGGTCCCGATAATTGCTCACCCGGATCAGGCAGTTCGTCGAACTGATATCGGGCGTCTTCCAACTGCATGCGCGGCTGTCCGCTCTCACCTCGGCCTCGATGATCTGCCAGGTGGAACCGTTGTCGGAAGAGAATTCGACCCGCACCGTATCGATCGCGGCGCTGGTCCAGGTGATATTCTGGATATTGCCGCCGGTGAAAGTCTCGCCTCCGTTGGGGGCGGTCACGGTAATGGATCCCACCGGCGCGGCGATGGAGAAAACAGTGTCGCTCCGGTCTGTCACCAGCAGGGATGTGCTTTCGGTGATTCGCAGGAGACACTGGGATGAGGTCACTGTCGGAACGCTCCAGAGAAAGCTGCCGAGAGCGGCGGAGCTTGTGCCGATCAATTTCCAGGTTCTTCCGTTGTCCGAGGAATATTCGATATTCACCATGTCGGCGAAGGTGGCCTCCCATCGGACGGTGCAGGAGGTGTTCCAGCGAAGGGTTTCTCCGCCGTTGGGCGCGAGCAGGGTGATACGCCGGGCGTCCGGCTCGGCGATGGAGAAGACCGCGTCGCTCCGATCCTCATGCTCGCCCGCGGCGTCCTTGATCCGGAGAAGGCAGGTGGTCGAGACGCTGACCGGGATTTGCCACAGGTACGCGCCGGTGGAGGCGGAGATATTGGCCGCCACCGCGGTCCAGGATACGCCGTTGTCCGTGGAAAGCTCGATGGTTACCTTGTCCACTCCCGCGCTCGAC
This sequence comes from uncultured bacterium, assembly GCA_964426865.1. Taxonomy (GTDB): domain Bacteria; phylum Latescibacterota; class Latescibacteria; order Latescibacterales; family Latescibacteraceae; genus JAWLHT01. The sequence goes on from CAYRTQ010000223.1 coordinate 5,653, forward strand.
CAGGAAACCGTGGATACTTCCCCGGCCTTGAGTTGTTCTCCGCCATTGGGCGCGGTCAGCGTGAGCGAGGTTCTGAGAATGGAAAAAACGGTATCGTTCCTGCTGGAGAGCGTGGGATCGGCGGTATCGGTGATCCGTATCTGGCAGGAGGGGAGTTGACCATCGGGCAGAGTCCAGGCATACGTTCCCGTGGAGGCGGAGATATTGGACGCGATGGGACTCCAGGTCATTCCCAGGTCATTCGAGAATTCGAGGTTGATTTTATCCACGCCGGCGCTGGTCCAGGTGATGGCCCGGGTGGAACCGGCGGATAAAATATCCCCTCCCTTGGGAGAGGTGAGCGTCAAGGTCCGGAAACCCGTGGACTGAATGCTGAAAGGCGTGTTGCCGGTATCGAAGCGGCTCGCGTCGGAGGCGTCGCTCACCCGGACCAGGCAGGTCGAGGAGGACGACCCGGGCAGGGTAAAGGAATATTTCCCCAGTGAGGCATTGACCCCGCGGGAGACCGTGGACCAGGTAATCCCGTTGTCCAGGGAGAGGTCGATATTCACGGAGCTGACTCCGGCGCTGCTCCAGGTGATATCATGGACGGTGGACGGGGACCAGATTTCGCCGCCGTTAACGTCGGGCGGTACGGGGACATCGATGACAATCGTTCCCTCCATCCCCGCGATGCCGGTTTTCCCCTGACCGTGCCAAGGGCCCCAGCCATAGGCGGTCCAGGCGCGCGCCCGGTAATAGAAGGTCACCTTGGCGTCGCTCTCGTGTTTGGCCTCCACCACGAAAGTGGTGTCCGTTCCGGAATAAATGGTGCTCGCATCGGAAAAATCCGGTTCCGTGGCCTCATCGACCTCGTACTCCAGAGCGAATGGGCGTTTCATCCAGGTGAGGCGGTAATCGACATTCACATATGCGCTGTCCGGCGCGACGATGGTCGTTCCGAGGTACTGTTCCACAATCTCGGCGGTTGCCGATCCCCGCGCGGGGACCGACACTTTGGGATCCTCGCCGATATACCGGACTGTCTCTCCATCGTAGAAAACCAGCGCCACCCGAAGATCATCCCGCGCTTCGACCGTGAGATTCCCTTTCGCGCGGCCTTCCGCCATTTCCAGGTCCTGTTCGAGGATATCGTTGCCCTCGCCGTCATACACATACGCCGCGGCGCGATCGATCTTCTCGACCGCGGCAGCCTTGGCGGCCAGCGGTTTCCATGCGGCATAGGAGACCTTGAAGGCGATCTCCCCGGAGCCTTTCGGCTTTCCGGAGGAAAGCGGTGAAGACTGGTCTTCCCCGCAGCCGAGCGCAAGGAGAATGCCGGTGAGGAGGAGCAGAATGAAAACGCCGGGCCGGTGCATGATTCCCTCCGTTATTCGGGAAGTTTGGTATCGATGAGGATCGTTCCGGTATCCTTCCCGTATTCCGGGACGACCATGCGGATATCTATGACCTGACTGCCGGAGGCCCATTTCACCGTGAGCGAGGATGTGTAATCCCCGGGAAAGAGTTTGGCGCGGTCCACCCGGACAATCACCCGGTCGCCGGATTTCCGCCGTTCGACCGTGGCGGTGCACCAGACCGGAAGTTCATCGGAAACGAGCGTCCACTCCGTTTCCCCGCCGGTGAGGGTGACTGTGAAACTCAGGCTTTCCAGGGATTGGCTGAAATCGAGGAATGTGGCGCTCACTTCCACTCCCGGCTTTACCGGTTCCTCATCGGTCGACGGAGAAGCGATGCAGCCCGTGAAGAGGCAGACAGCCAGCAGAAACACCACGAGCGGGCGCGGAAATACAGGGAAGAAACCATGTGTCTTGCGGCTCATGGCGGCTTTCGGTTTATATGGGATGGCGTGTTGGGAAAACGAAAAGGATGCGGGTTCCATGAGAGACTGTATAATATACGTTTATGAAATATAATCGGTGATGTAAATCACACCGGCGGAAGAATAAAAACAACCCCGCACCCCTCTCTGTCCGTGGGAGAGGAGCGCGGGGCGGATACAGCCCATCATTTTGGTTCCTGACGTATTGGTGCTTTTCCAACTGGATACTATTGAGTTCCGACTGCCGGAAGCCCCCTTCCGGCCCTCGCTTTGGCTCGCGCCACCTTCC
>CAYRTQ010000224.1:0-226 GCA_964426865.1 uncultured bacterium
CAGGTGGGCACGGATCGTCCCAAGATGGACCGTGTCACCGCGAAATGGGCGGACCTCGTTCTCAACGACCATGCCCGGTTCATGGTGTTCGGACATCAGCAGCATGTGGAAGACTATTCGGCCATGAACATGTTCGTGAGCGACGCCTGGGGAGCGGCTTCTGGAACGAAGATCGCCCGAGGCTATGACGAGAAGAGCCTCCGCGAAAAGGACATCGTTCTCATCG
>CAYRTQ010000224.1:236-7732 GCA_964426865.1 uncultured bacterium
ACAACCCGGAGGAAATCGCGGTGGCCCGCGCCGCGCGGGCGAAAAAGGCCTGTACGACCGCGTTCTGCCCCTTTTCCACCGATGGCGATGCGTCCGGCGACCGGCTGTTCCGTGAAGTGGACGACGCGCTCAATACCTATGCCGATGAAAGCGCGGGAGTGATCGCCGTGCCGGGTTTCAAGGAAAAGGTCAGCCCCGTTTCCGGGCTCACCGGGCTGCTCGTGCACTGGATGCTCATGGCGCAGTGGACGGACCACATGGCCCGTCGCGGCGAAATGCCCTACTACTGGCAGGGCATGCATGAAAAAGGCGGCAACGAATACAATGCCATGATTCAGCCCTATTTCGAAAAACGGGGATACTGAGGCCGGAGGGGAGAAATGGCGGTCCCGTCGGATATGGACCGCTGCATCCCTCTGAGTTCCGACATTCAGACACTTTATCACTTCGGCATTTTCCTTTATAAGGAGCCACTATGAAATCCACTTCCCGCCGGAATTTCCTCGCCGGCGCCACGGCGCTGGGCGCGGTTTCCACGCTGGGCGGCAGCCGGAAAGCCGGCGCGATCGATATCGAGATCAAGAAAGATTTCAAGGCGCAGGATGAATGCTTCATGGACCAGTATTACAATGGCATCATGAAGATTGTGAAAGGTGTTCGCGACACGCAGATCGGTAATATCAGCCAGGCCATGGAGAAGGCGTACGAAGTGAAACGGAAGGGCGGCAACGTCTATTCGCATGTCGTTTACGGCCATTTCTCCATGTTCGCGGGGAGCAGGGATGTTCCCGGTCAGCCCTGGGTGCTGCCGCAGTGCGGGATTACCCCCGCCAAGGCGGAATTCGACGCCATGAAGAAGGGTGACTTCCTCATCACCAACCGGGTCTGCGAGTTCACGAAAGCGGTGCGCGACCGTGGTGTCTACGTGGTCGGGGTCACCAACAACTACTACCCGTTTTCCCGGACTCCCGCGGGATTTCTTCGTCCGCCCAAGGTGAATCTCACCCTCGAGGACATCTCCGATCTGATTATCGACAGCCAGGTACCCTATGACAACGGACTGGTGCATGCGCCGCAGGTTACCCAACTGGCGCTTTGTCCCTCCACCGGCATCAGCCAGTACTCGGTCTACTGGTCCTGCACCGCCGCTCTCGCCAATCTGATCGGCACGAAAGGCAAAGGCTCCAGTTCCGAACCCGCGAAGAAATATCTCGATATCCTCCTCGAACGCTTCGAGATGGTGGGCAGCGATCGTCCCAAGGTGGACTGGATTGCCGAAAAATGGGCGGACCTCGTTCTGGGCAGCAAAGCCCGTCTGCTCGTCTATGGCCACCCGCAGGACGTGGAAACCTATATCGGTAATCGCAATATGTTCGTGAACGACGCCTATGTCTGCGCCTCCAGTTCCATGATTGCCGACCTTTTCGATAACAAGGCCCAGGAACTGCGCAAGGACGACATCGTTCTCATCGGCGCATTCACCTCCGATAATCCCCTGGAGATCGATGTGGCCCGGTATTCCCGCTCCAAAGGCGCGTATACCGTGGCATTCTGTCCCTACGGCACCGACGGCGACTCCTCCGGCCTACGGCTCTTCAAGGAGGTGGACGACGCCCTGAACACCTATGCCGACGAGAGCGCCGGGGTGATAGCGGTTCCCGGTTTTCCGCAAAAGGTGAGCCCCATCGCCGAAATGACCGGTGATCTGGCGCTCTGGCTTCTCACCGCCCAATGGACGGACCACATGGCCCGTCGCGGCGAAATGCCCTATTACTGGAAAGGCTACCATGAATTGGGCGGCCAGGATTACGACAACATGGCCCAGGAAGTGGTTAAGAAGCGGGGGTATTGAGAAGACAGAAGTCAACAGTCAGAATTGAGGAATACATGGAAACGCCGCTCCGGAATGGGGCGGCGTTTCCCCTATGGGATTCCGTTTGCGTTTTGATTCCGATTCCGTATATGGAAAAAGAAAGCCTCCGCTATTTCTTGTCGGCACGATCACACCATCGCGTACGCCCGCACCGGCGATCCGTCCAGTCCGGAAAGTTTCAGCGGCGCGGCGGAGAAAAACACGGTTTTCCCGGCCAGTTGGCGGAGATTCGCGAGGTTTTCGACCACGATGATTCCCGCGGTGAGCAGCATCCGGTGAACCTCATCGCTCTTGCTGAGGTGAAGAGAGGGGGACTCCACGCCCAGGAGGGCAATTCCGCGTTTCGCGAAAAGCGCGGCCAGTTCCTCGGAGACAGAGGGGTGACGGTCGAAAAAATCGTCCCGTCCGAAATGTTCGCACCAGCCGGTGGCAAGGAGAATACGTTCGCCGCGGGAAATGCTTTCCGGGTCGATGTTTAGATCGGGGGGCCGGATTTCCGCTTTCTCCGCGGCCCGCGAGACATCGAGGACACGGGCGGGTCCGATGCACGCTTCCAGCACGGACGGTGAATCGACCGGAGTTCCGGCGGGCAGGAAATGACGGGGCGCGTCGAGATGGGTCCCGGTGTGGGAATTCAGGGCGAGGGAATGCACGAGATACCCGTCATGGTCATACGTGGCAACCGGATCGATACGGGTTTCCGGATCTCCCGGAAAAACCGGCATTCCGTTCTGAATGGGATGGCTGAGATCGATGATCATGGGCGGGCTCCATCGGAAAAATGGAAATACTGGACACATAAATGCAATGGATGAGTATTCCTTGCATCTTGAATTTTTTCTTGCTATTTTAACCCACATAAAATACGCAAAAGATGCTCCATTCGCGATTGTGTTTCTTTTCCGGATTTTTCCATTTCATTTATTTGCTGTTTTCAGTAAGCGAGGATGTCATGGCTGATAATCATGGTGATCTGCTCAAAGAAGTGATGACCGAGTTCAACGAAGCCGCCGATCTGCTGAAACTCGATCCGGGCATACGGGAGCGTCTGGCCCACCCCCGGCGTATTCTCATCGTCTCCTGCCCGATCAATATGGATGACGGCTCGGTAAAGTGTTTCGAGGGATACCGGGTGCAGTACAATATCGCACGCGGGCCCGCCAAGGGCGGAATCCGCTTTCATCCGGAAGTGGATCTCAATGAAACCGTCGGACTGGCGGCGCTCATGACCTGGAAATGTTCGGTGGCGAATATCCCCTACGGCGGAGCGAAAGGCGGAATCCGTGTCGATCCCACCAAGCTTTCCCAAACGGAACTCGAGAACCTCACCCGTAGATACACCTGGGAAATTTCTTCCATGATAGGTCCGGAGAAAGACATTCCGGCTCCGGACATGAACACCGGTCCGCAGCACATGGCCTGGATCATGGATACCTACAGCATCATCAAGGGCTATTCCGTTCCGGGCGTGGTGACCGGCAAGCCGATCAGCATTGGCGGCTCGGAAGGCCGTCCCGAAGCCACCGGACGGGGCGTGGTCTACTGCATCGCGGAAGCGGCAAACGAACTGGGCATCAATCTTCCCGACAAGTCCGCCGTGGTCCAGGGATTCGGAAATGTGGGATCGGTGGCGGCGAAGCTGCTCGCCCGCACCGGATGCAAGGTAGTGGGTGTTTCGGATGTGAAGAGCGGTCTCTACAACAAAAAGGGTTTGAATATCGAGCACGTGCAGGAATACGTCCGTAAGAACGGGTTCCTCGAGGGGTACCCGGAAGCGGATGCGATCTCCAATGCCGATCTTCTCACCCTGAACTGCGATATCCTCGTTCCCGCGGCTCTCGGCGGTCAGATCACGAAAGCCAACGCTCCGCAGATCAAGGCTTCCATGGTCGTGGAAGGCGCGAACGGTCCCATGACCAGTGAAGCGGATCACATCCTCAACGACAAGGGCGTGTTCATCATTCCGGATATTCTCGCCAATGCCGGTGGTGTGGTGGTATCCTATTTCGAATGGGTGCAGGACATCCAGTCCTTCTTCTGGCACGAGAAGGAAATCAACGACAAACTCCGGAGCATCATGCGGAACGCCTATAATTCGGTGCGCCGTATTGCCAAGGAACGCAAGGTCAAGAACCGTCAGGCGGCGCTCATGCTCGGTATCGGACGGGTGGCGGAATGCGCGCGGGTTCGCGGACTGCGGCCCTGAACGTGAACTGTCCGGAAGTGCGGTCATACGAAAACCCCCGGGTGATATCCACCCGGGGGTTTTCGTATTGTCATCGTACGGAATGATCAGTATTTGCGGAGCAGTCCGACCACCTTACCGGCGATCTGGAGATCGGAAGAGTTTTTCTTGATAACCCGGGTTTCATACGCTTCGTTCTCCGGGATGAGGAGAACTTTGTCACCCTTGGTATCATACCGCTTGACCGTGATCTCGTCGCCGATGATGAAGACCGCAATGTCTCCCGGTTCCGCGTTGTGCTGACGGCGGGCCAGAATGAAATCGCCGTCCAGAATGCCGGCGCCGACCATGCTGTCACCCTTGACCTTGAGCGCGAAGACCTTCTTGGTCGAAAGGAAGTTGTCATCCACCGCCAGCATGCCCTCGATGTTCTCGGCGGCGAAGATCGGTTCGCCCGCGGCCACCTTCCCGATAATGGGAATGTAGCCGATTTCGCCCTCGTTCTGCTGCGTCTTGGGCGCATAGATCAGTTCAATGCCGCGGGAAAGCCATGGCCGACGGATGATGTATTTTTTCTTTTCCAGTGCGGCGAGGTTTACCCGTACCCCGTTGGTGGAGCTGATTCCGAACTCGTTTCCGATTTCACGAAGCGTCGGAGGGTAACCCCTCTTCTGGATAAATGCCTCAATAAAATCGAGAATCTCCTGCTGACGCTTGGTAAGGATCTTTTTCATGGCCATTCCCCCCGGATTGTGTGTTATTGGTTGCTTTGAAGCCGCCTCCCCCCGATATTCCCAATGGGAAATATCGAAGGCTTTTCAGTATGGATAAATAGATAAACTGATTATGACTTCAAATTAATACTAATATATTGGACGGATTTTGTCTTGTCAAGCATCTTTTCAGTTATGCACAAACAGATATTCGGCCTATTCCTATAGGCAGGTACGGAGTATATGGAAAATACAATCATGGAGAAAAGAGAACGGCTGATCCGGCGGATCGGGGAGTACGGCGCGGCGGCGGTGGCTTTTTCCGGGGGAGTGGACAGTACATTCCTCGCGAAAATATGTCATGACGTTTTGGGTGAGAAGACATTTGCCATCACCATCGATTCGGAAGCATATCACCCTCAGAATATACGGGATACCCGTCGTCTGGCGCAACTGATCGGAATCCGTCTCGTTGAAATACCGGTGCGCGCCTGCGACATCCCGGAGTTTGTCGAAAATGGGCCCGATCGGTGCTATCACTGCAAAAAAGCCCTTTTTTCGGTCATGCTCAAGAAAACGCGGGAGGAAGGAATACCGGTACTCATAGATGGATCGAATGCCGATGATCTGGAGGATTTCCGGCCCGGAAGCCGTGCACTAGCAGAACTTGGTATCCGAAGTCCCCTACAGGAACTGGAGTTCACTAAGCGTGAAATACGGGAACTGAGCAGAGATCTCGGCCTGCCGACCTGGAACAGCCCATCCTTTGCCTGTCTCGCTTCGCGCATCCCCTATGGGGACCCCATCACCCCCGATCTGCTGGATCGGACCTGGAAGGCGGAAGCGGTTCTGAACGAAATGGGATTCCGGCAGTACCGGGTTCGGAATCACGGAGATATCGCGCGGATCGAAGTCGATAGCGAGAGCATGGATGTCCTCTTTCGGGATGGCAAGTCCCGCGGAGAGTTGGCGGACCGTCTGAAATCGCTGGGATACCGGTATGTGACTCTCGACCTTCAGGGATACCGTACCGGAAGTCTGAACGAGCCGCTCGGACGCCGGAACCAGCAGTGAAAGCTCGTTCCACCGAGAGCGGGACTTGACTTGCCGGTCCGATTCAGGTATAATGGAAACAGACACTTTTAGACCACCAGAGAAACGAAATGACCGGTTTAACGGAGTGGTCTCCCCCCAAAAAAATGTCCCCGCCACCCATCGATAATCCTTTTCCATATCATTCCAGGCATAGCCAGAGGGTGGGGGAAAACTGCGGATCGTGGATATCAGCCCTTTTATCCGGATATTTCAGCCTACATGATTTTCTCTCTGTTTCCGGAGGAGATACCAGCATGAAAAATCGAATTACACAATTGACGGCGCAGATTCTCGACCAGATAACCAGTATCCGCCATGACATTCACCAGCACCCGGAGATCAGGTACAACGAAATCCGTACCGCGGGCGTGGTGGAGTCATTCCTCCGGGCAGCGGGGATTCCCTTCCGGAGATGCGCGGGGACCGGAGTGGTCGCGCTCATCGGGAGCGGGGGACGAACCGTGGCGCTGCGTTCCGATATCGATGCGCTCCCCGTGGAGGAGCATACCGGACTCCCCTATGCCTCGATAAACGAGGGGGTGGCCCATGCCTGCGGTCATGACGGTCACGTTGCCATCCTCCTCGGTGTGGCCTGGGTCTTGAAACAGATTGAGGGGGACCTGCCCGGAACGGTAAAGCTGATTTGGCAGCCCGCGGAGGAAGGCGGAGCGGGCGCGGAACGGATGATACAGGACGGGGCGCTGGAAAACCCGGCTCCCGAGGCGATTTTCGGCCTGCATGGCTGGCCCATGATCGCGGTTGGCACTGCGGGGTACCGGTTCGGTCCCGCCATGGCTTCCACGGATGATTTTGTCATTACCGTGCGGGGGAAAGGCACGCACGGCGCCATGCCCCAGGCCGGAGTGGACCCGGTCGCCATCGCCGCCCGTATCGTGGAAGGGGTGCAGCTCATCCGCTCCCGGATGATCAATCCCTTGTCGCCGCTGGTCATCACCATCGGGACAATCCACGGCGGCAGCGCGGTGAATATCATTCCCGACGAGGTGGTCATGTCCGGCACCATCCGCACGCTCGACCCGGAGACACGCCGCATGATTCCCGGACTGATGGAACGTATGGTCGTAAACACCGCCCACGCTTCCGGAGGAGATGCGGACTTCCACCTTTCCGTGGGATATCCGGCGGTAATCAACGAAGAGCGGACTACAGCGTTCGCGCGGGATGCGCTCCGTGAAATCCTCGGCCCGGACAAGGTGGTGGAACTCAGTGAACCGGTAATGGGCGGAGAGGATTTCGCCTATTATCTGGAAAAGATCCCCGGCACTTTCCTGCGTCTGGGAGTTGGCCCCCGTCCACCGCTTCACAACGCCGCGTACGACTTCAACGATGCTGTCATCCCCGAGGGAATCCAGGCCCTGGCCGGGATCGCTCTGCGTTATCTGGAAAAAGGAAGGGAGTGAGGGGGAACAGCGTCTCATCTTCCTTTTTGAATTGACTTCACCCCGGCGGAATTGTTATCTTATGTATCTGTTACAATGAAAGGATTGTATGAAAGCTGTACCAATCGGGAAAGGCTTGTACCGCATTACGGTACGGTCGAGGACGAAACGTGAGCGTCTGGCTCTCCTCCCTGAGGTGCTGATCGAGGGCGAACGGGTGATTTTCCCCG
>CAYRTQ010000225.1:0-7689 GCA_964426865.1 uncultured bacterium
CTTGAGTTGGGGCTGGTGAGTCGTGTGGTACCGCATGACAGCCTCCTTGAAGAATATACGGGAACAGAGTATCAGCCAAGCAGTTCAATCCATTGCCGAATCAAATCACTATTCCGATTATTAGATGATATCTGAGTCGGCGCAAGGTGTTTCTTCTTTTCTGGCTGATAAATTACCTGCAGAATCTTCTCCGCCATTTCTTCCGCTTCAAATATCCGATACCGGGTATTCGCAGGTGGAGCCACAAAAATATCACATTTTTCAAGACGGATACTTGTTTCGGGGATGTATTCATCAGTGGCGCCACCCGTCGATGTGATTAGTGTAACAGCACTATGGCTTGCTTCCACCACAACAGTATTAAGGATATCCTCTTGATATGGAGTAACCAGGATATCGATTGAGGCATATAAATCAGATAGCGATGGAAATCCAAAAAGAGAATCTACCATCGTGTTTACAACGATGCGATTCTGAAGTCCATAGACTTCCACCATATCATGAATGTTCCAGATGTTGACCTGAGACGGGTCGGCAAATATCCCGAACATGGCATCGGATACTTTTTTGGCAACCATTCCCCCTGAAATACGGATACCTCATATTGGGAAGATACCACCACATCACTGGCAAGTGACAGGAATTCCTTGAAATAATTCGGAAGTGGGGTACTCTTATTGCTCCGGCGGATAAATATCTAACCGACCAAGGCTGTCTTGCTGAACGTGTTTCGGCATCTGTTTTGTCGCAGAGTTCACTATTTATCCGCCGGAGCAATAAGCAACAGCGGGTGGAGTAATGCTCGGCTGTATGGCACCAGTACTCCTATTGCAATGATGAATGACCCCGTGTATCCTGGTTACTACCGGCTTACCAACACTATTCCCCCACTAGATGTCCAGATTTACGACATCGGTGCCGATGAGTAACCGCAAAAAGTCATACAAAAAAGGCGAGGTCTGTCGGGCGGAAATGGTGATATCGGTGAGCAGGCGGAGACCCTCCGCGAGACCGTAGATGCCGGGAGAGAGATTTTTCGCGGGTTTGGAGGTCGTGTACAATGTGGGGAGCGGGATGACCCCGCGCACCCCCATTTTATGGTTCGGGTTGTAGAATACCATTCCCCTGGTACGCGCCGCGCCGGTATCCGAGAAATCGTCCGGGGTCAGAAGTTCGTCCTTCAGTGCTGTTTCACCGGGAATGAGCCGTTCCACCCTCACGCCGGAGGCGACCTCCTTGGGGCGCGTGTAGGTCGAATCGGTCCGCGCCTCCCATTCCGGGGTCTGGAGCGGCTCGGACCGGAACGTGTATGCGCGATCCCGCAGAGGAGAAGGAAGACGTTTGTCCGCTCCGGGAATCCCCGTCATTCCGGGAAGTCGTGGGTCGGAACGGGAGATGCCGTGGGGACGGAGCGGACGCGGAGCGAAATGCGGCTTCCCGGCGGCATAGGGCGCGCCGGGCTGGGTTTGAATCTCGATGATATCGGCGCGGATAATGCGCTCCGGCTCCGGTTTGGCACGAGCCGGAATGGCGACCATGCTGCGGGTGTGGACAAACAACCCGAGCAGCGCCTGAAAAACCGCCGCGAACAGGAACCCATACCAGAGAAGGCGTTTCGATTCACGCGCGAACCACCGCAGATCGATGGAGTTGGAGAATCCGATGCATCGGTCACGGTTCATCCCGTTTCCCTTTATCGTTCACTGCAACATGGTATACAGCGCGACCGGAAAACGGCGCCGCGGATGAGATATCTCCCCGTGCTCAGCGGATCGAGACTGCCCGGTGTCCCTGCTGCTCTTTTTGTTGGATGATGCTGAAGAGCACAAGGTTTACTCCCATTTTCATCTGCTCCTCATGGCGTCCCTCCGCTCCCCAGCAGAGACCGTATCCACGGTCGGAGTATATCGCCGCGATCCTGCCGTTGAGGCTGATCCCGTCCAGGTGCGGCTGCGTTTTTTCCGGTACCGCCCCAAGTTCCTGCCCCGCGCCCTCCGGGGCACCGTCGGGGAAATCGAAGAAACAGTGGTAGAGGGGGTGATTGCGGGAAATGGGATCCAGAGGATAGCTTTTGAAAATGTTCCACAGGAGTGACCGGAGGTCCCGTCGCAACGTTTTGTCTCCCGGACGGGCGCTTTCCAGGAGAATCACGCCGCCCTCGAGCATATACCGGGCCATGCTTCCCCGTTCCGCTTCGTTCAGGAGGAACGCGCGGTCGGTGAGAATGTAGACGAGCGGCGGCCGGAGTGTGAAAAGGGAATCAACACTGATCCCCCGGCGGTTGACCGCTTCCCGTATCCGGGCGTTGTTCGGGTTGAACTTGATCTCCGAAAGAGGTTTGTCGAATACCGCGATGATGTTGGTGCGGCTGTTGATCCCGTTGGCGAGCCCCCGCAGGCTCCGGATATACGTGTCGGTCTGCTCAAGGTCCTCGATGCGGACCAGCGGAATGTGCACATATCCCTGCGCGGCGGTCTTGTCCGACGGGTTATAGATGATGTCCGCCCGGAACATTCCCGGGTCGGGCCCGGTGTCGCGCCGAAGCGGAATGGGGACTTTCGGCCCGCGCGGGATTCCGCCGTCCACGCTCAGCGTGTCGGTGTACTCACGGGAAAGGCGGTCCGCCGCGCGCCCGATCTCCCGTTCGAATGAGGGAGCCGGCTCCCGGAACGAGGGGATGGCCGCGGAACCGGGTATCGAGGGAGATGCCGAAGGCGCGGGGACTCCCGTGCGGTCCATCCGGCGTGTGTGTTTCGGCGGATGAATCCGTACCGGTTCATCGGCCGGTTCCGAGGCCCGTTCGATGATGTCGGCGCGGACGATCCAATCCGGCTTCTCCGGCGCAAGCGCCACGCGCGGCGGGGCGTGCAGGGTCAGCGACGGAATCGCCAGCATCACCGCCGCGAAAAGGTATCCCGCGGCCAGGAGGCGGCGCGACCGGCGCTCCAGACGGCGCAGGTCGGGAATCGCGCCCGGTGTCTTCTCTTCCGCTCCGGGAATCATGGATCACTCCGGCTTCGGGGTTTTTGTCCGGTATTTCGGATTGAGGGTGCTCCGTTCCTCATCCAGATACTGCATACGGGACTTGTAATCCCACCATGTCCGTTTCTGCTGCGAGGCGACCGTGGAATTGTCCACCAGTTGACGGGTATTCCCGCCGGGCTGGGAAAGCGCGAAAACGAGCATGTTCACCCCCGTGCGGAGGTCGCCGAACTCCGACCACGCCCGTCCGAACGCTTTCTCGGAGTAAACGAGCGCCAATCGCCGCTGGCGCCAGATTCCTTCCAGGTAATTGCCCGGCTGGTTGGGACATTTGACTCCGTCCAGAACGGCATGCTCCCCCTGGGAGATATTCAGGTCGAAAAAGCTTTTGTAAAACTCGTGCGTGTTCGGAATGAGCCACATCTTGACCGGCTCCCCCAGCTTCTCCTGTATCTCACGGGTCAGGTCCTTGAATTCCGGCTCACGGGGGATGCGCCGGAACTTGTTGTCGAAGGTGGACTTTATCATCTGTATCATGGATGGCGCGGCGCGCGGCCAGATGCAGACCGGGTCCGGAATGCCGTAGGGCTCCATCAGGGCGAATCCGCCTTCGTCCAGATATTTCCGGAATCCACGGGCCTCGTCCGGGGTGATGTCGAAAATGGAATCCGCGGTGATATAGATGAACGGGTACTTGCGCAACTCCGGAGAATTGAGGAAAACCGGGGGATCGATTTTCAGGATGAGGCCGGTGTACCGGTACGCCGCTTCCGCCAACCCGGGAACGGACTTCCGTGTCACGGCCGCGGGGCGCATGAACGTTCCCCATACGGCTGCGGGGATATGCACATATCCCTTGATATTCCGTGCATCTTCCGGGTCGCGGATGATCATGGCCTTATACCGTCCGTCGTCGAGCGCGCCGATATCGATGAGTTCTCCGGTGAGATCGATCCCGCCTTCCGGGATGCGGCCTCCGACGCCCGTGTCCGCGATTCCGGAACCGCCGTAATCGTACCGGGTGGAATCGGGAACTCCCGGCAGCGAGGGGGTCGACCCCAAGCCGGAAGGAAGCTCGATACGGGATTCAAATCCCGGTCCCATCGCCATTCCGGGAGATTTCAGACGGCCTTCCGGCAAAAAGGGCGTCGCGGGGAGCCGTTCCATGCGAGTCATCCGGTGCGCCGATTGAGGCGGGCTCATCCGGAACGGCTCATCGGCGGGTTTGGCCGGAAGCTCGATTATGTCGGCATGGATGATGCGCTCCGGCTTCTCCGGCGCAAGCGCCACACGCGGCGGGGCGTGCAGGGTCAGCGACGGAATGGCAAGCATTACCGCCGCGAAAAGGTATCCCGCGGCCAGGAGGCGACGGGAGCGCCGTTCGAGACGGCTTGGGTCGAGAAGATCATGGGCCGCCGCCAGATCACGGCGTGTTCCATTGTTTGTCAGATCGGTACGCATCGCCCGCCTCCTCCCCATACAGTTTCATACGCTCCTCCGTTTTCTTCCCGGGGTTTATTCCAGGCGGGTGGGCCGGGAGTTCCGCTCGGGAATCAACACCCGCCCCGCGATATTCCGGAGCGCGTGAATTCCCGGTTTCAGCGAGGGATCGTACCGTTTGACCGTGTTCCCGCCTTCCTGGCGGAGCGCGTACACGAAAAGGTTGATTCCCATCCGCAGCCCGGAGCCGCCGCCGTCTTCCTGATCCCAATGCCATCCATACCCCTTGTTGGAAAAAACCGCCGCCAGCCGTCCCTCGATCCATACTCCTTCCAGCCAGGGCATCCCTTTGCTTCTCCCATTGCCGTAATATTCCGCGCTTTCGGGATTGAGCGGCGCTCCATCCGGGAAATCGAAATAGCAGTGATAGATCGGATGATCGTTCGGTATGATCCGGAGCTTGTGACGGGGGCCGAACACGGACTGGACAAAATTCCTCATGGAAACCTCATGTTTGCTGAACTCGTTATCCCTCGAACATTCGAAGAATACAAAACCGCCGTTGAAAAGGTATTCGCGCAACCTTCGTGCTTCACCGGTATCGGACTCGGGATCCGCCCCCAGATCGCTGTTGATGTAGAAGAAGGGATAATCGAGCGGAGTGTTCTGGGTAAGGTAAAACCGGCGTATCCGCCCGATGGTCAGATCGGTATATTTCAGGATTCCTTCCCGGAGTCCGTCCATTCCGGGAGAAAGCAATACGCCTTCATCGGAGAAAAGTACGGGGATCGGAACTATTCCCCGGATCGCCAGCTTGTCCCGGGGATTGTACTCGATCATGCCGATACGCTGACCTTCCTTGGACCAGATGAAATCTTCCGACTTCAGCATTTCCTCACGGAGCGGAATGTCTCTCGGACCCCGGCGTTCCACCAGACCTCCGGACGCGATCCCGTCCGGCATACGGTACAACGAGTCGGTGTTCGCCCTCCATTCCGGCGATTGGATCGACTCGGGAGTGTAGGCGTATGGGCGATCTCCCGTGAGAGTGGGGAGATTCTTTCCCTCGAATCCCGGACTCCCCGGCAGCGCGGGACCGGGACGGGAAAAACTCCCCGGATGGAGAGGACGCCGTGAAAACTCCGGTTTCCGTATCGGAGCGGGAGCCTCGGACCGCGGCGGAAGCTCGATTATGTCGGCATGGATGATACGCTCCGGCTTCTCCGGCGCAAGCGCCACACGCGGCGGGGCGTGCAGGGTCAGCGACGGAATCGCCAGCATCACCGCCGCGAAAAGGTATCCCGCGGCCAGGAGGCGACGGGAGCGCCGTTCGAGAAGGCTTGGGTCGAGAAGATCGGAAACGGCGGAAGAAAAGCCGCTCATTGGGAAAATCCCCTGTACAAATCACTGTTCTCGTACATGTCGTGGATACGGAAGATGATTATCGGATATGTCCGCTTCCTCCCGGCAAACTGGAGAGGATGTGGAGCTTGTTCACCACACCCGCGCCGGCGTTTCCGATACCAGTCTGGTTTCCCCCGTTTCCGGCAGATACCATTCCTTGTAGCGGGTGAGCGCATAGACCACCATGTTCACTCCCATGCGGAGCGCCGCGGTGTTGCGGGTGTCCGCCCACGCGGAACCGTAATTCTGCGGACAATAGATCGCGACCAGTTCATCACGGTTGAAATACCCGATGATTTCACGGCGGGAGGGATCGCTGCCCTCCCCCGCATCGCCGGGCGGGGGACCATCGGGAAAGTCGAAGAAGCAGTGGTACAGGATATGGTTGTGAGGGAGCGGGCGCGAGGACCATGTCCAGCCGATGAGTTTCCGCGCCATTTCATGAACCGAGCGGGCGATGAAATCGGGGGCGCCCCCCGGAGCGCCGTTGTCGATGATGAGCAGCCCGCCTTTCCCCATCTGGAGGGTGAGCGTGGTGAGTTGCTCCGAATCCAGAACGAACGGCGCGGTGACAGTCATGTAGATGACCGGGTATGTGGTGAGTCCGCCCGTCCGGTCGAAGTATATCTGGTGCGGAGCGGGACCGGCCTCGATGTTCGTGTACCGGTTGAGCGCGCGGGTGAGATGGCGGATATTGTTACGGCACAGGCTGTCCGGGGGATTGAGCTGTCCTCCCCGGGCATAGGGGATGCGGATATATCCCTGAACCCCTTTCTTGTCATCGGGGGGAATGACCACCTCCGCCCGGTATTTTCCGGTATCGCGGACCAGATACCGGGGCAGGGGAATCCGCAGGTCCGGGTTTCGGGGGATCGCCCACCCCCGGGGCAGCGAGGCGGCGAACCGGTCGGAAAGGATCTGTATCTGACGGTCCACATACTCCCGGTATTCACGGCCGGTCATGTCCGGACGCGAGGAGAGGCGCTCGACGAGATCGTTCGCGGGCGCTTTGAAGGCGGGAACGCGCCCCTGGGGGAGAGGGGGAACGCCCTGGGCGGAGGGTCCGGACGGCCTTTGCGGAACCACGGTGGTTTCCTCCGGTTTCGGGGGGAGAACGATGAGGTCGGCGATGATGTGACGCTCCGGCTTTTCCAGACCCGGGAGATAGATCATTCCCGGCACGCCTTTCACCAACGCTCCCAGCGAGATGCCGAAAAGCGCCGCCAGCAGATATCCGGCGGTGATGAGCCGCCTCGATTCCCGGTCCAGTTTACGGACATCGATCGTCTCCGAGAATCCGGTGGTAATGCTGTATAGGGTCATGGCCGCCTCCCGGTTCTTAATCGTTTATATAGATAAATTTAACGTGGATTGGATTTGCGGTCAAGTTGTTTGTTTGGGCATTGGAAAGACCGGGCGTTTCCTCCCCGGCTCCCGGTATTTTGAGGGGAGTGGCCTGCCGTGCAACTATCCGCCGGCTTCGGGGAGGCGACCACAGAATCCGAATCGATTTGGTCTGGTACAAAACAGAGCGGTAAACCGTCTGGGATTCGCGGAATCGAGGCCGGCAAAATGAAAAGGGCGTTCTGCCGATGGTGAACGGCGCCGGGTATGGAAGGGAAACGCGTGGAACCGGGGGAAACTGTCTGGGGAACCGGAATGGAAAAAGCCGGGTATGAGAACCCGGCTTTTTCCGGTAACGGGAGACGCGCGCTACTTGAGCAGGGTCATTTTCCTCGTTTCGGAGAATCCGCCGGATCGCAGCCGGTAGAAATAGGTTCCGGAGGCCCGCCCGGAGGTGTTCCAGGAGGTCAGGTGCGCTCCCGCGGAGAAATGGCCATCCGCCAGCAACTCCACCAGTTG
>CAYRTQ010000226.1:0-7686 GCA_964426865.1 uncultured bacterium
CAGAGGACGCCGTCCGGACTGGAAGCGCGCGGTGGTGCAGTTGAAGGATGGGGATTCCATCGAGTTCTTCGAAGGGGTCTGAGGAAGATAGATTTGAGACAGGATTAACGGGATATACAGAATCAAAAGGTTGGGAATCCGGTTAATCGTGTAAATCC
The DNA here is from genome assembly GCA_964426865.1 of uncultured bacterium. Classification (GTDB taxonomy): domain Bacteria; phylum Latescibacterota; class Latescibacteria; order Latescibacterales; family Latescibacteraceae; genus JAWLHT01. The sequence continues at coordinate 159 of CAYRTQ010000226.1, forward strand.
TGTCAAAAATAAAAAGAAGGTAGGTCATGGCTCTCAAGACATACAATCCGGTCACACCGACTCGTCGGTTCCTGACCACCGCGGACTTCAGCGGACTCACCTCGAAAGCGCCGGAGAAATCGCTTCTGGTCCCCCTGAAGAGTTCCGGCGGACGTAATTCGAACGGTCGGGTTACTGTTCGCAGGCGGGGTGGCGGGAACAAGCGGTTTTACCGCATTATAGATTTCAAGCGGGACAAAATCGGTATCCCGGCGAGGGTTGATTCCTTGCAGTACGATCCGAACCGTTCGGCGCGCATTGCCCTTCTCGTGTACAGTGATGGCGAGAAGCGGTATATCATCGCTCCGGAAGGATTGAATGCGGGCGATTCGCTCATGAGCGGTCCCGATGCCGAAATCCGTCCCGGAAACACCCTTCCTCTGTCCAAAATCCCGCTCGGCACCATGGTGCACGGTATTGAGGTAAAGCCCGGCAAGGGCGCTCAGGTGGCGAGAAGCGCCGGAGCGGGCTGCCAGATCATGGCGCGCGAGGCCGGTATGGTGACCCTGAAGATGCCCTCCACGGAAATGCGCATGTTTCGCGAGAACTGCATGGCGACGGTGGGGCAGGTCGGCAATCTCGATCACCAGAACGAGAGTTGGGGCAAGGCGGGCAAATCCCGTTGGCTGGGAAGACGCCCGAAAGTCCGCGGTGTGGTGATGAACCCGCACGACCATCCGCACGGCGGTGGTGAGGGACGTACCTCCGGAGGCCGTCATCCGGTCACTCCGTGGGGTGTGCCCACCAAGGGAAAGAAGACCCGTAAGCCGCAGAGAAACCTCAACAAGAACATCATCAAGCGCAGACAAAAGTAAAGCGGAGGAGATAGCATGGCGCGGTCGATTAAAAAAGGGCCGTTTATCGATGACCATCTCATGAACAAGATTGAGGAACTGAATCGAAAGAGTGAGAAGAAGGTCATCAAGACATGGTCCAGGCGTTCGACCATCACTCCCGATTTCATCGGGCACACCCTCGCGGTACACAACGGGAACAAGTTCGTTCCGGTATATGTGACCGAGAACATGGTGGGGCACAAGTTAGGCGAATTTGCGCCCACCCGCACCTATCGCGGGCATGGCGGAAAACTTGTGGAACGCGCCATATCGCTCAAGTAGTGCGGAAAGCGGTCAGTCGCGGCGCACGGCGATATGAGCAGGAGTTGGATGAGGTATGAAGGCTGAAATATGAAATGAGGACGGTGGAGCGAGGTGGAGGACCAGATGATGGATTCTGCCCTGTTTCATCCCTAAACTTCATACTTCAGAAATGATAGGCTGATAGCTGAAGGCTGACAGCTCCATTGCCGAATGAGGAATTTACCATGCAGGCTGTTGCAAGAGCAAAGTTCATACGGGGATCCGCCCGTAAGATGCGGCAGGTGATGGACCTGGTGCGGGGGAAGAAAGTGGAGGAAGCGTTGAACATCCTTCATTTCGCCCGCAAGAAGAGCGCCCTGTCGCTGGAGAAGGTAGTGAGAAGCGCTGTCGCGAACGCGCAGAGTATCCACGGTGACAAGCTCCATGATCCCAACGCTCTCAAGATTATCGAGGCATTCTGTGACGATGGTCCGATGATGAAGCGTATATCCGCGCGGGCGATGGGAAGAGCGTATCGGGTCCGTAAACGGACCTGTCACCTGAAAATAGTTGTGGCAACCGAGTGAGTGATGAGCAGGGGATGATGAGTGAAATTGACGGAAAATGTCTTTCATTCCTGAGTCCTGCCCATAATTCATAATTTGAACGTGAAGGGGGTTTACAGATTGGGACAGAAGACACATCCCGTAGGATTCAGGCTGGGAATATCGAAAACATGGAGCGCGCACTGGTTCAGTGAGCGTGACTTCAAGAAGAATCTCGAAGAGGACCTGGCGCTTCGGCGATATGTCACGAAGCGGCTTGCCCGTGCCGGGGTATCGAAAGTCGAGGTCGAGCGCCGCACGTCCAACCAGATCACCGTCAATATTCATACCGCCCGGCCTGGGATCGTGATCGGAAGAAAGGGTATGGAGGTTGACAAGCTGCGGGATGAGCTGAAACTTCTGACCAAGAAGGATGTATTCCTGAACATCATCGAAGTGAAGCATCCCGAGCTGGAAGCCAAGCTGGTCGCCGAGAGCATCGCGCGTCAGTTGGAGCAGCGGGTGAGCTTCCGCCGCGCCATGAAGAAGGCGGTTACCTCCGCCATGCGGCTGGGCGCCGAGGGTGTACGTGTTGCATGCTCCGGACGTTTGGGCGGCGCGGAAATGGCGCGTCATGAGCGTTACCTGGTGGGTCGTGTTCCCCTTCACACCCTTCGGGCCGACATTGATTATGCCACCGCGATTTCCTATACGACTTACGGCACCATCGGAGTCAAGATCTGGATTTCCAAGGGCGAAGTGCTGAACTTGCAGGGAATATCGAAGTAAAAGGCAAGAGGCCGGGAGTTGGGAGTCCGTTTGTAATGAATGAATTGGTCGGGAGTGGGAGCTGAAGATCAGCCACGACCGTTGATGGACTCCAACGGCTTCTGGATTCTGGATTTGGATTCTGAAATTTATCTTTTTATGAGGTAATGTAATCATGTTGATGCCCAAGAGGGTCAAACACCGTAAAGAACAGCGCGGCAGGATGCGGGGACTCGCGTACCGGGGCCGGGACATCTCTTTTGGTGAGTATGGACTCGCGGCAGCGGAACCGGGTTGGATAACCGACCGTCAGATCGAAGCGGCGCGCGTGGCGATCACCAGGCATATGAAGAGGACCGGAAAGGTCTGGATACGGGTGTTCCCGGCGAAACCGGTGACGGTAAAGCCTGCTGAAACCCGTATGGGTAAGGGCAAGGGCGCTCCTGATCACTGGGTAGCGGTTATCAAGCCCGGACGCGTGCTGTTTGAGATGGAAGGGGTGGACGAGACGATCGCGAAGGAAGCCATGAAGCTTGCATCTCACAAGCTCCCCATCAAGACCAAGTTTGTCACGCGGAAAGCGTATGGAGAGGAGTAAGGGATGAAGGCGCATGAGATACGTGAGCGGACGCTCGAAGAGGTCAGTAACGATCTGGTGGCTGCCGAAGAGAATTTGAGGACGCTGAAACTCCAGTTGGTGACCTCCCAGTTGGACAAGACCTCGATGATACGGCAGACCAAGCGTGAAATCGCTCGACTGAGGACGGTTCTCAGGGAGCACGAGAAGGGAATACGCATGCTGGGGACTCCCGCCCAGGCCAAGTGACCAGTCCATCAGGGAAGTGAAAAGGAAGAAAAATGGAAACTGAAAGAGCGCATAGAAAAGTCCGGACGGGTAGGGTGACCAGTGATGTCCGTGACAAGACCATTTCGGTCACAGTCGAGCGCACGGTTCGTCACCCCCTGTACAGCCGTGTGGTTCGGAAACAGAAGAAGATGATGGCGCACGATGAGAGGAATGAAGCCCGTCTGGGGGATCTCGTGGAAATAATGGAAACCAGGCCCCTTTCCAAGACCAAGCGCTGGCGGCTCACCAAGGTACTCGAGCGGGCTAAATAAGGGGGTTTATTTCCATGATTCAGGAATATTCGATACTCAAGGTTGCAGACAACACGGGCGCACGCAAGGTGATGTGTTTCCGGGTTCTGGGAGGAACCGGGCGGAGATATGCATCGGTGGGCGACATCATCGTGTGTTCCGTGCGGGATTCCGCGCCGAACGGTCAGTTGAAGAAGGGGGATGTCGCGCGGGCGGTGGTGGTGCGGACCAAGCAGCCCATCCGTCGCAAGGATGGTTCCTATATTCGGTTCGATGACAATGCCGTGGTGATTATCGACGCGCAAAAGGAGCCGAAAGGGACCCGTATTTTCGGACCGGTGGCGAGAGAGCTCCGCGAAAAACAGTACATGAAGATCATTTCGCTGGCGAGTGAAGTGATCTGATGCCGACGTAAAGGTGATACCATGAAAAAAATTCATAAGGGTGATCGAGTAATAGTGATCTCCGGAGACGATCGCGGGAAAGAGGGCGTGGTCCTCAAAGTGGTTCCCGAGAAGAACAGAGCGATTGTCGAAGGTGTCAACTTTGTGAAACGTCATCAGAAACCTACACAGAAGATGATGCAGGGTGGAATTCTGGAGAAGGAATCTCCGGTTCACATGTCCAACCTGGTGGTCATCTGCTCCAAGTGTAATTCGGGTGTGAAAACGAAGACCATCACGCTGAGTGACGGAAACAAGGTTCGGGCGTGCAAAAAGTGCGGTGAAATGCTCACCGGCGAAAAGAAATAAGAGGTCATGATAATGGCAGCGAGAATGAGGGAGAAGTACCTGAATGAAGTCGCGCCCAGCCTGATGAAGGAATTCCAGTTCCGTAATCCCATGCAGATCCCGAAGCTGGTGAAGATCGTGGTCAATATGGGAGTGGGAGAAGCGGTTCAGGATGTGAAGAATCTGGATGGCGCGGTTGCAGATATGACCACCATCACGGGACAGAAGCCCGCGGTGAGACGGTCGAGGAAGTCCATCTCCAATTTCAAGCTTCGCGCCGGGATGCCGATCGGGTGCATGGTGACTTTGCGCGAGGATCGGATGTACGAATTTCTGGATCGGCTATTGTCCTTTGCCATTCCGAGAATTCGTGACTTCCGTGGAGTGCCGGGGCGTTCTTTCGACGGGCGCGGGAATTATACGCTCGGCGTGAAGGAACAGATTATATTTCCGGAGATCGATTTCGACAAGATTGACAAGACGCGGGGCATGGACATTACGTTTGTAACCACCGCAAAGAATGACGAAGAGGCGAAGGCGCTGTTACGGGCCTTTGGAATGCCGTTCAGAGACTGACGCGCTCCGGACGGATGGCACTAAAATTTAGTCGAAGGGGTTGCTTCATTGGCAACGAAAGCCCAAGTTAATAGGTCGAAAAGTAAGCCGAAATTTTCCGTGCGTGCCTTCAACCGGTGCTTCCGGTGTGGCAGACCTCGGGGAGTTTATCGTAAGTTCGGCTTGTGCAGGATTTGTTTCCGTGAACTGGCTCTCAAGGGAGAAATTCCCGGGGTTACCAAAGCCAGCTGGTAGTACAATCAACGTAGAATGAGGAGCGATTCCATGGGTATGACAGACCCTATCGCTGATATGCTGACGAGAGTTCGGAACGCTTCCAAGGCCGGAAAGAAGTGGGTGGATGTGCCCGCCTCCAAGCTGAAGAGAGAGGTTGCCAGAATTCTGGTCGAGGAGCATTTCATTGATCGGCTCAAATACATAGAGGATGACAAACAGGGGGAATTGCGGCTGTACCTCAGGTATGACAGGGATGAGACGCCCATCATCAAGGGCATCAGGCGCGTGTCCAAGCCCGGGTTGAGAAGGTATTCGCAAGCGGATGCACTGCCGAGAGTCCTGAACGGACTGGGCATTGCCATCGTTACCACCTCCAGCGGAGTCATGACCGATCGCGATGCTCGTAAGAGGGGTGTCGGCGGTGAAGTCATCTGCTATGTATGGTAAGGATTAAAGGGAGAAGACCGTGTCACGAATAGGGAAACAGCCAATACAGATTCCGAACGGAGTGACAGTGAGCCTCGACGGTCAGGTACTGACTGCCAAGGGCCCCAAGGGGCAGCTCCAGGTCCCGTTCTCGGAAATGATGCAAGTGACCATTGAGGGCGGCACGGTGCATGTCGCGCCCGCGGTGGAAGACAGGAAGGTAGGAGCGATGTGGGGACTGACCCGCACGCTCATGTTCAACGCCATCACCGGTGTGAGCAAGGAGTGGGAAAAAGTTCTCGAGGTTCGTGGAGTCGGATATCGCGCGCAGCTCAAGGGAAAAGATCTTGATCTGCAGATCGGTCAGTCTCATCCGTTGGTCATTTCGGCCCCGGAAGGGATCAGCTTCGCGGTGGCGACGGAGAGCATCGAGGGTCAGAACGTTCCGGTGGTACGGGTTATCGGAGCGGACAAGCAGAAAGTCGGCGACATTTCCGCGGATATCCGCCGCCTGCGGCCTCCCGAGCCTTACAAGGGCAAAGGCATCAGGTATCGTGGAGAGTATGTGCGCAGGAAAGCCGGCAAGGCTACCGGATGACGGTAATTGGTTTGGTAACGGGTTACCAGGTTTCGGGCCCGGATTCCGGGAGAGCCGGAATTATCGGGTCGCGGCGTAAATAATCCGGAACGTAACGAATCGGAGTTTCATAGGACGATGAAGCATCCAAAGAAAATAAAGCTGAGTCCCCGGGAAAAAAGAGCCCGTCGGACGCGCAACAAGGTGTTCGGGACGTCCGAACGCCCGCGGCTCTCGGTTTTCCGGAGCCTGAACAATGTGTACGTGCAGATCATCGACGATGAAAAGGGCGTTTCCCTGATGGGACTGTCTTCTTCGGGTCCGGAACTCCGGGACCAGAAGGTCGAGGGCGGGAAGACCGGGATGTCCAAGGTTGTCGGGAAGATGATCGCCGAGCGCGCCAAGGAGAAAGGTATTACCCGGGTGGTATTCGACCGCGCGGGGTACATTTATCATGGGCGGGTGAAGGCGGTTGCCGAGGGCGCACGTGAAGGCGGTTTGGAATTTTGAGTTTAAAGGGCGCTGAACAAGCGCCCAAAGGAAATATACGACGGGGCGCTCAGCGGGCGCCCGTACGGAAGGAGAAGATGAAGCTTGGCACGAATGCAGACTGAAGAAAGCGAATTCATTGAAAATGTCATCCACATCAGCCGAGTAGCCAAGGTGGTGAAGGGTGGACGGAGATTTTCATTCAGCGCCCTGGTTTCGGTCGGGGACTCGAACGGTCGGGTCGGGATCGGACTGGGAAAGGCATCGGAAGTATCCGAAGCTATCCGTAAAGGCACGGAAAGCGCCAAGAAGAACATGATCACCGTTCCCATCGAGAACGGGACCATTCCGCACCCGATCCTGACCAAGTTTTCGGCGGCGGTAATTCTCCTGAAGCCCGCGGCTCCCGGAACCGGAATCATCGCGGGCAACGCGGTGCGCGCCGTTCTGGAGCCCGCCGGGGTTCGGAACATCCTCGCGAAGTCGCTTGGTTCCTCCAATCCCCACAATGTGGTGAAAGCCACCATGAAGGGACTTCAGGAGCTTTGCGATGTGAACGTGGTGTCCAGATTCCGTGACCTGCCGGTGAGCCAAATCCGGTAACCGTTCCGATTCCCGCATGAGGGAACGGAATGGCGCCCGGATCGTTTAAGCGGTACGCCGGATTATGGTGAGCCGTACGGCGGTGGGATGGGCGGAAATTCGCGAATGAGACGATTGCAGCCCGTGTCCGCTGGTTGTAGACCGTGGGGCATGCTGTGACGAGAAGAGAACGGGAAACATTTTGGTATCGGAGAAGACGGAATGGCGAAGCTTTTAATACGGCAAGTCCGTTCGACAATCGGAAGAAAAGACCACCAGGAGAAGGTGTTGATCGCCCTGGGTATCACGCGGATGGGACTTGTTGCCGAGCACGAGGATACTCCCCAGATTCGGGGCATGATCCGCAAGGTGGAGCACCTTTTGGATGTATCCGAAGTTGCT
>CAYRTQ010000227.1:0-7682 GCA_964426865.1 uncultured bacterium
GATTGATTTTCCGGAGTTCCCTCCGCTTTCTGTTTTCCGTTCCTATTCAGACTCTTTTCATCGAGGGCGCCCATGAAGAAAGACCTCCTGAGCATACGGGATCTGACCGTAAACGATGTTTCCGGCCTGATGGAAACCGCATCGAAAATCAAGGCCGATATCCCCGCGTACTACGATACCTTCCGGGGGAAGACCATCGTGCTTATCTTCGACAAGCCCTCCCTCCGGACACGGGTCACCTTCGAGGTGGCCATGAACCAGTTCGGCGGGAGAGGCATCTATATACCCGGCAAGGATATCGGGCTGGGAACCCGGGAATCGGTACCCGATGGGGGCCGTAATCTGTCCCGCTGGGTTGATGCCGTGGTGGTGCGGACCTTCGGGCATGATTTTGTCGAGGATCTGTCGCGCAACGCCACCATCCCGGTGGTCAACGCGCTCACCGATCTGGAGCATCCCTGCCAGGCGCTGGCCTGCCTGCTCACCCTGCGGGAGCGTCTTGGCGACGATCTGCGGGGGAAACGCATGGTGTTTGTCGGCGACGGCAACAATGTCGCCCACAGCCTCATGCTGCTGGCTCCGATGGCGGGCATGGATTTCGTCATGTGCTGCCCCGAGGGGTACGATCCCGATCCGGAAATCGTGGCCGAGGCGAAACGTTCCGCCCGGGAGTTGGGCTCCGCCTATATCCTGGAGCGCGATCCGTCCGTGGCGGTGCGCGGTGCAGACCTCGTCTATACCGATGTCTGGGCGAGCATGGGGCAGGAGAGTGAAACCGCGGAACGCGCCGCGAAGTTCGAGGGATACCAGGTGAACGAAGCGCTCATGGCGCTGGCCGGACCGCAGTGTCTGGTCAGCCATTGCCTTCCCGCGCATCGGGAGTCTGAGATCACCTCGGAGGTTCTGGACAGCCCCCGGAGCATCGCCTTCGACGAGGCCGAGAACCGCCTCCATGCCCAGAAAGCGGTATTGTATCATCTGATGAGGAAGTAACGGGAGCAAGCGGCATGCAGCGGGATATCCGTAAATATATCGGCGTGGCGGCGCTGGCGGCGGTTATGGTCATCGCGGCCTGCGCGCGTCAGGGGTTCCCGCCCGGAGGTCCCGAGGACAAGACGCCCCCGGAACTGGCCACGGTCACTCCGGAGCCGTTGACCCCCAATGTGCCCACGGGAACATCGGTCATATTCGAGTTCTCCAAACCCATGTCGAAACGAACGGTGGAGGATAATCTCTTCATCGTTCCCATTCCGGCGGAATGGCCGCGCATCTCCTGGCGGAACGGCGATCGGGTCATGATTCTCGATTTTCCGAAACCGCTCCGGGAGAATGCGACCCATGTCATCACCATCGGGTCGAAAGCGTCCGACCAGCACAGCAATATGCTGCGGAATTCCATCATCCTCAAATTTTCGACCGGGCCCCGTATCGAAAACGGGGAAATACGGGGACGGGTCATCCCCTGGCGTTTCTTCGGCCCTTCGCCGGAGAATCCCGCGGGAGTGGACGTGGTGGCCTACAGCATGGCCGATTCCGCGCGGATGCCGGACCCGCGCAACGATGTACCGGATTATGTCACCCAGACCAACGCCGATGGCACCTGGTCGCTGGTGGGGCTCTCCAGCGGGAGATATCGTCTTTTCGCCATCGGGGACAAGGATCGGAACGGGTTCTACTCCGAGGGCTACGACATGATCGGCGTGGCGTCCCACGATGTTTCGCTGGCGTTGGGAGATACGCTGGCGCTTGCGCCCCAGATGGTGGTTTCGGAGATGGACAGCGCCCTGGTGCAGTTCATGTCGGTGCGGCCCGCGGATAAAAACCGGGTGGAGCTTTTCTTCGACAGCGAAATCGATCCGGGGACGGTGAAATTTTCCATTGAGGGACTGGATGTCCCCGGATGGTTTGTTCTGCCCGGCGATCTCCGGAAAATTTCCGCCGCCACTTCCGCGCAGACCGAGGGGAAGGAGTACCGGGTGACCGGGCTGAGCCTGCGGGATCGCGACGGCAACCCGCTCGCGCCTGTTCCCAAACCGCCCGTTTTCGCCGGGGTGGACCGCGCGGACACCACGGCCCTGGAAATTCTGGAGTGGGAGCCGAAGGTGCTGACTCCGGGGAAGGATCCCATCCAGCTCCTGTTCAACCGGGTGCTCGCGGTCACGGACACCACGCGCTCCGTCATTGCGGACGCCTCTGGGGAGAAGGTGAGCGTCCGCCGCACCGGAGCGAACCGCATGGAGATCTATCCGTCGGAAAACTGGCGGGATAACACCAATTACCGCATCGCTTTCGACCGTGAAACGCTCCGGGGCGCGGCTGGAAATCAACTGACCGGACCGGGATCGCAACTGGCGTTCCGGGTGGTTCCCGCCGACACGCTCGGTATCATGACCGGAATGCTGGCCGATCCGGCGGGGACGGGAAATTCACTCTACCGGCTCGTATTCAGAAATCTGGAATCGGGAGTGCAGAAACAGATGGATATCCGTGGATCGCAGGCCTGGAATTCCGGCGGAGTCCTGCCGGGAAGGTACGTGGCCCTGGGATTCCGGGATGATGACGGCGACGGGCAGATCACCCGGGGGAAAGCGGCGCCCTACCATGTGTCGGAACCAGTGTACGCCTATCCGGACACCATCACCGTGGTTTCGCGGAGAACGACGAAGGATCTGACGTTCAGATTTCAATAACGGATATGGATCGTGGGTGGCAGTAACACGGAAGGATATCGGGGGTATATAAAGGACAGATTATCATGCGGGGAAAGAAGACGGTACGGATCGACTGACGTATATCCGGCCTGTATCCGCTACATACCGTTCATCCCTGGTTCGTAATGTCACTGGCGTTGAATTTTTTTTTTTGACCTTTCCACATATATTCCGAAAAGGGAGGCTTTGCATGAGCGAGTACATCAGCAGAGGGCGTAAGGCGAGGCGGTGTTACGGTTTCGACGAGATCGCGCTCGTCCCGGGAGACATCACCATCAACCCCAACGATGTGGATGTAACCTGGATGCTGCGGGACATGAAAATCGAGGTTCCCATCATGGCCGCCGCCATGGACGGTGTGGTGGATACCCGGTTCGCCATCGAGATGGGAAAACTGGGCGGTTTGGCCGTGCTGAACCTCGAAGGGGTGCAGACGCGGTATGAAAATCCCTCGGAAATTCTCGATCAGGTTGCCGCCGCCACGCCGGAAGAAGCCACGAAGCTGGTACAGGGCATTTACCGTACGCCGATCAAGGAAGAACTGATCGAGAAGCGCATCTCCGAGATCAAGGCGGCGGGAGTTCCGGCGATCGTTTCCGCCATCCCGCAGAAAGCGGATCGTTACGGCGACATCTCCCAGAACGCCGGGGTGGATATTTTCGTGGTGCAGTCCACGGTGACCACGGTGCGCCACATTTCCTCCGAATACCAGAGCCTCGATTTCGAGCGCTTCTGCAAGAAAATGAACGTTCCGGTGATCGTGGGGAACACGGTCAGCTATACCGCGGCCATCGAGCTCATGCGGACCGGCATCGACGCCCTTCTCGTGGGAGTCGGGCCCGGAGCCGCCTGCACCACCCGCGGAGTACTCGGCATCGGCATGCCGCAGGTGACCGCCACCGCCGATTGCGCTTCCGCGCGTGACTTCTGGTACAAGCAGTCCGGCAAGTATGTCTCCATCATCACCGATGGCGGAATGAGCGTGGGCGGAGATCTCTGCAAGGCCATCGCCAGCGGCGCGGATGCGGTCATGATCGGCTCGGCGTTCGCCCGGACCCAGGAAGCTCCGGGACGCGGATTCCACTGGGGCATGGCCACTTCCCACGAAAACCTCCCGCGTGGAACCCGTATCCGGGTGGGAGTCACCGGCACTCTGGAGCAGATCCTCTACGGTCCCGCGGAACTGGATGACGGCTCCCAGAACCTCATGGGCGCGTTGCGCACCTCCATGGGATCCCTCGGCACGCGGAACATCCGCGAGATGCAGCTCGCCCAGATCATCATCGCTCCTTCCATCCGAACCGAAGGCAAAGTCTTCCAGACCGCGCAGAGAGTCGGGATGGGAAAATAAGCGAACAGGTCGAATGCCATCGACTATTCAGCAGTTTGCCGCCGTATGCTTTCCGCAAGGAGAGCACGCGGCGGTTTTTTTATGCCTCGACACGATCTGTCACATTGCACCTTTCGGAAGCGGTGTGTGTAAAGTTCTGTGAACAAAGCCGGTATATAGACCCTGTTTCCATAAGGTCGGGGGCGAAAATTCAATCACTGATTCTGTTTTCTTACAAAAACCCTTGCTTCTCATTCAAAAAATTGTAACTTCCGTAATTCCCGATCATCATTGTATTCCCGGGATGGTCTTTGACCGGCAAGCCTTTGAGTATTTTTGACACACAGGCATTGAAAAAGAAAGGAGAGGGAATGCCGCATATTCAGGTGGGCGCCATTGATTATACGATCATGGTGATATACGTGGTGTTTGTGCTCGGCATCGGATTCGTGCTCCGGAGGTACATGAAGACCAGTTCGGACTTCCTGACCTCGGGGAAGTCCATTCCCGCGTGGATCACCGGGCTGGCGTTCATATCCACCAATCTGGGCGCGCTGGAGGTCATCGGGATGGGCGCCAGCGGCGCGAAGTACGGAATCGCCACCTGCCATTTCTACTGGGTCGGCGCCATTCCCGCCATGGTGTTCCTCGGGGTGTTTATGATGCCGTTCTATTACGGTTCCAAGGCCCGGTCGGTCCCGGAGTACCTGAAGCTGCGGTTCGATGAAAAGACCCGCGGGTTCAACGCCATCGCCTTCGCGATCCTGACCATTTTCTCCTCGGGCATCTCCATGTTCGCCATGGCCAAGCTCATGCAGATCCTGCTCGGCTGGGATTTCAACATGAGCATCCTGATTTCGGCCATCATCGTGCTGGTATATACCTTCCTCGGCGGCCTGACTTCCGCGATTTATAACGAGGTTCTCCAGTTCTTCCTCATCGTCGCCGGTTTCGTTCCCCTGGTTTTCCTGGGGCTCAAGGACGCGGGCGGATGGTCCGGTGTGCAGCAGCGTTTGCAGGAAGTGTCGACGAACGCCGCCACGGTGGCAGGCGCGGCCCAGAATTACGCTCCCGACGCCTGGACGCAAAGCTGGGCCTTCATGGGCAGTCCCTCCTCGAACCCCATGGGAATCGAGTGGTTCGGGCTGGTGATGGGGCTGGGCTTCGTGCTTTCCTTCGGGTACTGGTGCACCAACTTTCTGGTTGTGCAGCGGGCCATGGCCGCCAATTCCATGGCCGCCGCCCGCCGTACGCCGCTCATCGGCGCGTTTCCCAAAATGTTCATCCCCATCCTGGTCATTCTCCCGGGCATGATCGCCATTGCGCTCACCGCCCACAGCGGAACCAGCGGGTTCTCCATTCCGAAACTGCCGGACGGCACTCTCGACTATAACAACACCATTCCCATGATGCTTGGCCACTATCTGCCCTCCGGCGTGCTCGGTCTGGGATTGACCGCGCTGATGGCTTCCTTCATGTCCGGCATGGCGGGGAATGTGACCGCGTTCAACACGGTCTGGACCTATGACATCTACCAGAGCTACATCAAGCCCGGCCAGTCGGATAAGCACTATCTCCGGGTGGGCCAGATGGCGACCGTGTTCGGCACTCTCGTGAGCATGGGCGCGGCCTACATGGCGGCGGGATTCAACAACATCATGGACTTCCTGCAGCTCATCTTCGCCTTTGTCAATGCACCGTTGTTCGCCACCTTCCTTCTCGGCATGTTCTGGAAGCGGGCCACCGGTCACGGCGCTTTCACCGGGCTGCTCGCCGGAACCGCAGTCGCGGCGATCCACCACGGACTCACCATTCCCGCGGGCGCACAGTCGCTCATCAAGGGCGGATGGCTCGGTTCCGTGGCGCATACCTATCCGAGTGAAATGGCCCAGAATTTCTGGACCGCGATTCTCGCCTGGACCGTCTGTTTCGTGGTCACCGTCATCGTTTCCCTGGCGACCCGCCGTACGAAGACCGACGAGGATCTCAAGGGTCTGGTCTACTCCCTGACCCCGAAGATCAAGGAAGCCGGAGTGGCCTGGTATGCATCACCCGCCGCGCTGGGAGCGATGGTTCTGGTCTGCGCGCTCGTTCTGAACATCATATTCTGGTAACCGGGAGAAACATTCATGCAAGCCGATATCCGTTTTCCCATAGGACTGCTGTTCTCCATCATCGGGGCCATTCTCATCGTATTCGGTTTTATGACCGACGGCGCCGAGATGTATTCACATTCGCTCAATATCAACATCAATATTTATTCCGGAATCAGTCTCCTGGTGTTTGGCGCGGCGATGCTCTTTTTCGCGCTGGCCGCGCAGAAGAAGGAGAAAACCGGAGCGCCGGAAGAGTAACGATCTTCCGTGCACGAAAAGCATTGAAAGATGTTTCCAGAAAAGGCGTCCGAATCCGGAGCGCCTTTTCTTTTTTGGGGAAATGGAGTGCTTCTGATGGAAATGGAGGCGCAGGCCAATCCCCAAAATATTTTGGGCTCCGCTGAATTCTCCAGAGCGCTTCATCTGCTTATACTATCATGCGTATCCCAATTCATTATACAATTTACCGCGATAATAAAGAAACCCTTGCAAATCCGGATTGCGGTGAATACATTGGAATATGGTTGGAATGGATTGAATCGGTGTTATAACCACATGGGGTGCACGATGAAAAAGTTGCTGTTACTTTTCACGCTTGCATGTCTTTCAATCCCTGCTGCCGTTATGGCCAGAGGAATATTCACCGACTATCCCTCTGACATCACCGCTCTCGCCTATGACGGCAACTATTTCTGGATCGGGCAGAAAGACAAAATCATCCAATGGGACAAGAATTCAGGGATTATTGCGGCGTACACGCCCAACAACGGGCTTCCCGGCTCATCGGTCAGGGGAATTTACATTGCCCCGGACAAGAAAACGGTCTGGGCGGTGTTCGACAGTTGCACCGCCCGATTCGATGGGACAGACTGGCATACGTTTACCGCAAATGAAGGTGTATCATCCAGTTCTCTGGGAGATGCGGCGTTTGAACGGAACGGGACATTCTGGGTTCTCACCAAAGACAGCAAAGGTGTCTTCCGGTATGACGGGAGCAAATGGACACATCTCACCACGGCCGATGGGCTGGCGAGCGATACCGTTTATGCGGTTGCCGTCGATTCAGCAGGCGTGGCTTGGGTGGGAACGGACAAAGGTGTGTCTGCGTATGATGGTACAACCTGGAAATCATATACTACCGCAGATGGATTATCGGATAACTCCGTCAACAAAATTGTAGTGGACAAGAACAATGTGAAGTGGTTTGGGGCATATGGCCCCCTGTATCTGGATACGGGCGGAATCACCCGGTTCGACGGCAAAACATGGACTGCCTACAATATGGCAAATGGCAAAATCGAGGCAAAGAGTATCGATGATATGGTACTCGGGCCGGATAATACCTTGTACGTTTCACTACATGATATCCGTTACGTTGAGAAAATAGTTGGAGCACAGAAATCAGCAAATGGGGATTATTATAACTATGCATTTTTATATAAAATTGATAACAATATAATAACTCTTATGAGAAGCCAAACCTCTTATTATGAGTCAAGTCCTGAATTTTCTGTAAAATGCGCTCTCTGGTGAGGAGTGTTTGTC
>CAYRTQ010000228.1:0-4633 GCA_964426865.1 uncultured bacterium
TCATCCCCAGGGGTGACCTCTTTGGTCATGTCAGGTTGAATGGGAATTGGTATGAACGCTTTTATGCGGCTGGAACAGGTTTCCAAACCATCGTTCCGCCCGATGAACGAATACAGTACCATTCCATTTGGCGCAGAAATCGGCGTCCGGACAGGAAACCGAACGGGGATTCATAAGCGTCCGGCGTCCATGCCGGACCGGAGAGGGGGATTGTGCATGTTTCGGAGAATGTGGTTCGCGGTTCTGATGCTGGCGTATTGCATCGCCCCGGCCCGGGCGGTGACGGGGACGGAAGCGAAGTATGACATTCTGGTGAAAGGCGGGCGGGTCATCGACCCCGCCAATGGGATCGACCGGGTAATGGATGTGGCGGTGAAAGACAAAAAAGTTGCTCTGTTGGCGCGGAATATCCCGGAATTGGAAGCCGGAGTGGTCATACCGGCTCGGGGCAACCTGGTCACCCCGGGAATCATCGATATGCACGCCCACCTGTTCTATACCTTCTACACCCCCCAGGCGAGGTCGGTTATTCCCGACGATCTCTGCCTTCCGTCCGGGGTGACCACGGTGGTGGATGCCGGGACATCGGGCGCGGATAGTTTCGAGGAGTTCCTGGACGCGCTCGGAAGCTCCAGGGCCAAGACCAAGGTGCGGGTGCTCGCGTTTCTCAACATCTCTTCTCCGGGAATGAACGAGGCCGAACAGGACCCGCGCACCTTCGATGTCCCCAAGGCGGTGGCCATGGCTCGCAAATACCCCGACCGTATCGTGGGATTCAAAACCGCCCACTACTGGACCAACAAGCCCTACGATGATCTGCATACCCCCTGGGCCTCGGTGGACAGCCTGCTCGCCGCGGGGCGGGCGGCCAATCTCCCGGTGATGATCGATTTCTTTCCCCGTACGGCCTTGGGGAAATACGAGGTGCGGTCCTACCGCGAACTCATCCTCCATCGCATGCGTCCCGGAGATATCCATACCCATGTCTTCGCCCGTCATATCCCGGTGGTCCGCGATGACGGCGCGGTCAATCCGGACCTTCTGGAAGCCCAGCGGCGCGGGGTGATATTCGATGTCGGCCACGGCGCCGGGAGCTTTGTTTATCGTAACGCCGTCCCCGCCCTGAAACAGGGATTCATCCCCAATTCCATCAGCACCGATCTCCACGGCATGAATGCGGTCGGCCCGGTGGTGAACATGCTCAATGTCATGTCCAAGTTCCTGTGCCTGGGAATGCCGCTGGAGGATGTCATACGGCGCTCCACGGTGAATCCCGCCCGCGAGATAAACCATCCGGAACTGGGGACTCTCACCGTGGGCGGCCCGGCGGATATCGCGGTCATCGAACTGCGCAAGGGAAAATTCGGCTACAGCGATACCAGCGCGGGCAAGATACGCGGAGATAAAAAGCTCCAGTGCGTCCTGACCATCTGCAACGGGGCGGTCGCCTATGATCCCTCCGGCCTGAGCAAGCCGGAATGGGAGAAGATTCCGAAGAGTTCCGATTACTGGAAAAGCGGGGCGGAACAGCGGTGGTGAAAAGGACAGGTGTATTGCTCCGGCGAGTGAGCAGTGCCGCATCTCATCTCCGTCCCTTCTCCTGGTCAGGAGAAGGGTGACTCATTCCGGGCGGCGGGTGTATAAATCAAGTAACTTGCTGTGTCGCGGAGTCTTGCCGTCTCCTGCATAGGAGAGAGCGGTCGCAGACCGGGTGAGGTGAGCGCCCATGAATCGCATACGTTCGAATGGATACCGAACGAGTGTTTCTCAACCCTATCTTCCGAACGGTTCCGGAGATGCCCCCCCAAACACGAAGGTCCAAAGGAGATATTCCTTTGGACCTTCGGCGTTGAGGAGGTATGGTGACGGTATTTTCGCCGTTTTCCCTCAAGGCTGACGGGCGACGGTCTGTTCCGGCAGTTTCCGCAGATGTTTGTTGAACCATGCCAGCTGGCGTTTGCCCAGGTCCTCCAGCACCTTTGGATCGGCCAGGGGGCTGTGCGGGGTTCGTTGATAGATGATCATCTCGGTGGGGCAGTGCTGGCGTTTCAGGGCGTTGTACAGTTCCATGCTCTGCTCGATGTGCACCCGCTTGTCCTCCGCGCCGTGGAGGATCTGGGTGGGGGTGGATACTCCTTTGATGTTGAACATGGCGGAATGCGCGCGGTAGACATCCGGGCGGTCCCAGAATTCCCCGCCGTAATAGTCCGGGATGAAACTGGCGATATCGGAGGTCCCGGAGAAGCTCATGAGATTGGTCACTCCCGCATAGTCGCTGGCGGCCTTGAACCGTTTCGTCCTGGTTATGGCGAAGGCGGTCATGAATCCGCCGTAGCTGGCGCCCATGATACACAGGCTGTCCGGGTGGGCCACTCCCCGGGCGATGACCGCGTCCACTCCCGCCATGCAGTCCTCGAAATCGCCGTATCCCCAATCGTTGTAGTTGGCGAACAGGAATTTCTTCCCATACCCGGTGCTGCCGCGCGGATTGGGCTGGAGATAGGCGTACCCGTCCTGGGCGAAGACCTGCACCGGGTAGAAGGAACTGGCTCCGGTGAACGTCTGCGAGAAGAAGCTCGCGGGCCCTCCGTGGACATTGAGAATGAGCGGACAGCGGTTCCCCTTCTTGTAACCCACCGGGTAGGTGAGCAGCCCCTCGATCTCCAGACCGTCCTTCGATTTCCAGGTGATGACCTCCGTTTTGCCCAGTGTCGGCAGCGCGATCCCGGCGTGGACATCACTCAGACGCACCGGGGCGCCGTTCACCGGCGAGGCCAGGAAGACATCCGGGGGAATCTCCGTTTCCTGATGCACCCAGGCCAGGGCTTTCCGGTTCAGGCTGAGCGAGGGATCGGTATTCTCTCCGGGACCGGTGGTGATCATCCGCGGTTTCGCTCCGGATACCGGGACGGCGAATACCCGCTTCGAGGATCGGCAGGCTCCCTGAAAGTAGATTTCCGAACCGTCCGCCGACCATCCGGTCATCTGCTGTGGGACACACTCCGGGTCCGCGGCCAGCTTCTTGGCCTCACCGCCACGCGCCGGGATGACATACACCTCGAAATACCGCGCCCAGTGGGGCTCGCCGCCATCGGAGAGATACGCCACCCGGCTGCCGTCGGGCGAATACCGGGGAGCCCAGTCCATGCCCTTTCCGGTCACCAGCGGGGTGACCGCGCCACTGTCGGCGGGGACGGTGCAGATGTCGGTGGACTGCCAGTCGTCCAGACTGGGGGTGGACTGACGGGAGAACACCACGGTTTTCCCGTCCGGAGACCAGTCGAAGCCGGTGACATGCATCGCTCCGCTGGTGAGCCTCCGGGCCGTCGCGCCCTTCTCCAGCGTGATCGTATACAGGTGGGAGTATTTTTGCGCGCCATCCACCACGATCATGTCCCGTTTCTCCCTGCGGTTTTTTTCCTCATCCGGGGTTTCCGGGTCGGTCATGGTGTAGAGGATGCGTTTGCTGTCGGGCGACCAGAGATAGGCGGTCACTCCCGCTTTCGCCGCGGTGAGCGGCTCCGCCTCGCCGCCTTCGAGAGGGAGCGCCCAGACCTGTGTCTTGCCGCCCTCGCCCCGTGCGGAGAGGAAGGAGAGGTATCTGCCGTCGGGCGAGAACGCAGGGGCGGAACAGGCCCGGTCGCCCTTGGTGAACTGACGGTTCAGGGTCCGGTCCGCGGAGGCCACCCAGATTTGGGGCTGGAAATCCGACTTTTCTCCTTCGGTGCGGGCGGTGGAAACGGTGTAGGCTACCAGCCGCCCGTCGGGGGAAACCGCTGTTCCGCCGACCCGTTTCATCTGCACCATGAGTTCGGGGGTCCAGCGGGAAGGCGTTTCCGACGGGTCGGGAACGGCGGGTCCCGGCGCGGCCAGCGAGAAAATGAAACCCGCGCCGATGAGTATCGGCAAGACAGGGAGCTTCATGGTCGAATCCTTTCAGGGCGGTTATGACATGTCGGGGAGAAACCCCGGGCTGTTCACTTTGCATGCGAAAGCCAACCGGCGAAAATACCCCGGAAACGGCGTATCCCGGTTATTTACACCGCTACGGTCCGAAAGTCAACCGGTTTGTGCGCAAACGGGCCATCCGCGCCGAAAACCTGCAATACGGACTTGCAAACCCCGCCGGGCGATGTTATAGTAATTGTATGATGTCGCCGGATTGGCTGTGCGTGGTTTCAAAAGGAGCGAGGATATGCGGAAACTGAAATGGGGCCTGATCGGGTGCGGCGACATTGCCCGTAAACGGGTCGCCCCGGCGCTGCGGGACCTTCCGGCTGGGGAGTTCGTGGCGGTGAGCCGGGCGCGGGCGGAACTGGCCGAGGGATTCGCGCGTGAACACGGCGCCCGCAAGTGGTATGGGAACACGGAGGACCTTCTTGCCGATTCCGAGGTGGAAGCGGTCTATATCGCCACCCCGGTGGACCTGCACTGCGATCAGGTGCTCGCCGCGGCACGGGCCGGAAAGCATGTTCTCTGTGAAAAGCCCATGGCGCTGAACCTGGAGGACTGCGACCGCATGATCTCCGTCTGCCGCGAATCGGGAGTGAAACTCGGGGTCGCCTATTACCGCCGTTTCTATCCGGTGGTGAACCGGGCGCGGGCGGTCCTCGATTCCGGGGAGATCGGCCTT
>CAYRTQ010000228.1:4643-7666 GCA_964426865.1 uncultured bacterium
CCGGTTTTCGCCCAGATCAATGCGTTCGAGTTCTACAATCCCTCGCACCGCGATCCGCGCCACTGGTTTGTCGAGAAGGAGCGCTCCGGCGGCGGACCCATGTTCGATTTCGGCTGCCATCGTATCGAAGTGCTTCTCAATCTTCTCGGGACGGTGCGGTCCGTGTGCGGCATGGTGGGAAACGCCGCCCTGCTGGAGCGCGAGGTGGAGGATATCGCGAGCGCTCTCTTCCGTTTCGAGTCCGGCGCGCAGGGAGTTCTCACGGTTGCCCACGCCACCATGGAAGCCCAGGATACCCTCGACATCTTCTGCACCGATGGCTCCCTCCACATTCCCAAGCTCAACGCCGGGGTGATGACCGTCCGCACCCGCACCGGCGACCGCACCGAAACCCTCCGGCCTTCCGCCAACTTCCATCTCCCGCTCATCGAGGATTTCACCCGCGCCGTGCTCGAAGACCGCAAGCCCACGGTGGGCGGTAAAATCGGGCGTGAAGTGAACCGCATTCTGGCGGAAATATATAAAATATAGGGCGCAAAGGGGAAGAGAACCAAGGATGCCGCATTGACGGAAGTCCCTGCTCTTTTTCCCCTTTGCGCCCCTGCGCTGTGCCTCTGTCTATTCCCTATATCTCCCGGATCATGATTTTCCGGAACCAGACCTTGTTTCCCTTGCCCCAACTGTCGCCGGGATGCACCTGAATGCCGAACACCCCGGTTTTCGGGACCCGGTCCTTGCCGTTTAATTGCGTATCCGTGTAATCCTGCACCTGGACGCCGTTGATCCAGGCCTGGATGTGGGCGGGCTGGCCCTCGATACGCGCTGTCACGGTGTTGTACGCGCCCTTCTTCCAGAGCTTCTCGCCATCCTTGTAATGCGACAGGAATTCGCCGCCGCCGGGGCAGTAGATCGCGCCCAGTTCTCCATCCTTGCGGTAGTCGATGGTGATCTGGTAGGACAGCACGTCCGGCTGCACCCGCAGAAACAGCCCCGAATCGATGGGGAAATCCGCCTTCACCTCCACGTACGCCTCGAAGTCCGAATACTCCTTCTCGGTCACCAGCAGACCGCCTTTGCCATCCGGATACTGGTCCCCCGCGATGTTCCCCTTGATCACCTCCCATTTTCCGTCATCCCCGCTGTACGAGGTAAGCTTCTGCCAGCCGTCGAGGGATTTGCCATCGAAAAGAGAGGTGAACTGCTTCAGTTTGGGCTTGTACGGGGCCGCGGCGAACGCGCTCCCGACGGCAAGCGCGGCGGGAATCGCGGAAAGCATGGCGAGGATGGAACGACGGTTCATGGATAGCCTCCGTAAAGAAAAAGATGGGTTTCTCGCAGAGACGCGGGGATGAAAAGAGAAAAAAGATGGATTTCCGGATAGTATAACAGGGGAGAGGGGAGGGGGCAAGGGGAAAGACAATGTTCAGCGGGGGCCGAAAAATTTATCCCCGTTATAGTGAATCATATGATCCGGCGCTTCGGCGATCCATACTTCGGATTCCCATACAATTTCTTCCGCATATTTTCGATAGTCCCGAAAAGTCAGGAATGCGGTGACATACACCCGACCACATGGGCATTTTGAAAGCATTTTCTCCAGTTCCATATGCCGCTTGGGGGAAATCGGGCCGTGCGTGGTAACTGCCTCTATCAGAAAAATCCAATTCTTGCCCGGACTGAGTATAACGATGTCCGGGAGTTTGTTGTGTTCAGAAACCGGAATTCCGAGCGATTCGAAAACCGGGATATCAATGAAAAGGTGTTTTTCCGCGGTATCCCCCACATAGACGAGAACCGGATCATTAATGAAACGGGGAGCAAACTCTTCCAGGATAAGGCGCTGGAGCTTGTTATGCATCCCCGGGGACAGGTTCAGAATTGAGCCGTCGGGTAAAGTAACCGCAACCGTATGCTGCCTGCGGAGTTGACTGTACCGGGTTGCGAGCATGCCGTGGGCGCGAACAAATTTCTTGACCTCCCGTTCAAACGATTTCGTTCCATACGTCCGCAGAACGGGAATCACGGCGTCAGTCAACCGGTATACGGTCAATCCGCTGTTTGTCGGACGGTCGGGATCGTCCGGGTTTTTATCCACCATGCGAGCCTGTTCAAACTGGTGAATCGTCTGACGCCGAATTGTTTCGCGAGAATTGGGTGCATAGTTCTTCCCGAACCGGTCCCGCATCCAATCCATGATATCGACAATTCTCAGGAGCGGTGTCGTTACATCTTTCCATGTGTTTTGATGCGTCCGTCCGGCGAGAGCGAGCAGAGTCAGCGCGGAACGCTCGTTTCTCTGCTTCCGGGGAAGTCCGAGCGCGGTCAGGATGTTGAGCGCTTCTTCAATGACGGTCATATGGCGTTTTCCCGGAGATACTCCTTGATTTCCCCATTGATTCCCAATTGATCGAAAATCACATTCTCGATTTCTAATGGAGACGGATTCACCGCCTGCTGCACCATCTCCCCAACAGCGCAAATGTCCGAAACCGGCGGGAGCGGAAGTGTGCGGATGTCCGAGGCGTTCACCTGCGTATTCCCATTGATCGTCCGGAAATACCGATCAAGCAAAGCCGAATTAAAGAGCGCGGTAAGCCCGTATATTTCGTCTTTTGAGAAGTCCCCCGTCATTTTGCATACATAATTCAAATGATTTTCAACTCCGATGGATTGGAAAGGGAAATGCTCCGCCAAAAAAACTCCGGCCACCAGTCTCCGTTTCTCTTCTTTTGAGGTAAAGCGTTTCATGAGAAGGTAATCTTTCACCGGCAGCAATAACGGCATTGAATCGGCGCAAACTCGGAGCCATGCATCTTTCTTACTGTTTTTTGCCGGCCAGACCGTCTCGAACGGGCGCACATTCTGCATGGAAAGCAGCGGAACAGAATCATCGCCGTTCCGTTCCGGAATGATGAAATCCAGCGCACGGAAAGTGACCACCGGCCCTGTCGATATTCTATAACCCATATCATTAAATCGTGCGGGCCAGCTATCCACGATATTCGCAATACGCCGGTCAAAAT
>CAYRTQ010000229.1:0-3156 GCA_964426865.1 uncultured bacterium
TGAATCACGATTCAGGCATATGGGAGGGTATCGTGGCGACTCAAACCCAGACCCGCGAAAAGGAATCCGGAATCATCCGCCAATTCATCGGCGTGTGGTCCCTCCAGTCTTTCACCGCCCATCCGTACGGGGGTGCGATGTTCAATCTTTTCGGCGAGAACCCCGTGGGGCAGATCATCTATGACAAGGGGGGCCGGGTCACGGTCCAGATCATGCGCCGTGACCGTCCCCTTTTCGCCGCCGTCGATCCCTCGAAAGGCGACCCGGAGGAAATCTCCGCGGCGTTCAACGGCTATATCGCCTATTATGGCCGTTTCAGGGTGGACGAAAGCGCCGGAACGGTCATTCACATCGTGGAGGCCAGCTTGTACCCGAACTGGGTGGGCAGCGCCCAGATCCGCCACTACGCATTCGCGGGCGATATCCTGACACTGAGGACACCGCCCATCCTGTTGGCTTCTTCGGGTGGAACGCCGGTGGAAGCGGTGCTGGTGTGGAGGAGGGGAAAGTAGGGATTGAGTACGGAATATGGGCTGTAACCGTAAAGGGGGGGGGTGTCCCTGCAACGAACCGGGTTCCATTTCCATTGACGCGATTCGTATGATCCATAATATTTGACATGCGCCCGGAGACGCCCGCGAAGCGTCTCATTCCGGTAGTGGAGCAAATTTTTACAATATTCCCATCAAATTGCACAATAGTTCGCATTTGCGCATATTATTCAGCAACAATGAGGGGAGAACATGAAGCTATCAGTAAAAAAATACGGTGATGTCCAATCACAATTCGTTTGACAATCTGACATTTTTATATAGATTATAACCAACTGTAATTATTTTTACCGTTGATGGCAGGGATCGATATGAACCACTTCCCGGAAGAGTTGAATGAAAAGTTTGAAATTCATGAATGGAAACACGCTTCTGCAATACTAAAATATGACTTTCCGGAAGAGTGGTCTGAACTTACTGCCATGTTGGGCGCCTTCAGATTAAAAAAATCCTGGATTACAATTGGCGGCGGGAATAAATCGGAACTGGCAAAATGGGTTGATACCTATTTGGGTCAATATGGATGGATGGAAAAGCAGTTTTTGACAGCGGTGAAAGTTGACGATTCCACCTTTGAGTCCCCAACCCACAAAGTAGATTGTTATAAAAATCGTATTGCCCTGGAATTGGAATGGAACAACAAAGATCCTTTTTATGACAGGGATTTAAATAATTTCAGATTATTATTTGATCTGAGGGTCATAAGTGTTGGAATCATCTTGACCAGATGCGATGAGTTACAGGAAATTTTCGATTGTCTTGGCAGAGGCAAATCATACGGCAATTCAACCACGCACATGTCAAAACTTTTACCGCGTATTGCAGGAGGCAGTGGTGCGGGATGCCCCGTTATTGTTATAGGAATCAGGAAGTTACTGTATTTCGAGGAGGAGTAATGGATATTAATAAATCGTTTGTTGAGTTTGTCGGAGACCAGAAGTTTAAAACCATTTTGGCTGATCCGCCATGGCAGTTTAATAATCGCACAGGGAAAATGGCTCCCGAGCACAAACGATTGAATCGGTATCCCACTCTTTCTCTCAGCGAGATATGTGATATCCCCGTGCAAATTGCCTCGGATAATCCGGCGCACTTATACCTCTGGGTGCCAAATGCACTGCTCCCAGAGGGATTGAGAGTTATGGAAGCGTGGGGATTTTCATATAAAACGAATATAATATGGCATAAAATCCGAAAGGACGGCGGTCCTGACGGTCGAGGCGTTGGTTTCTATTTTCGCAATACTACAGAAATGATTCTTTTTGGAATACATGGGTCACTGCGTACACTTCAACCCGGCCGAAAACAAGTCAACATTATCAAATCACAGAAACAGGAGCATAGCCGTAAACCCGACGAATTGTACGATCTGATCGAGGCATGCAGTCCCGGCCCTCGTTTGGAGTTATTCGCTCGCGGCACTCGGAAGGAATGGAGCGCCTGGGGAAACCAGGCCGATGATTATAAAATATCCTGGGACACCTACAAGAACAACAGCGCCAATAATGTGATCGAATTGTTCAACACAAAAAACGCGCTATAAATCACACTGAAGGGAGTCACTCCTTGTCCCGTATCGTCTCGCTTTTGCTCTCGCTGATTTTTTTCGTCCTGTTCCTCTCCCCCGCCATCGCCCAGGAAAAAACCGAGTCCGCGCGCAAGGCCCGTGTGGAACAATATGACAAAAAGCACCTCCGGTATTCCACCGGTGTGGTCACCGACACCTCGAAGGAATTCCTGAAAGTTCCGGATTCCTATGCGGGCAAGCAGGATTTCGATGTGGCGAAAACGCCCCCGACCGTGGATTTCGCACCCACACGGGGCATCAATCCCGAATTCTTCCCGGAGGACAACAAGGGGCTGTGGTCGCAGTGGGGCGAGGTCACCCGCGGGCCGAACGGGAAGTACTACATGTCCTCGGGCGACCATCGCAGCAAGGACGGGAATGTCATCATCACCGAGTACGACCCGGTGAAGAAGGACCAGCGTATCGTGGTGGATGTGGGGAAAGCCGCCGGATGGAAGAAGGGGCAGTATGTGGACGGCAAGATTCACGGGCGGATGGATATCATGCCCGACGGCACACTGGTGGCTGCGACCTGGCTGGGGCACGACGTGCGTCCGGATGAAATCGCCCACGGCTATGTCCGCGGCGGGCATCTGGTGACCTACAACGTGTTCACCGGGGAGACCGAGTATCACGGAACTCCGTTCGTGGGCGATTCCTGGCCCTATCATGTCACCGATACCCAGACCGGCGTTTTCATGGCAATCGGCGCGGAAGGGTATTTCATGTCCTACGACGTGAAAAAGCGGAAGCTCCTCTATGGCGGCATGCCGCCAAAGGGCATGACCTGGAATCTGCGGGCCACCCTGCTCGACGAGCGCACCGGCCTTCTCTACTCCACCGACACGGGCACCCCAAACCAGGTTTTCATTTCCTATGACCAGCGGACGAACCAGTTCGCCCGACTGAAATGCTCGGCGCCGCCCAATCCGGTCACCGGCAAGATATCCCAGCTTCGCGCCTACACCGAGGAACGCACCCCGGACAACATGTTCTACTGCATGGACTATTCCGGAGGCCTCTTCAGGTTCTGGCCGG
>CAYRTQ010000229.1:3166-7660 GCA_964426865.1 uncultured bacterium
CGGAGTGAACTGGGACAAGGAGGGAGTCTATACCACCTCCATGGATATCAGCCCGAAATACCGCTATGTCTACTACGTTCCCGGCGCCCACGGCCAATGCTGGAAACTCGGCGCCCCGGTGGTCCAGTATGACACGAAAACCAACCGTAAAAAGGTCATCGCCTTCCTGGAGAAGAACACCTTCGAGAAGTACGGCTATGCGATTGCGGGATCGTTCGGCATCGAGCTTTCCGAGGACGGTTCCTTCCTGGTGATCCAGTCCAACGGCGGATTTGGCCCGGAAGACGGGGAAGGCCGGTTCGAGCACACCGCCATATTCGTGGTGCATATTCCCGAGTCGGAGCGGATTGAATAGGGGATGCCGGAGCATGCACACGGTTTCTCCCGTAATGAGCCGGAAGTTGCCGGTTCACAGCCGGAATTATTTCGAACGTGATTTTTAACCGATATCCGAAAGGACCCGGCCATGAATTCAACCTCTGCCTACCCTGAACCGGTTGCCCGGTTGCTGCATATCGGAGACCCCGGCAATACCGACCATTGGCTTGATTACCGTGAATACGGCATTTCTTCCCGGGAGATTCCGGAATTGATCAAAATGGCCACCGATCTGGATTCCTTTATGTCCGATTCAGAGGACGACGAGGTATGGGCTCCGGTCCATGCCTGGCGCGCTCTCGGTCAGTTGCAAGCGGTTGAGGCCATAAATCCGCTCATCAATCTCTTCCATATATTGGAAGACAATGACTGGATATTCGAGGATATGCCGGAAGTTTTCTCGCTGATCGGTCCGGTTGCACTCCCGGCCCTCGCCGTGTATTTACAGTATCCTTACCGTCCACTCATGGCACGCACAGTAGCGGCGAACTGCATCACCGAGATCGGCAGGAAGCGCCCCGAAGTGAAAAAAGAGTGCGTGCGGTATCTCATGGACGGGTTGAAACGGCATGCGGAGAACGACCCGGAGTTAAACGGATATCTGATACTCGACCTCCTTGACCTTAAAGCGCGGGAAGCGCTTCCCTTGATAAATGAAGTATACCGTACGGGAGATGCGGACGAGACCATGGCAACACTGGATGAGGTTTTTGAGGAACTGGAGGTGTGATTCCACGGAAGGACGGGAAACTCTTGCCCCGGTACAGTCTGTTTCCCGATCATTTCACCTTTCGATAAAAACCGGGGAGAAAACGCCCCTTCCCAAACCTCACCCGGCTTTGCATCGCGCAGACGCCCTCTCCCGCATGGCGGGAGAGGGCGTTCTTTCCGACCGGTATTTCCCTGTTCGAATCATTCCATCGACGGTTCCATTTCGGAAGGCCGTTGTCCCTCTATCCGCGAAACAGGGTTACAATCCATCTCATTCCTCCGGCAGCCGCACCAGATATCCCATCTTCTTCAGGGTCCGGAGAAATTCCCGGCGCTTCTCCTCCGGGACGGCGATGGTCTTTTCCCCGGCCCGTACGCACAGCCCCTGCAACTTGCGTTCATGGGCGAAGAGATCGGCGGACGCCTCGTCTCGCGTTTCGAAAAGCAGCGCCGTGCCCGCGAACCGGAGCGCCGTCTCACGTCTCCGGATATCCTCCAGGAACCGTACGACCGTATCCGGAAGCGGCGTCCCGCCCGGAGACAACACCTCCCGTATACTCTCCAGCGTTATCCCCTCCCGCTCCATGGCGGCGAGAATCTTCTTGCGGTCCAGCTTCCAGACATGATCCGAGGTCCGCTCCGCTATCCGGTCCAGAAAAAACATCTCCCAGCGCATTTTTTTTGAATGGCCCGGCAACACCACGTCGAGTGTCGGAAGGACTTTCAGCGCCGCTTTCGGTTCAGGCGCCGCGGAGGCGAAACTATCGGAGATTCCCATGCAGTACGCTCCCAGGGGAGTGACCCGCACATATTTCAATTGCTGGATGATGAAAACGGGGTATTGATTCGGGGATATGTTCGACGGCATGGGATAGGCCATGTCGACAATTCCCATGGTCGCCGCCAGGCTCCGCAGAAATGACCGGACGAATGATTCCAGCATAATGCCGTAATATGAACCCGGATCGTATCCGCGCTCATGGTAGCCGGAGAACAAATAATACCGGTTCTGTGAGCTCCAGTCCGGAAGAATGCGGGTATTGGCGGCTTTCAGATAGTTCACCAGATACGCCGTTTCTATCCATTCCCCCATGGGGAATCGCGCCAATGAATCGATGATCTCGCCGCGTAGTTTCGGGACATCGATCCCACCATACAGAGACAAACATACATCTTCCGCTCCACCCGTCTCCCCATAGGAATCGGAGGCAATAATCGTCTTCCAGACTGCGCGGAGGATATCGTGAGGCGGAGTGGTCAGCGCATTGCGCCCCTCATCGGTCAATTCAAGCCGTTTCTCCCCTTCCCGCGTCAGTCCGGCGCCCAGCAGAATGTTTGGCCAGATGCCCGCCCGCAGCCCCAGCTTTGCACTTTCCTCCAGCGTGTTGGAGCTGTCGCCCATCGGAGCGAGGTGTTCCGCGATGAGCCGCGCCGCCCGCGTCGTTATCGTCTGGCGTTGCGCGGTGAGGGTCACCATTCCCCCGGCGACAAGATGCAGCACGGTCATGATATCGTGCTGCGCGGCCTCGCCGGTATGCACCGTAATCAGTGGAACGCCGTCAACCTTATCCGGCAACGTCCGCATCGCCCGCGGTTTCATTTCGGGAGGCCGGGGCAGAAGCGCCCGTACCCTGACTCCCAAATCCTCCGGCATGATTCCCCCGATGATGAACAGCCCGAAAAAGGGATTGGAGCCGTTCCCATGCATGTACCATTCCTTTGGAAGCTCGCCGTACTTGGCCTGAAAGCGGGATGGATCGTACCGGTTCCGGGGATCGTACGCCGCCTCGGCCACCGCCTTGCGCGTGATGTCATCGAGCTGATCGAGCGCCCATTTCAGGCCGTCCCCTTCCAGCCCTTTCAGAATCTGCATCAGCCGGGCCTCTTTACGGGTCGAGGTCGCCGGGCCGAAAAGGCGGGCAAGGCGGCGGATCACCTCCGCGTCGTAATACCGGTTCAATCGTTCCCGGAGTGATTGGAATACATCCACCGACATGATGTCCCTTTGCATAATCTCGCCTCTTATCCCCTCGAACGTCAATGATGTTTGGCTTCAGATACCCGGTGGTATCCGAGAACATTACCCGATCACTTGCCGTCCTCATTCCCCTTCCGACTTCCGGAGGCCGTCGCCTCTCTTTTCCACATTACCGGCTCGACGGCGAAGAAATGATCGGCGGTTGCGACCGCCAGGGTAACCAGCGCAATGGCAATGAACCCGGCAAACCCGGTCATCCCGACCGTCAGGTCGTTCCCGCCCGCGAGGACCAGCATGGGGAGTCCGGCGAGACCGTTGACCGTGCCGTGAAAGACCGCGGCGGCAATGGTGGAGCCGGAACGCAGCCGGATATAGAGCAGCAGCGGTGTGAGAAGAAGAGCGAAGGCGATCATCATGAACACCCCCGGAACGGGATGTTGGGGATAATTATGTCCCATGAGAATAACCGGCATATGCCATATCCCCCAGATCAGCCCGATAATTCCCGCCATCCGCCAGAATCCGAGGGAAGACAGCCGATGCACGAGAAGCCCGCGCCAGCCGAGTTCCTCTCCCAGCGCGAACAGGGCGTTTACGGTCACACCCGCGATGAGGCCGTTGACAAGCACTATCCAGAACAACGGCAGGGGGGACTTTTCCATGTTCGCCCGCATCTGCGCAACCTGATCGGGGATCAGCAGGTTGCCATACCGCTGAAAGAAACCGGAGAGGTCCGGCGAATACTGTACGCCCGGAATCACCAGCGCGGTCCCGATGGACAGGAACGCCATGATCGCAGGAAGGAACCACGCCGCCAGAAACCACCAGTTCGGACGTAACCGTATGGCAAGCGTCTCCCGCAGGGGTTCACGGGCGAGATACCTTTGGGCATACAGCGCCACGAGGCCCGGGATCACCATGTACAGGAGAGCGATCGGGAGCGCTTCACGGCTCTGCCATTCTCCGCCCGAGAAGGCATAAATCCCCACGAGCGTCCAGCAGAGGAAGAAGGTGATGCCGAGGAACAGCAGGATGGTACGGGTTTCTTTCCTCACAGAGCCTCCCGGGGAGCGGTGTGGAGAGCGTGTTTCCCACGATATTTTACAATATACCTCTTTCCCGCCGCGTTTTTCAAGCGATTAAGAAACAGGCGCAAACCGCACGTAGGCATTGGCGGATGGGCGTCCGCAATTTCCAAATGAACCCCGGACACGATAGTGGGCATTCCCAAAGATTTCGGGGACGAGGGAGCATGGATGAGAGATGGCGGCACACAAAGTGGATTGTCCCAAGGCGCGAACGACTCCCTTCCGGGGATTTATGAGCCTGCTGTCTGCAATGTTCCGCGGTACGTCACCAGATTCTATTAATTATTAAATGCCTATCGAGTTAGTTCAGCATAGGTAACGATAGGAGCAGAAACAGCG
>CAYRTQ010000230.1:0-7554 GCA_964426865.1 uncultured bacterium
ACACTCCCCCCGCATCGAGAGGGTTCACCGCGCCGCCTTCGATCCAGGCCGCCCGGTACCGTTCCAGCGTTTCACGGGCGATCTCCTCCAGCCCGATTCCTCCGATTCGGGAAACCGTGCCGGTGAAATAGGCGTCCACCAGTTCGCGGCCCAGCCCGAGCGCCTCGAAAATCTGCGCCCCGAAATAGCTGCGGATGGTGGAGATGCCGATACGGCTCATGGTTTTCATGAGCCCCTTTTTCACCGCGGTGATATAGGCGTCCACCGCCAGGTCGGGTTTCACCGGCTTCTCGTACACCCCTTCCTCGCAGAGCTGGCGGATGGTGGAGAACGCCACGTAGGGACAGACCGCGCTTGCGCCATACCCGATGAGCAGGGCGAAATGCATGATCTCCCGCGCTTCCCCGGTTTCCACCACCAGCGACACCCGGGAGCGGATGCGCTTACGCACCAGATGATGGTGCAGGCCCGCGGCTACCAGCAGCGCCGGGATGGGCGCATGATCGCGATCCATGCGGCGGTCGGTGAGAATAATGAAGGAAACGCCCTTCCCGATGAGTTCTTCCGCGCGGGCGAAACAGGTTTCCAGCGCATCATGGAGCGCCGCGCCGTCACCGTCTGAGGGGAACAGGATATCGATCTCGCCGGGAACGATCTCCGGATGGCTCGCCGCGCGGAGACGTCGCATGTCCTCCGGGGTCAGAATGGGATGGTGAATCTTGAGCTGACGGCAATGTTCGGGAGTTTCGTCCAGCAGGTTGCGTTCCCGCCCGGAAAACCGCATGAGCGACATCACCAGTTCCTCCCGCAAAGGATCGATGGGCGGGTTGGTGACCTGCGCGAACAATTGCTTGAAATAGTCGAACAGGAGACGCGGACGATTGGAAAGCACCGCCGGGGAGGCGTCATCGCCCATGGATCCCACCGGCTCCTGTCCACGAGCGCCCATCGGCGCGAGGATGAGTTTCAGTTCCTCCTCGGTGTATCCGAAGGCCCGATGCTTACGGCGAAGCACCTCGGGGTCCTCCGGCTGGATTTCGGTGGGGGCGAGCAGCCCGCGCAGCTCGATGCGGTTGTTCCGGACCCAGTGACGGTAGGGTTTCTGACGGCTGATGGAGGATTTTATGACGTTGTCGGGGATGATGCGGTTCAGTTCCATATCCAGAAGAAACATCTTCCCGGGTTGCAACCGTCCGTGGGAGCGGATACGGTCCACCGGAATGTCGAGCACCCCGGTTTCCGAAGCGAGAAACACCAGGCCGTCCTGGGTGACCGTGTACCGCGCGGGACGGAGACCGTTGCGGTCCAGCGTTGCGCCCAGATACCGGCCATCGGTGAACACCATGGCCGAGGGGCCGTCCCACGGCTCCATGAACGCGGCATGATACTCATAGAAAGCGCGCTTGTCCTCGCTCATGAGATACTTGCTCCCCCACGCCTCGGGGATGAGCATCATCATGGCGTGCGGGAGGGAGCGCCCGGCCATCACCAGGAGTTCCAGCACATTGTCGAAGGTGGCGGAATCGCTCCCCCCCGGCGCGATGACCGGGAGCGCCTTTTCCAGATCGTCTCCAAACAGGGAAGAGGCCATGTCCGCCTCGCGCGAACGCATATGGTTGCGATTCCCGCTCAAGGTGTTGATCTCGCCGTTGTGGGCCACGTACCGGAAGGGATGGGCCAGGCTCCAGGAAGGAAATGTGTTGGTGCTGTACCGCTGGTGAATGACCGCGAACCGGCTCTGGAAATCCCCGTCCCGGAGATCGGGATAGAAGCGCGGCAGGTCGGCGCCGTTCATGAATCCCTTGTAGACGATTTTACGACTCGACAGGCTGGGGGTGTAGAACGGCGCAAATCCGGGGTCCTGCAGCGCCTCGATCTCCTTTTCCGCCCGACGGCGGATGACATACAGCTTCCGCTCGAAATCCCCTTCCCCGTGCGGCCCGCGGGAAAGAAAAAGCTGAAGAATCCGGGGACGGGTCTTGCGGGCCAGATCGCCGATGGCTCCGGAATCCACCGGGACATCCCGCCACCCCAGAACCGGACACCGCTCTTCATCGGCGATACGCTCCAGCATCGCCATGCAGCGACGGGCGTAATCCTCAACAGCGGGGAGAAATACCATTCCGGCCCCGTATTCCCCGATTTCGGGAAGCGTGATACGGTCGTCCCGGCACCGCTCCCGCAGGAACCGGTCCGGCAACTGCACCAGGATTCCTGCGCCATCGCCGGTGGCCTGGTCGCTGTTCACCGCGCCGCGATGTTCCAGATTCACCAGCACCCGTATGGCGTCTTCCACGATTCCGTGCGAGGGCGGCCCATCGATGGTCGCCACGAAACCGACCCCGCAACTGTCATGCTCGAACGCGGGATCGTACAATCCCCGCTGTTCCTCTTCCTTTGCTTTATAATCCATGCCTGTCTTCGCTCTCGTCGTAATCCGGGAAAAATCCCGTTCGTGTCCGGTTCGCGTATTTGCGTAATGGTACGGTTAATTATAACTCCGGCGAATCCATTTCGGTTTCATGGAATATTCAAATTCACTTCGCGCCTGGATGCCCGCGGCGGGAGGGACACAGCCCCTTTCTGCCCGATGGCCACGCCTCCCATCTCCCCCGCCCATACACGGTTTCATCACAGGTATCAGACAAAGACCGCACAGCACCGTGTTTACCCGCGGGAAAACGTGAAAGCCCGAAAAAATCCCCCGCCGTCTTCATTCGGCGGGGGATGAACCATCATCGTTCCATTTTCGATGATGAGCGTCAGGGCGCAATCGGCGCAAAAACTCCCAAGCCATCCAGATTGAATCCGACATGCTCGTAATCGGAAACCACCACCCGGGCCATCTTGTACTCTGTTTCCCCTTCCTTGTAGCTCCATCCGCACTGATGGATGACAAAGGGTTTGCCCTCCACGTTCCCCAGGTAGAGGCCGATGTGGCCGGTGGATCCGGTGAAGGTGATCCCCGGGGGCATGGCGTTGAGTTTCTCCGCTTTCTGCGAGAGGTCTTTCAGGTCTCCCACGTATACGGCGTGGTCGGTACTGAGCTGTTCGAAAGACCAATACCGGGGGAGCGAAATCCCGAAACAGTTGAAAATCACCCGCATGATGCCGCCGCAATCCCGCTCGTCCCAGGAATCGTGCCAGCCATAGGGACGGCCCAGCAACCGGAACGCGGTGGCAATCACATTTCTCTGGGTGTAGGGAAGGAATCCCTCATGCACCGTTTCGCCCGAGGGCACAAATCCTTTGCGGATGGAAAGCGCGCCGTTGAAATCCCGTTCCGGAACCAGCACGCGGTATCCCCCGGCTGATTTGCCGTCCAGAGGCAGCCGCTCGCCCATGAAAAGACATCCGGCATGGACGGGGGATGCGGAATCGGACTGGAATGGAATCATATGCGAGGTTACGACAATGAATTTCGCGGCGTCGCGAAAAGCGCGAATCTTTGCGGCGGGGGCGAAAGCGATGTCGAGAGCGGGCGCCCAGCCCCAGGCAACGGGGGTCAGGACAAAGAAATAATCTCCGGTACGGGATGTATGCAGAACCGCAACGGGCATTCCGATATCGAGCGAGGTGACATTGAAATCGTCCAGATAGCCTTTCAGGATATAGGCCGGTTCGGCAGTGGGATACAGACGCGCCGATGTGCGGCGGACGATGATCCCGGTGCGCGGACGCACGGTTGCGGCAAGCCCGTCCAGATTCACCGCGGCGCGGATTTCCGTCTTCTTCTCCTCCGTGAGCGGCAATTCCCACCTGTCATACAGGGTGGTTCGCGCCAGACGACGGTCATTCTCCTCCAGACGATTCCGGATGTCGCCGCTTTTCACGGTGTTCGACGCGGTCAGGGGATCGACCGGAGCGAATATGGGGCCGTCCTTTTCGATCCGTTCGATATCCTTGGCATATGGATGGCTCGGAGCGACTGTACGGGCGGCATTTTTCGCGTTGAACACGCGGATCTGGTCCATGGACATGATGACCCGGTCGGGTTCCGCGATACGGTTGATCCAGAATTCCGGGCGATTCATTTCCGCGGTACACCCCGGCAATACCGCCGGAGCCCGGACCGCATCGGCGGCTTCCGCTCCCGCCGCCATCAGCGGAAGCAGGAAAATGAACAGCCCGGTGACCGCTTTCCACTGCTTTTTCATTGAGAATTCACTCCTGGTGGATATGGACTTCATGATACATGCTGCTTCTTCACCCGGACAGTGAGGGGTGGATTACGCTTCGACACTTCGACACTTCGACACTTTGACACTTCGACACTTCGACAGGCTCAGTGTCCGCAGACTCAGTGTCCGCAGACTCAGTGTCCGCAGGCTCAGTGTCCGCAGGCTCAGTGTCCGCAGGCTCAGTGTCCGCAGGCTCAGCGCCCGCAGGCTCAGTGTCCGCAGGCTCAGCGCCCGCCGCCGGTTGAGTTTAGCCCCAATACCATTCATGTAACCACGAAAGACACGAAAATCACAAAATTCCCCTTTGTGAAACATTCATTTTTCGTGTGTTTCGTGTCTTTCGTGGTTGAGGGCTTTTCTCTATTCGGCTAAAATAAACTGTATTGAGCTTGGCCCGCTGGCTGAGCGTGTCGAAGCCAGCCAACCCACACCCCACATTCTCCGGCTGGCAGAGTAATACTACCGCTTTCTCTCTTTGTAGACATCGGCGTAGCTCACCAGGCGGATGTTTTTCTGCATGATGGCGGCTTTCACATCATAGCTCAAAAGAGTCTGAAGTTCCGCGGCGCGGTGTTTGCCGACCCCAGGGGCGGGAAAGATCGAGGTGGTCTTGGAATGGAAGAGGGCGTCCTGCTCCGGAGAATCGATCCCGATATGGCAAACCCAGAGCCACAGTCCGGGTTTCAACTCTTTCAGTTGTTTCGCGGCGATCACCGGTTTCTGATCCACCGTCGCAAGATACACTCCCGGCATGCGGTTTTCATCCAGATGCTCGGAGATCGGCACATTGTACTCGCGCGCCAGTTTCTGGAACACTTCCTCGACTCCCGGATAATCCTTATACCCCATATAGTGGGAATCGATGTACCCGATTTTGACACCGCGTTTCTTCACCAGCTCGATCTGCGCCCGGAATTCGGCCTCGATCTCCTCGATCTTCGGCTTGTGTGCAATGAGCGCCGTGGGATCAGTGTAGAAGAAGCCGTCCTCATCCACCAGGGATTTCACCTTGTCCCAGGGCAGCACCGGACGCCAATGGAATCCCTGCCATTCGCCGACCACGGTAAGATGGACTCCGACACACCAGCCGGGATTTTTCCCGCACAGTGCGGCCGCGGCCTCGAACCACGGACCGCAGGCCAGAATAGCCCCGCTGGTAAGGACGCCCTCGTTGAACGCCTTCTCGAACGCCGGAAGCGATCCCTGGGTCATACCCATATCATCGCCGCGGATGATGAGCTTGATTTCCTAATCCGCCTGCTGCGCTCCACCCATATCCGCGCCGAAGATTAGCAGACAGAGGGGAATGAGCGCCGCGACCAACCCTTTTTGCACGCGTGACATGATCGATGCTCCTTTTGGAAAGGAATTACCGGTGAAAGATACAAACATCGCTCACTGATTTACCGCACGGCGAGACATTTGGCGGATTTACCGTATTCACCCCTTTGACTTCCCGAAGGCGGGAATCTCCTTCCGCAACGCCCAATGCGCCGAGCGCCAGATGATTTCCCGGTATTCCGGAGTGCGGTAGGCCCAGGCGCCATGACCGGGCAGCAGGCCGACCACTCTTCCCTTCCCCCGCTCCAGACACCACCCGCCAACGGCATGTCGTTTATCGTGGACCGCGGTGGTCTCGAACAGTGTAACCGTCTCCGGGGACTTGATCACCACGCCAAACTGCTCGTCGAGACTGATGAGGAACCGTCCGATCCCCTTGGTAACCGGATGCTCCTTTTCGAGATCACGTATCCAGAGCGGCTGCATTTCGTTCGCGATCACCGGCGCGATATCGAGAAAGTCCTCCATTTCGCGGCTACGGCTCATGATGGTGTTGTGGAGAGCCAAGAATCCCATGCCGCGCTCACGGACTCCGCGCGTGATGGCGCGGATATTCTCTTCCGTCCAGACCGGCCCGCCTTCCGTGAGCGTATCCGCCAATCCGGAAGCGCTCCAGGCGATGGGATCTGTCCCGGCCCCGCGTGATGTCACGAGCAAATCCGCCGAAGCGATGAGTTCCGGAGTGAAATATTTTGATGAACGGACAAAGGTGATCCGCCAATCCTTTTTCTCCGCGAAAATCTCCCGGAGATTGATTTCCATCGGAATGGAATTATGATTGTAATCCCCTCCCATGAACGCCACCACCCGAATCCCGTTCCGCACGCCGACTCGCGTCGAAGTTCGTGGTTTCGGAGCTGCCGCGGCCCGAGCGTCGGCAATCACAGCCGCGCCGCCCGCCATGACGGCGGTAGCGGACCCCATACGGTGCACCGTTATTTTCCTGAACAATGTCATGATTGCTCCTGGTATCGTTCCTTGTCTTTCCCATCGCGGGATCTCTCCCGCGGCATCGAAAGCGATCAGACCCGCACCGCTCCGGGATAGGGGGGAATGTCCCGGCGAAGCGCCCAATGCGCCGCTCGCCAGAATATTTCCTGGTATTCCGGAACACGGTACGTCCACTGGTAGTGACCCGGAAGAAGGCCGACCACGCGGCCCTTTCCCTGTTCCAGACACCAGCCGCCAATCGCGATCCGCTTGTCATGCACCGCCAGCGTACGAAACAGCACCGTGGTACGGGAAGGGTCCTTGATTTCGGCGTCGAATTGCTCGTCCAGATTGAAAAAATGAGTGGGTATTCCCCGGGTGATGGGATGTTCCTGGTTCAGATCCCGTACCACTACCGGCTGAATCTCCTGGTGCAGTACGGGCTCGACTCCCATGAGATCCTCGATGGCTTTCCGCCCGGTGAACAGGGTGCAGTGTACCGCCAGCCATCCCGCACCGCGTCGGGTGACATTCTCGATGATGGCCGCCTCCTGTTCGTCTGTCATATAGGGATCTCCCGACGGACGGGAAACCACCACCGGTTCATCGCTCCAGCCGAGGGAATCCGCGCCGCCATACCGCGCGGTGATGATAAGATCCGCGTCCGCGAGCAACTCCGGGGTGAACCAGTTGCTCCGCTGCACGAAATAAAACTTCCAATCCTTATGACTGGAGAATATCTGGCGGACATGCAATTCCTGCGACACCGCTGGATGCCAGTAGTCCCCCATGATGGCAACCACTTTCGTTTCTCCCGGCGCTTTCTTCGGGACCGCCTGTCCTTCCGCCGACGCCGGAATCGCCGATGCGGCCAAAGAAACCGCTCCCGCCTTCAGAATATTTCTCCGGGACGTCTTTGCTCTTTCATCCATTCCTGCCCTCTCCTGTGGACGCACCCCTTCGACCGGAACATACCAATACCGTTATAGTCCGTCAACCATCCAGCCCTGAATCACCACATCTCGTTGAGCTTCACTCGCTCCATTCAATGAGACGGAGATCTTTCAGGAGTACGCAAACCCGTTCTCCCCGCTTTCCATCA
>CAYRTQ010000231.1:0-7520 GCA_964426865.1 uncultured bacterium
TCCGCCGGAGGACCTTCTCCTGCGCCCCGGTTTTCTGCGCCGCGGGATGCGGGCGTTGGAAGCGTTCGCCGCGGGAGTGGGCGATATCTGCGCCGTGGTGGGCTTCGTGGACGGGACCGGCCCGGTGTACAACGCCGCGGCGGTGGTTGCGGACGGCAGGGTGCACTGCGTCTACCACAAGATGTTTCTCCCCAATTACGGCGTCTTCGATGAAAAGCGGTATTTCACTCCGGGAGACCGCCCGCTCTCCTTCCGGCTCGGCGACGCCACCATCGGGCTGACCATCTGCGAGGATGTGTGGGTGGAACCGGGACCGTACTGCGAACTCGGACTGGTCCGCCATGCCGATCTCATCGTCAATATCTCCGCTTCCCCGTTCCATGCCGGAAAGATCCATGAGCGGGAAGACCTCCTCACCCAGCGTTCCCGTGCAGCGGACACCCCCATTGCCTATGTGAACATGGTCGGCGGACAGGACGAACTGGTATTCGATGGGGGATCCCTGGTGTTCGGACGCACCGGAGACTGCATTCTCAAAGCCCCTTCCTTCACCGAGCATCTCGCCACCCTCGATCTGGAGCTTGACAAGCCGACGGCGGAAGACTCCCTGGCCTGCGCCCGCATTCCCCTCCCGGCCCGTCCGCCGCGTCCGGACATGCATCCGTCGGTCTCCCCCGGGTTAAGCGAGGAGGAGGAGATTCTCGAAGCGCTGGTGCTCGGGACCCGCGATTACCTCCGCAAGAACGGTTTTTCCATGGCGGTCATCGGCCTTTCGGGCGGGGTGGATTCCGCCCTGGTGGCCGCGGTCGCGGTACAGGCGCTCGGCAAGGAGAATGTGGTCGGGGTGACCATGCCCTCCCAGTTCACCTCGGAAGGGACCTACACCGATGCGGGCCGTCTGGCCGCCAATCTCGATATCCGGTTTTTTGAGCTGCCCATCCGCTCGACCTTCGAGTCCTTCCTGGACACCCTTTGCGGAGTGTTCAAGGGCGTTGCGCCCGATGTAACCGAGGAGAACATCCAGGCCCGCACCCGGGGCACCCTGCTCATGGCGCTCTCCAACAAGTTCGGCTGGCTGGTGCTCACCACCGGCAACAAGAGCGAAATCGCCACCGGATACTGCACCCTCTATGGCGACATGGCGGGAGGATTCGCGGTTATCAAGGATGTCCCGAAAACCATGGTGTACCGCATCTGCCGTCTCATCAACGACCGGGCGGGCCGCGAGGTCATCCCGGAGAGCATCCTGGACCGTCCGCCCACCGCGGAACTCCGCCCCGACCAGAAGGACTCGGACAGCCTGCCTCCGTACGATATCCTCGATCCCATTCTCAAGTTCTATGTCGAGGACGACCTGGGGGTGGATGAGATCGCGGCGAAAGGCTTCGACCGTGATACCGTCCGACGCGTGGTGCGGCTTTGCGACATTTCGGAATACAAGCGGCGTCAGGCCCCGCCGGGAGTGAAGATCACCCCGCGCGCTTTTGGCCGCGACCGCCGTCTGCCCATTACTAACCGTTTCCGGGATATCGGAAACGGGAAAGAAGGGTGAAGTGTGAAGGCTGAGAATCCTTCTTCTGGTCTTCTCGCCTTTGGTTCATGCTTCAGCCTTCATACTTCAGCTTCCAGGAGTTTTTATGGATTGCGCCGCGCGAAAAAACACCGCTTCCTGCCCGTGCAGTTACGATCCCTGCCCGCGAAAAGGCCGGTGCTGTGAGTGCATCGCCTACCACCGCCGGAGCGATGAACTCCCCGGGTGTCTTTTCCCCGCGGAAGTGGAGCGGACTCATGACCGTTCGGCGGAGGCATTCGTGAATGCGTTTCGGAAACGGGGAATGCGGTGATGATCGGTCCTCAGGGGAAAATGGATTCTGCACGGCCCGGTGGAGATAAAAAGACGCCCGACATGCAGAATCTCATCCTTAGAATCACAGAATTCATGCATCTGGCGAAAAAACGCCGGTTGCTCATCCAGACCCACGACATTCCCGACCCGGACGCCATCGCCTCGGCGGAGGCGTTCCGTCTCATCGCCACCCACTTCGGCCTGAAAGCCACGCTCGTGGCGAACGGCCTTCCCCAGCGCCGTGAGAACAAGACCCTCCTCCAGGAATGCATGATCACCCTGCGACCGCTGGACTCCGTCGTGGTACGCGATCCCTCGCGGTTCGCCTGGGCCTACATCGACTGCATGCCGGGCGGCGGGAATGTCACCATGCATCCCGAGGCGCCGGGCAGCCTCTTCATGGCGGTGGATCACCACGGGCATCACCATCTCCATCTCCAGCCGGAGCAGGCGGAGAACCCCTTCCTGGTGGTGGAGCCGGATGTGGGGGCGACCGCCACCCTGCTCGGCGAGGTGCTCATCGAGATGGGCATACCGTTCACCGCGCGGCTGGCGTCCGCCATTTCCTACGCCATCATCAGCGACACCCAGGATTTCAGCCGGGGCGCGTCCAAGACGGATCTCGAGGTCTACGCCTCCATATTCCCGCATACCGACCAGCGGATCATTTCCCGCGTCCGCAACGCCCGCAAATCCCGCCGCTATTTCCGCACCGTCCATAAATGTCTCGAGAGCGCCGCCACCAGCCGAAACATCGCCTGGAGCTGGATCGGCGAGGTGGAAAGCGGTGAAATCGTGGCGGAAATGGCCGATTTCATCCTCTCCCTCGAAAATATCACTTGGTCGCTCGCGCTGGGACACACCCGGGAGCGTATGTTCCTCTCCCTGCGCTCATCCAGCCCCACCGCGAGTTGCGCCAAGGCCATACGGCGGCTGGTGCCTTTCTCGCCCTTCACCGTGGGCGGCCACGATCTCTTCGCGGGGGGATTCATCCCCATCGACCATGTGGAGGATATCGACGAGATGGCGGATTTCCTCATCGAGCGGTTCATACGGCATGTGCTCCGTATTCCCTCCTCCCAGGCGGTCCCCAAGGGAACGCCGCTCATCGGTCCCAAAGGACAGGGCCATCCATGATCGTGTCCTGAACCGGAATTTGCATGAATTTGCATGATTATGGGATTGCCAGGGCGCCATACCGGGTTTCCACCTTTCTTCCCGAATCGAGGCAAACCCGGTATGAACCGATTTCCATCCCGGTAATCTTTTCATCCCACGAATCATGATTCCGGCATAAATCCCGCAGTGTCATCCTCTTCATCCGCGGAATGCAGCAAAAAACCCCAAAAAACCTCTGACTTTTTCCCTTTGCTTTCCGTCTCACTTCTCAGAACGGAGAGAGACGATTATCGTTCCGCCGGAGCTTACGGTAATGATGAAGGACGGGAAACGGGAAGCATTCCGGAAACTTGTGGAAATGAACAAACGCCGGGTTTTCTGCCTGGCCTATGATCTCACCGGAAATGTGGAGGACGCCGAGGACCTCTCCCAGGAGGTTTTCATCCGGGCGTACCGCAATTTCCAGGGTTTCAGGGGTGATTCCGCGCCTTTCACCTGGCTCTACACCATTGCCGTCCGGACATGGATCGATATGCACCGGACCCGTACCGCCCGTATCTCCAAGGCGTGCATTCCCATGGATGAGGAGGTTATCGATCCCGGCTGCATCCTGGGAGAAACCCCGCGGGAACATCCTGAATACCGGGCGGAATGCGCGTTGCTCCGGGGCCATATCGAACACGCGCTCGATTCCCTCTCTCCCAGGGAACGGAGCGTGGTTTCGCTCAAATATTTGCAGGATCTCAAGCTTGCGGAAATCGCAACCGTTCACTCCATCTCGGAGGGAGCGGTAAAGAATCACCTGTACAGTGCGTTGAGGAAAATGCGCAGGAAACTCGCCTTCCTTCTGGAAAGGCGATGAGGAGGCAAAGGTCTCATGAACAGCGGGTGTCGGCGCCTTCGCGAAATGTTTTTGCGGGACAACGGGGATGGCGATATGAGGGCAATCGAGGAACATATGGCCGCATGTCCGGATTGCGCCCGTGAAATGGAATCCTACCGGGCGCTCCGGAATCTCCTGGGGAAATACGACCGTCCGGAACTCAGCCCGGAAGCGTGGAGCCGCTGGGACGACCGGCTCGAACGCGCTCTCGATGCCGTGGATGGGGAAACCGCCCATAAACCGTTCCGGCGGCGTTTCCCGTCGGACGGCTGGAAATGGCGGATTCCGCTGATCGCCGCGACAGCCGCGGCTCTGCTCCTGGGGTTTTTCGCGACAAAGGCCATCCTTCCCGGACTGACCGGGGTGGACCGCGTCGCGGGCGTCCACCGGAGCGGCGGATCATCCCTGACCGTGGTGGAAGAAACGCGGCGGTATCTCGACCGCTCGAAACTGGTGCTCCTCGGCATCGCCCACGCCGAGCCGACCATGCCCGGACAGGCGAGTCCCGATATCGTCCACATGAAGCGGATCGCCGGAGAATTGCTCCGTGAGACCCCCGACCTCAGGAGGAAACTGGCCGCCTGCCATTCCTACCGTCTCGCCGCGCTTCTGGAAGAAATGGAAGTGGTTCTCCTCCAGATATCCACCATAGATGAAAAGAACAGCGTGGAAGAACTGGAACTGGTCCAGACAGGGGTGGAAAGGAAAGGACTCCTTTTCAAAATCGATCTCGAGAACCTCGCCGCGGAAGCAGCCGGAACAATCCCCTCTCCGGGGCCGTTGACCGCGGAAAGCAACCGAAATCTGTGAACACGCCGGAATACGTTTTTCATCGCAACGGTAAGGAGTTGACCGTCATGAAACGAATTTTCCTGATTCCTCCCGTGATTGCAAGCCTGATTCTGTCCGGAAGTCCGGCCTGGCCGGCACAGTATGCCGCCGTAAATGCGGAACGGGACTCCATCCGGTATATCGTGAGCGTCCCGTCCACAGCGCTCCGCCTCACCCCGGAAATAATGGAGGCGAACCAGCAAGTTACCGAGCGTCTGGCCCAACTCGACGTGAAACGCATGCCGGAAAAGGAACGCGAGGCCTGGAGCGCCTACCAGCGGGCAAACGCGCTGGTGCTCGATCAGCAGTGGAAGCAGGCCGCGGAAGCGATGGCCGATGTGGAGCGCACGTATCCCCGGAGCGGCTGGGCGGACGGTGCGAGATTCTGGTACGCCTATTCACTGGGGAAAAACGGAACGCCCTCAGAGGAAGTATTCCGGGAGTACGAGGTTTTTCTCAAGAAATACCCGCACAGCAAATGGACCGATGCCGCCCGCTCATCCCTGATCAGCATTGGAAACCATCTCGCCGCGTCGGGTAAACCGGAATACGCCGAGAAAATCCGCCCATTCACCGAATCGGACAAGCTCGATATCGCGCTGACCGCGCTTGTCGCGCTGCAGAACATGGGGGATGATTCCCTGCCGGATATCATTAAACTCTACCATTCCACCGCCGATCCATCCATGCGGGAGCGTATCATTTCCTCCCTTTCCGCCATACGTTCGCCCGGAGCCGTGGATTTCCTCATCCGGATCGCCGAAACGGACTCGAGTGTTGCCATGCGCCGCAAGGCGCTCATCCAGCTCAGCGCCTGCATGTTTCCATCGGGATCGATGATGGCGTTGCAGTCCTCCTTGCTGGAAAACCAGAACATCTCCATCTCCACCGTGGAAAAGCCGACCATGCCCTCGTCCCTTTCGATACCGGGCGGAGCCTCCCTCCGCACATCAAGGAATCAACTATCCGAGCAGGACCGCAACAAAATTTCCGCCGCGATCAAACGGATCGCCCGCACCGACTCCAGCGATGACATCCGTTCCTTCGCGATCGATCTTATCAGCAGAACCGGGTTGAACGAGGATGATATCCGATTCCTGGAGACCATCGTTTCCATCGATCCGAATCCGGACATCCGACGGAACGGTCTCGTCGCGCTCTTCCGCATGCCGGAAAACCGGGGGATTCCTTCCGTGATCTCCATCGCGAAGACGAACTCGCACCTCCAAATCCGTAAAACCGCCATCCAGTTCCTCGGCTCCAGCAAGGACCCCCGCGCCCGCACCGCCCTGATCGAGATCGCCGGCAGCGCAAGATGACCGCCGGGAATACGCCAACGCCATGCTCAAAACAACGGGGCATGGCGTTTTTTGTATTCATCCGTCATCTGTCGGCTGTCATGCACTTTTCGGTACAAAATGATGATGAAAGCGCAATCGTCCCG
Source organism: uncultured bacterium (assembly GCA_964426865.1). Taxonomy (GTDB): domain Bacteria; phylum Latescibacterota; class Latescibacteria; order Latescibacterales; family Latescibacteraceae; genus JAWLHT01. The sequence goes on from CAYRTQ010000231.1 coordinate 6,124, forward strand.
CGCGGGTGAGGCTGGTCTGAACCGGTGTTGCGGATGTCCGGTTTGAACGAAAATCTGTCTGGAACGCATGCGGACGCATCCATCATCCCCATTGCCGGGCCGGGCATCTTTCCCCTTTGCGCCTTTGTGTCTTTGCTCCTTTCCCCTTACGAGCCCCTTGCTATCTTTCCCGCGAATGTGTAAATTTATTCATTCCATACTGACGCACGATTCCGGGTTCCCGCCTGGAGTGGCATATTGTCCCAATAACAGGTATCTCATGGATCAGGATCGACTTTCCACACGCCAGTACCGTTCCAGCCCCCTGACCCGGTACGCCCGCAATCTCCTCAAAAAAGTGAACCGCGTTCTCGACGAGTACAAGTTCCTCTCCGACGAGGACCGGGTATGCGTGGCCGTTTCCGGGGGCAAGGACAGCCTCTCCCTCCTCCACCTTCTGCTGGAGCACCGACGTTTCTACAACGGCAAGTACACCATCGCCGCGGCGCACGTGGTCTCGGATTTCATCCCGAACGCTCAGGCCACCCGGGACTATATCGCCTCTCTCTGCGACACGTTCGGAGTTCCCTGCGAGTTTCTCGAAATCTCGGTCACCACGGACCGGGATGGCTCCCCGTGCGATCCATCCTGTTTCTGGTGCGCCTGGAAGCGTCGCCAGGCGCTCTTCCGTCACTGCGTGGAAAAGGGCTACACCCGGCTCGCGCTGGCTCATCACGCCGATGATGTGGCGGAAATTGATATGAATCCGGTTCTTGTCCGTCCTGAGGGGCAGGGAGCGATCGTGCTTGATGCACTCCTGATACCAACCACTAACGTTGTATGACATCATTAAGGTCAAGTATGGATTTTTATTCTAAACCTGTTATTCCAAATCCTGCCGCCTCACAGGATGCTTATCGCAAGCATGCCCGTGAGTGGCTGAAAAATAATGTTCCGGCCCATATGTTGGCCAACAGCCTGGCGTATCGTGCCCCAACCCTGCAAGAGTCCAGTGATTGGGAGGCAGCCATGTATCGGGCAGGCCTGGCCGGTATGACCTGGCCCAAGGAATATGGGGGGTATGGTTTCAGTTTACGTGAGCATTTGGCGGTGAACAAGGAAATTGGAGCCCTGGCCCTGCCTGAAAGTGTCAGTTCCATTGGTAAAGAGCTGGCTGGCCCGATTATTATGACGGTGGGCACGGAAGAGCAAAAACAGGCATTTCTGCCGGCCATTCTGAATATGGAGAATTATTGGTGCCAGGGCTTTTCTGAGCCGGATGCCGGTTCGGATTTGGCCCGGCTGCGTACCAAGGCCACCCAGGAAGGGGGGCACTGGCGTATCAATGGCCAGAAAATCTGGACCAGTGGCGCAGCCAAAGCACATTATTGTTTATTACTGACCCGTACCGGGACAGT
>CAYRTQ010000232.1:0-7456 GCA_964426865.1 uncultured bacterium
CCCCTCGATGATGGGTATGGCGACGCAGAGGCCCACCAGGCACCAGAAGGGTTCCATGATGCGGACGATGATGAAGGTGTTGGTCCCGACCGACTGGACGAGCAATCCGATCAGGGAACAGAACGCGCTGGCCGAAATGATGTTGTAGAGGGGGTCGTCCCGGTGGTTCCGCCAGACGGTCAATATCACTCGGCCCGTGGTCCAGATCAGGATCAGGAAGGTGCCGAGTCCGAGAATCCCCGTCTCGACCAGCACCCGGAAGAACTGGGCGTCGATGAAGTCGTGCCCGGTGACCCCGTATCCGAGAATGGGCTTCATCTGGAAATCTCGGGCGGCCAGGTGCATGGAATTGAATCGCGCCAGCGTGGAAGTGTCCCAGTTCACCTTGTCCCCGGCCGGGACGTAATCGGGATCGCCGGGTTGATCGCTCGTCTGTGTCTCACGGTTTGGGGAATCTCCGGTGAAAGTATAGGTGAACCGCTCCATGACCGCCTTGGGGAGCATGACCGGGATGAGCGCCATCGATATCAGCGCGACCGCGATCAGGATATTCCGTCTGCGGGTGAAGCGGATGAGCAGCATGTACATGGGAATGAAACCCAGCCAGGTCGAACGTGAAAGGGTATAGAGAATCGCCACCATGCAGAGAGCGCCGAGCACGATGACCATGGCCCTGTGGAGTTTGTTCTGGATATTGAAATAGAGCAGCACGGTCAGGCTGAACATGATGAGGAGATATCCACCGAGCGTGTTCGGCTCCGTGGATTCTCCCTCGAAGGGCGCCGAGATACGCACGCCCTGCGGTATCTGGATGAGCGCGACAACCAGGACGATGATGTATGTGATGAAGAGTGCGCCGAGAAAGCTCCGCATCTGGTCGCGGTTGCGGGTGTTGATGACGGTGAGAAAGAAAATGATGAAATATTCGAAATATTTCAGGACGAAGAAAATACCGGTCAGCGGGGAATTGACGTCGCCGCGCATGATTCCGGCCAGAGTCGACAGGGCGCAGACCAGGATGTACATGGCGATGGGCGCATTCAGGGGAGTGCGGGGGATGAAGCCGATGCCTTTGAACACCGCGCTTTTCGCCAGCCAGGCGAATCCCATGATCATGAGCAGGAGATCTTCGAACCGGATGGTGAATCCCCGTCCGGTGATGTCCCGCGCTCCGAACTCCGGCGAGAGCAGCATGCTGAGTATGAGGAGATAGAGAGCGATACGCGGGCTGAGAAAGCTCATGATGAACAGCGCGATCGCCACCACCACTCCGGTGACCAGCATGGGGTTGTGGGTGGCGAGAACGAATGCGGTATACACGCAGACCGCGAACAGTCCCAACACCAGAAGGACCAGTTTGGCGGTCAGCGTTTCGCCGTGTTCTCCCCCCTGCTGCACCGATTTATACCCCCATGATTACATGACGCCGGACCTCTACGGCTCCGCGGATGGCAGTCGGCAAACGCCGCACCACCGGTTCGCCGGTGTTACGCATCGTTGCCGCCGTGCGGCGTTCACCGTTGGGTGGAGTCACAAAAATGAAACTTTTTGCCAGTATATTCATCTCATGAGTGAATGTCAAATGTAATTTCGGGGGGAGTATGGCCCGCATCGTCCGGTATGGATGAATTCCCTTGCCTCGGCGGGTCCGCATGGGTATATTTTTATCTTTATGATTCTTTTTGGATGCTCTCTTCCGGTCAATTCCGGAAATCACCTGTTCCGGAGTGATGTGTGAACGAAAAAACCATCGAAATCCTGATCCAACTCCTTGGTCACATAAAAGAACATAATCTCGATGTGGAAAGCCTGAGCGAGTTCTCGGAAACCCTGGTGGTCAGGGGATATGGCGAACGCGAGGTGGCCGAGGCGCTGGCTTGGTTATTTGACAAATTTACTTTTCTCACCGTTAAATCCACTGAGATTCTCGAACAGAATAAAGAATCTGTCCGTGTTCTCAACGACTATGAACGCCTGAAAATTTCTCCCCAGATATACGGATACCTTTTGAAGCTGCAATCCCTTTCCGTCATCAATGGTCAGCAGATGGAAAGAATCGTGGATTACTGCATGCTCCTCGGTTCGAACGTGATGACCGAGTCCGACATAGATGAAATCGTGGCGTCCATTTTATTCGAGGACATTGACGGGTAATAGAGGAGATGAATCCCCGCATGGGAAAATCATTGGTAATTGTGGAATCTCCCGCGAAAGCGAAAACCATAAATAAATTTCTCGGCTCCGGCTATGTGGTCAAGGCTTCCGGCGGGCATGTCGTGGACCTTCCGCCCAAGGAATTCGGAATCGATGTCGAGCGCGGGTTCGAGATCAAGTACGATGTGATCAAGGGCAAGGCCAAGATGCTTTCGGAACTGAAGAAGGCCGCGTCGGAAGCCGAAACCGTCCTGCTCGCCACCGACCCCGACCGCGAGGGTGAGGCCATTGCCTGGCATGTGGCCAACCAGATATTGAAAAAGGGGCAGCCCCACTACCGGGTGCTCATCAACCAGATCACCCGGGACGCCGTGCTGCGGGCGGTGGAGAACAAGGGCACGCTGGACATGAACAAGGTCAATGCCCAGCAGGCCCGTCGCGTGCTCGACCGCCTCGTGGGATACAAGGTCAGTCCGGCGCTCTGGAAAACCCTGTACCCCGGGCTCTCCGCGGGACGGGTCCAGTCGGTCGCCCTGCGGCTGATCGTGGAGCGCGACGCGGAGGTGGCCGCATTCGTCCCGGAGGAATACTGGGAAATCAAGGCGATTCTGGCGACTGCGCACCGTGAGGAGTTCGAGGCGAAGCTGGTCAAAAAGGGCGGCAAGGCGTTCAAAATGAAAAACGCCGCCGATTCCGAGCAGGTCATGAAAGACCTGTCCGGGGCGTCTTATGCCGTCGGAAATATTGGCGAAAAGAAGGTGAAGGGGTATCCCGCCCCGCCGTTCATCACCAGTACGCTCCAGCAGGACGCCTCGCGGCGTCTGGGATATCCGGTCGCCAAGACCATGCGTATCGCCCAGGACCTGTACGAGGGAGTCGAGATTCGGGATGGCGCCGTGGGGCTCATCACCTACATGAGAACCGACTCCACCCGTATCGCTCCCGAGGCGCTGGAAGAAGTGCGCGGATATATCGCCGAAAAGTGGGGAGCTTCCGAGGTTCCCGCCAAACCCAATATCTACAAGGCAAAAAAGAACGCCCAGGACGCCCACGAGGCTATACGCCCCGCGCAGATGACCCTGAGTCCCGCCGATGTGCGGGCCTTTCTCACCGATGAGCAGTTCAAGGTCTACAGCCTCATCTGGAACCGGTTCGTCGCCTCCCAGATGAAACCCTCCGAGTCCACGGCGGTGACCGTGGATATCACCGCGGGTGACTACGAACTGCGGGCCAGTTCCACCCGTCTGGATTACAAGGGGTATCTGGCGGTGTATGAGGACTTCCGCGGCGAGGACGACGAGGAAGCGACGATCGCGCTCCCGGAAAAACTGGCGAAGGGCGATCCGCTCACATTGCGGAAACTCACTCCCTCCCAGCATTTTACCAAGCCGCCGGCGCATTTCACCGAGGCCTCCCTGGTCAAGGAACTGGAATCTCTCGGCATCGGGAGACCGTCCACCTACGCCCAGATCATCAATACCATCCAGGAGCGCGAATATGTCCGCCGTGAAAAGGGCAAGCTCCTGGCCACCGACCTGGGAAAGGATGTCATCAAACTGCTTCTCCACGGCTTTCCCGAACTGTTCAACGTGGATTTCACCGCGAACATGGAGACGGAGCTGGACAAGGTGGAATCGGGCGAGGACGACTGGCAGCATGTGGTCCGGGATTTCTATGGACCTTTCGAGAAGACGCTGGAGCGGTTCTCCGGCCAGAGCAAGGAATTGAAGCAGTCCATGATCGAGAAGACCGAGGAGGTCTGCGACAAGTGCGGCAAGCCCATGATCATCCGCTGGGGCCGCAACGGGCGCTTCATGGCCTGTTCGGGATTCCCGGAGTGCCGGAACACCCGTCCGCTGGAGCAGGAAGCTCCGGCTGAGACCACCACCGAGGTGTGCGAGAAGTGCGGGCATCCCATGGAGGTGAAAACCGGCAAGTTCGGCAAATTCCTGGCCTGTTCCAACTATCCGGCCTGCAAGAATATCAAGCCCTATTCCCTCGGAGTGAAATGCCCGGAGGAGGGGTGCACCGGAGTCATCAGCGAGAAACGGACCAAGAAAGGGCGCATCTTCTACGGGTGCAACAAGTATCCCGCCTGCAAGTTCGCCAGTTGGAGCCGTCCGGCGGCGGTTGCCTGCCCCGCATGCGGCTGTCCCACCACGGTGGAGGCGAAGAGCGGCGGGTACTCCTGCCCCCGGTGCAAGCACACGTTTGAAACGGCTCCGGCTGAAAGTGCAAAATGAGAGCGCTCGTGGAGCGGTTCCTGGACCATTTGCGGACCGGGAAAGAGTATTCGGCGCACACGCTTGAGGCCTATGAACGGGATTTGTCCCGGTATCTGGACCATCAGCGGATGCAATCCGGCTCCGATGAACCGGGGCTGGATTGTTTTACCCGCGCCGGAATCCGGGAATTTCTGTTTTCCCTCTCCACCGCGGGGCTGGAGAAGCGGAGCATCGCCCGTAATCTGGCGGCGCTCAAATCGTTCGGCAAGTTCCTCGCCCGGGAGGGCGTGATTTCCCGAAGCCCCGCCGCGGATGTCCGGACTCCGAAAATCGAGAAACGGGAACCGGTGTTCCTGAGTCGTGAGGAAGCGGACCGTTCCATGGAGCGCCCGGAGGCGGGGGATACCGCCGAAAGCGCGTTTCTGGCGGCGAGGACCCGTGCGGTGCTCGAACTGTTTTACAGTTGCGGGATACGGCTTTCCGAACTGGCGGGCCTCGATATGGGGGACGTGGACTTCCACGAATCGGTGGTGAAAGTGCTGGGAAAACGGCGCAAGGAACGTATCGTCCCGGTGGGGCGCATGGCGAAACAGGCGCTGAACGTCTATTTCCCCCTTCGGGAACGCCTCCTCGCGGAAAAGGGATGCGCCGGGGAACGGGCCCTGTTCGTGAATCGCAACGGGGGCAGGCTGGGACGCCGTCAGGTGGAACTGGATGTGTCGCGGTTCCTCCGGCTGGTATCGGAAAAGGAGCATCTCAGCCCGCATGTACTGCGGCATACCTTCGCCACGCATCTTCTGGACAACGGCGCGGATTTGAGGGCGGTGCAGGAGTTGCTTGGGCATTCGTCCCTTTCCACCACCCAGGGATACACCCACGTTTCCATGGAACGGCTGGCGAAAGCATACCGGCAGGCGCATCCCCGGGCGTAGCTCCAATACGGTTTATTTTGCCGAAAAGCGAAAAGCCCTCTCCCACGAAACACACGAAAAATGAGTGTTTCACAAAGGGGAATTTCGTGATTTTCGTGCCTTTCGTGGTTAATTGAACGGTATTGGGTCCAGCTCTCGTCCGATGTTCGGTCCGGGCGTTGAATTCTGTTCCCTGACTTCTGGTTTTTGCCTATTTTCTTTCGAGGTTTTTCGTCCATGCAGAATGAGCGGATATACGGGACGACCATTATCGGGGTACGACGGAACGGCAAGGTGGCGTTGGGCGGCGACGGCCAGGTGACGCTCGGCGAAACGGTCATCAAGGCCGGGGCGCTGAAAGTCCGGCGGCTGTACAACGATACCATTCTGGCCGGGTTCGCGGGAGCCACCGCGGACGCCTTTTCCCTGTTCGAGAAGTTCGAGGCCAAGCTGGACGAGTATTCCGGCAACATGCCCCGCGCGGTGGTGGAACTGGCCAAGGACTGGCGAATGGACAAGATTCTCCGTCATCTGGAAGCCATGCTGATCATCATGGACAAGACCCGTTCCTATATCGTTTCCGGCGAGGGTGATGTGATCGAGCCGGACGACGATATCATTTCGATCGGTTCGGGATCGCCCTACGCTCTTGCCGCGGCGCGGGCCTATATGGAAGGGACGCGGCTCCCGGCGGTGAAGATCGTGGAGAAATCGCTCCAGATCGCCGCTTCCATCTGCATTTATACCAATGACAGAATCACCGTCCTGGAATTGTGAAATGTCCGAACCGGAAAAATATCTGACCCCGAAACAGATCGTGGCCGAGCTGGACAAGTATATCATCGGCCAGCAGAGGGCAAAGAAAGCGGTGGCCATCGCGCTGAGAAACCGCTGGCGGAGACGCATGGTCCCCGACGATCTGCGCCGTGAAATCATGCCAAACAACATCATCATGATCGGGCCGACCGGGGTGGGGAAGACCGAGATCGCCCGTCGCTTGGCCGGACTGGCGGAGGCTCCCTTCATCAAGGTGGAAGCGTCCAAGTTCACCGAGGTCGGGTATGTGGGCCGCGATGTGGAATCCATCGTCCGCGATCTGGTGGAACTCGCGGTGAACATGTTCAAGGAGCGGCGGTCCCGCGAGGTGCCGGACAAGGCGCTGGAACTGGCGACCGAACGTATTCTCGATCTGCTGCTGCCCCCGGTTCCCGTCGCGCTGGGTCCGGTCGATGGGGAATTGGGTGATGAAAAGGCCGACCGCCGTCAGAAGACGCGGCAGAGGCTCCTGGAGCAGCTCCGGGAAGGCCATCTGGAAAACCGTCTGGTCGAGATCGACGTTCCGGTGGAGCGTTATCCCATGATCGAGGTGTTCACCCCGCAGGGCATGGAAGAAATGGGAGTGAACCTTCAGGAAATTTTCGGCAACGCGTTCGGGGCCCAGCAGAAGCGTCGCAAGGTGACTGTCGCCGACGCCCGCGGCATTCTCCAGCAGGAGGAGAGCCGTAAGCTCATCGACATGGACAGCGTGATGCGGGAAGCGCTCACCACGGTGGAGGAATCGGGGATCGTTTTCATCGACGAGATCGACAAGATCGCCGGTGGAGCGAACCAGGGCGAGACCATCGATGTCTCACGCGAGGGGGTCCAGCGCGACATTCTCCCCATCGTCGAGGGATCGAATGTCATGACCAAGTACGGCATGGTGAAGACGGACCATGTGCTGTTCATCGCCGCCGGAGCTTTCCATTCCAGCAAGCCCTCCGATCTCATTCCGGAATTGCAGGGGCGGTTTCCCATCCGTGTCGAACTGGACAGCCTGGGAGAGAGCGATTTCTACCGTATTCTCACCGAGCCCCGGAACGCCCTGCTGAAACAATACCAGGCGCTTTTGCGGCCCGATGGCATCGAATTGGTATTCACCGACGGCGCCATTCACGAGATCGCGCTCAGCGCCCATGAAGTAAACATGCGCACGGAGAATATCGGCGCACGGCGTCTCCACACCATCCTCAGCACCATTCTGGAGAACATTCTCTTCGAGGACCCGGTGCGCGAGGGGAAGCGGACGGTTCGTATCACCAAGGAAATGGTGAAGCGGGAACTGCGGGACATCATCAGTGACGAGGACCTGAGCCGGTATATTCTGTAGTACCGGCCCGGCTCATA
>CAYRTQ010000233.1:0-7319 GCA_964426865.1 uncultured bacterium
CCGCATCAATTCCGGGTCAAAAGCCACGCCCGCCCAAGTGCGCTCGGAAGTCTGGATGTCGCTCATCCACGGTTCGCGGGGGATCATCTATTTTGTCCACGAATGGAAGCCGAAGTTCAATGAGCATGCCCTTCTCGACGATCCGGAGATGCTGACGGGAGTGACCGCGCTCAATGCGCAGATCAAGGAGCTGGCCCCGGTGCTGAACAGCCCGGATGTGAAACCGGGCGCGGAGGTGAAATCCTCCAATGCGTCCGTTCCGGTGGATGTCATGGTCAAACGGTACAAGGGGGCGGTCTATCTTTTCGCCGCGGGAATGCGCGATGGGGAAACCAGGGCATCCTTCTCCCTGAAGGGCGCCTCGGTAAAAAACGCGGAAGTGATCGGCGAGGGGAGGAACATTCCGGTGCGAAACGGGACGTTCGAGGATGATTTCGGCCCGTGGGGCGTGCATTTGTATCGGATACGATAAGGAAGAAACCAGGAGCCGGAAGTCAGGAGAGGGAGCAAGGAAGAAACTCTTGACCGGCGGGTTCTGTCACGTATTTTTTTCTCAGGCACTCAGGCACTCAGGCACTTTCAACCAACCAAAGGGGGAGACAACCCATGAAGATGTTCCTGGCCGCCGCGACCGCCGCGGCTGCAATCCTTTCCGTTCCGGCCTATTCCCAGGATAAGGCGCCGTCATATTTCGAGATGGATGATTACAATCACCGGTATCCGGACACGGACACCAATGTGGAACTCTATCTCCGGAGCTGGAAGAATTCGCCGGTCATTTCGAGTTCCGTGATGCACGGGGGCTGGATCGAGCGGGCCTACCTGACTCCCGGCGACCCGTTGAATCCGCCTCGTCCCGGCGCGGTACTCAAGTACATCAAGGCATACAATCACGGGAATCTCGATGCCGACACCCGTACCCAGAAGGTGAAGCACGACAAGGAACAGGTGTTCTTTTACATCACCGACGGCGTGGGGAGAGTGGAAGCGGGCGGAAGGAAAGCGGACATCTCCGAGGGAACCGGGGTGTTCATCCCGGCGGGTCTGACCTACCAGTTCTTCAACACGGACAAGGAGAAAGCGCTCCAGGCCGTTATCGTCGTGGAGGAGATCACCCCCGATTTCAAGCCCATCAGTGAAATGAAGGTCGGTTCCTACAAGGATCATCAGCCCGGCGCCGGGATGCACTGGGCGCACATCGGCCGGGGAATCGTGGACGGGGCGAAATTCTGCAATCCCATGGGATTCGGCGTGGTTTCCATCGACGCCTTCGATATGGCGCAGCCGCACATGCACGGTCCCGGAGTGGAGGAAATCTGGTGCCAGCTCAGGGGTGACAGCCTTCTCATGTTCGGAAACCGTCTTTTCAAGCAGGAAGTGGGCATGGCGTTCCTCATCCCGCCCACTTTCAAGGTTCCCCATTCCTCCATCAATCATACCGACCAGCCCATGCAGTGGCTCTACCTGGGGAATCGTCACGACCCCGCGCCCACCCGCGAGATGGGCGGACACAACGCGGACTGGAAAAAGAATATCTACGACAAGTACAACGAGAAATACTGATATTCCGGTTTTTGAATATGCACGCGGTATCGCTGGCGCGGGGATCCAGAACACCGGGTCCCCGCGTTTGTTCCGGGATTATCGGGCGGGAATCCGGACAACCGGAGAGACGGGGCGTGTCTATTCCCCGGATTCTGGCCGTTTCATGAGGAGCGGGTATGGATGCATCGAGAGTGATACGCCTGTTGGGGCTGGAGCCGCTCCCGGGCGAGGGCGGATACTATCGCGAAACCTACCGGAGCGGAGAGTGCATTCCCCGTTCCGCGCTCTCCCCCGGGTATCCGGGAGACCGGTCGTTCGGCACGGCCATCTATTACCTGGTGACCCCGGAGAGCTTTTCCGCGCTTCACCGGGTGCCCGGTGACGAACTGTTCCATTTCTACCTGGGCGATCCGGTGACCATGCTGCGGCTGTATCCGGACGGCCTGGGGGATGCCGCTGTCCTGGGGAACGATATCGAGGGGGGCCAACTGATCCAGTGTCTGGCTCCCGGGGGAGTCTGGCAGGGACTTCGCCTGCACCCGGGGGGAACGTTCGCCCTGCTCGGGACGACCATGTCACCGGGATTCGAGTTCGAGGATTACGAGCGGGGGGACCGCGCCGCTCTCCAGCGGGAATACCCGGCTTTCGCGGAATTGGTCGAGCGGTTTACCTACTGAGCCGGTTCACTTGAACCAGTACCGGAATCCGACGCCCACATCGGCGGTCAGTTCCGTGCTCGGGATGAGATCCATGACCGGGGCGACCTCAAGGAACACGTCAATCGGGGCGGTTTCAAACATGTACGCGGTCCCGATGACGAACCGTATGCCGAAATGGGAATCCCCGTTCACCCGGAGTCTTCCGCCGATGCCGTAATACAGGGGCAACTCGCCCTCGGTGACCTGGAATTCCCGTTTCAGCAGCCGGAAATCGTGCAGGAGATAATCCACATGGATATGGAGATTGTTGTCGTGGGCCAGCGACCAGGCCAGTCCGGCATCGATGGCGGTGCGGGGGCCGATGAACTTTTTAAAGGAGAGTCCGGTCGGCTCTCCAATCATGATTCCGATCCCGGTACCGCGTCCCTGCCCCCAGGAGGGCGGCGCGGCGGTCAGAAAAACGGCGAATGCAAGCGCGGCGGCGCCGGCGAAAATTTTCATGTCAGTCTCCTTCCTTGCGGAACATCTGATGGAAAAGCCCGCCGCGAGACATCGTCCCGCGGCATCAGCGGCTACTATATATAATGTAATACCAACTTCCCCCGTAACGGAAAGAAAAACTCGTTTCCGTTCTCCATTTTCCTTCCCGTCGCCATCCTTCCCGTACGTATGATGCAAATTCCGGTCCAGCGGTGACGCCCCGCCGTGAATTTTACGGCGCGGGATACGGCGGGTTTCCGGTAATGCGGTGAATCCCGGCGATATACCCTCGTTTCGTTTTCCGCTGTCGCCGGAGCGTGGTGAACCGCGAACGGGCCGGGGAGGGTGGGATGGGCCGCGGGGGTGGCCGAAGCGTTCGACGATTCCGGCGAATGCCCGCCAAATCGCTGTGGCTGAGTTTGTCCGTGTTCAGCAAGACGGAGATTTTGTTCCACCGGTAGTGACATGGGTATTGGACCATAAAAAAACTCCCTCCCCGTTTCGGCCCGGTGGTCGAAGGGGGAGGGAGTTTTTTTTTACCCTTTGAGTGATGGCCTCAGTCCAGGGTTTGCGCCAGGGTCCGGTACGCGCCGAGCACGGTGTCGTCGATGTCCTCGCGCCAGGGCGCGGGCATGCCCGGGGTGAAAAAGATCGTCTCGATCGCCTCGTACCCGCCCTCGCGAAGTACGTCCGAATCCGGGATATAGGTGGTCCGCCCGTTCGAATATCCCAAGGGCAGGGTTGTCCCGGACGGAAAACTGCGCCGTATCTTGATGCCCATTCCGGTGAGGAGTTCGCCGGCGATGCCGGTGAACCGCAGGTCCTCGGCCAGTTCGAGGATGGAGAGGGTCATGTTCATGGACCGGGGAAGGGGTTCGCCCGCGCGGATCCGATCCAGCCACCATTCCCCCCAGATACGGCGGTGGAGCGGCTGGTTTTCGGCGGCGTACCGCCGGAACTCCGTCTCCCCCCATCCGGGCGCCAGGGGAACCGGAAAACGGTTCACCGCGCGTCGGATACGGATGTCGAGCGGACGCAGCCCGCGATCCATGACCCGGAGAACATCCGCGGCCAGTTCCGCTCCGACCCGGTCCACGTCATGGTAATTCCCGCTCCGGAAACGGTCATGCTCCGCCACGCGGGCGGGTTTCACATCCCCTCCGATTCCCTGGAGGAACAGGGCGGGAGCGCCGAACCGCTCCTCCAGTATCCGTCGGGTGACCCCGGGGTATTCGGCGGATACGAGGTAATTGTCATGGCTCATGGTGGTGGGATGGCAGGGGGCGCCGTACACGAGCGCCAAAGGGTTTTCCTCGCCGTTGGTGAGGAACAGCACGGGGCAGGCGTGGTCGATCTCCCGGTCCGGATTCGGGTAATTGGCATAGATGCCCAGATATCCGGAAGGATCGCCGCGGTAAACCGAGGCGTCCTTCGCTCTCCGGCAGATGCCGATCCGTGTTTCGCCGCATCCAAAGTAGGCGTTGGCCGGTTCGAGAGCGCCGAGCGCCATGCCGATGGCGGTCACGATGTTTTCCACCAGACGATGGAGATAGCGTTCATCGGGAATGCATTGCCTGCGGTCGGAGCAGAAGCGGTTCGGGACGCGGGGCCAGGTCATGGGGCCTGCATGGGTGTGCGAGGAGTTCAGAAGAAGGTCGCGGGGTTCCAGATGATAATGATGTCCGGCCTTCTCCCATATCGTATCGACGATAGTGTCGGGGAGGTCAAGAATGTCGAGAGTGACCAGCACCACGCGCCGGTTATACCGGGACAGCGCGAGCGCGGTAACTTTCAGGGGATCATGAATGCCCTCCGCGGTATGGTCTCTCGCCGCGAACCCTTCGAGAAAACAATCCTCGGGCGGAGTGATGTCCGCTCTTCCAACTCCCGCGCGAAGGATGGCGGGATCAGACCTGTCCATGCCGATCTCCTTTGATCACAATAATGGAGGAATAACATAATGAAGGGATAACGCGCGCTGAAGGCTTCCTGGAGCGGAGCGCGCATCGGATGACTTGCCGAAAGATAATCCGCTTTCCTCCGCATGGGAATATATTTTTCCGCGGTGCAGCGAAAAATACGGGCGGGTACGGGAAGAGCGAACCGTGAGAGAGTGAAAACCGGGGGCGGAGTAGCCGAACAGCAGCCCGCGGCGGGGAAGGTGGGGTGGAACCGTTACTCACCGGGAAATGGGTGATATGGGTCATGGGGAGGGACGCGGGAGGCCGGAGCCGGGGAAACCATCCAGTGGAAGTTTTCCACCTCGGGGGGGAATAAAAAGATTTTCCCTTGCATTTATTGTGTGAAGGCTCTAGATTAGTTTCGCGAGAATGTGAAAGCGCACCGGGCTCGGAAAGGGGGAAATAAACCGGGTTGAACAGCTCTGAAGCACGTGTTTCAGGGTTTTTCCGGGTGTATTTGTTTTTTTTTTAAATCAAGGTTTTCTTCTGTTTTTTACCCTTGACAAGCTATGAGTGAGAGCTTATCATAGGTTCAATGTTTGTAAAGGATAATTCAAAAACTGATATTTTTTAAAATAAAGTAAAGGTGGAGCCTCAGGTTGGTCAAGGAGGTGAAAGTCACAATCTGACGGATTCAGAGCTTTTGCATACCGGTGTTAATACTCCAGAGAAATTGGAGGATTAGACTGACATCTCCCGGATAGAATGTCTAGCCGGGCATTATTTGTGGAGGTTACATTGCGGAGATGTATTAAATACTGTGCAATGATTGTGTTACTGGCCGGGCTGATGTTAGCCGCCTTCGCAAATCCATCCGTAGCCGCGGTGGCAGCTGTCACCGACACTACGTGGAATGCATGGCCGAACACAGTTTACTATTTTGCAAGGTTGTCAGGGCCCAACGCCCCCTATTCGACCATCAATGTTCACATTACAGCGGTCAACCGGTACTCTCTCTGGATCAACGGGAATCGTATCGACAGCCCGGCGACGAACGACGGCAAGTGGGAAACCACCGAGACGTATCCCGTAACCGTCAGCGGAGCCGAACTCCTCATCGCGGTTCAGGTGGAAAATCTTGGGCTTGGCGACGGAAACGGGCTCATGATGGATATCGATACCGGTTCCGACTGGCAGGGGACGACCATCGCGAAGCGTCGCTCCCAGTTCAAGGACGACAAGACGAAGCTGTTCCCGGACAAGGGCAACAGCATGTGGTATTATTACGCGGGCGATGTCAAGGCGGCGCTGGGGCGGTCGGACTGGTACAAGTTTGATGCCGCCTTTTTCGATGATGTCAACAAGTATGGTCTGAAACGGGTGATGCTCGGCAAGATGGGTGCGTTCGATTATATTCCGAACAGCCACATCGACGTGATCACCGGGTATGAGGGCGATGCGGACGTCGGCTCCATGCAGGGCGGCGGCATCATGCTTCGGCGGATCGACGGCGAGAATATCGCGAATTTGAAACCCTGCGACTACGCCGAATTGGTCAACGGTGATATCACCACCGGTTTGGCGTACCAGGCGGACGCCATGAACAGCAAGAAGGCTGTTGACCTCGAGAACGTCTACAAGCTGAACAAGCTGGTCCTCTACACCGGAGACACCAATCCCGATAACTTCAAGCGGTTGGCGGTACGCGGTTTCGCTGCCGAAATTTCGCTCGACAACTACCGGTACGAGGAAGTCGGTATTCTCCAGGAAATCGGTATCACCAACGCCGATAACGGTGGATACGAGTTTTACGAGATTTCGTTCCCTCCGCAAAACGCCCGGTACATCCGGTACAACATCACCGCGACCCGCGCCATTTCCCAGCCGCATATCGGTGAGATGATGGTTTATGGCAGCGGATACAACTATACCGGTGAATATGTTTCCCCGTGGTATGATTTCGGTTCCTCCAAGGTCGTGAAGAACTTCGACCGGGTGACCTGGACCGGCGATGTGCCGGAAGGGACCAAGATCGTGGTTCAGACCCGTACGCTTCCCTCCGAGAACGGAGTGGCGAGTTCCTGGAGCGTTGGGCATACCGAGAAATCCTTCCGTTTCGATTCGCCCGAGCCCGCGGTCAAGTTCCAGTATCGGGTGAGTCTTTCCACCAACGACCCGGACAAGACTCCGAAATTCAAGAGTCTCAATGTTTCCTTCTCCAGGGAAGCTCAGCCCATGGCTTCGGCCAAGGGTTCCATTGTCCCCGGCACGGTTCCCATGGGTATGGATACGAGTTTCGTGTATACGCTGGATTACAAGCTTGCCACCGGCCAGGATTTCAAGTCCATGGTCATTTCGGTACCCAATGTCGCTGATGTCGATTCGATCGTTTTCAACGGTACGGATGCGGCCGCGCGGAAGACGATGCTGTCCGTCACGGACTTTACCCAGAGCTCGACCAGCGACAGCCTTTATGTCACGTTTATCAACCCGCTTCTGGACTCGGGAAAAGCGGAAGATACGATTCAGGTATATTTCCGTTCGAGTCTGCTGAAGAGCGATCATACATTCGAGGCCGGAGTATTCAATTCCGCCAATCCCGCGAACGATGGGGCGGGCCCCATGCTGGTTTGGCAGAATTCGGATAATCTCCCGGTGGTGAAGGCCAGCTCCATCATCGAAGATTTGTTGGTCGATGTGAAGGCGGTGCCCAAGGTTCTCACCCCGAATGGCG
>CAYRTQ010000234.1:0-7298 GCA_964426865.1 uncultured bacterium
AGTATGCTTCCCGCACCACCGAGATGCGGACCGATCTTGAAAAGGCCGAGAAAAGCCTCATTTCTTTCCTGAAGAAGAACAAGCTCGATGTGTTTCCCGGGAAGACTGACCGCGTCACCCTCTCCGGCGGGGTGATCCTCCACCAGATCGGCAAGGTTGTTCAGAAAGCCCGTCATATCACGGTCAAATATCTGCGCGGGAAAGGGCTCGAAACGGGAATCAAAGTCGAAGAGAAGGTAAACTGGCAGGAGATCGAAACCTGGTCCGACGAGGAGCTTTCCCAGATCGAGACCGCTCGGAAGCCTAAAGAAACGTTCGCATATGAATTGACCGGGAGGCCGTCATGAACCATGCCGCCACGAATCAGATCGGTATCACGGAGCAGCATATGGTTTCCTGTACAGATCGGCTGGGACGACAGCATAGTTGCACGTTCGATGTGCCGTTGAATGTCCCGAGGGCATCCGTTATTCGTCAGGGATGGCAGGAGGCTATCAGGCTCTGCGGTAGTATCGAGAAAATCGGTTCGGCTTTCATTTCCACGCTCAACGGGGATATAATCGGAACCCTCCGATAACAGGGGAAGGAGAATAAAGTGGCGCGCACCATCTTGTTTACTGCCATCGCTTCCAAACACGAGTACCGTCAACTGATTCCTGCCGCCGCAATCCAGATACTCCAGAAGGTCATGGAATATGGGGGACAAAACGGAAAATCCAGTTGGCGTGAAATTCCGGTTCATGTGCATCTTCAGCGGGCAAAGAAACACATTGAACTCTGGCTGGCGGGCGACCGCACCGAACGTCACCTTCGGCATGCCTTCTGTCGCCTCATGATGGCAGTGGTACTCAATGAGATTCCGGAGGAGGTAGAGTCGTGAATTCCGAGGATCTGAGTTCCCAGGTCGCCGATCTGCATGAGTACCTGGTTAAAACAATCGGTCATAAATGGCGGCTCGCCACCTGGAAAAAGAACTACATCGCCCGCCTGCGGACATACGGTTTCGATAAAGCCATCATTGCCATCGATGGCTTTCACTCCATGAAGTGGTGGATGGACATGAAGTCCCAAGATGCTCCAGATTGCATTTTCCGTAGCGATAAGGCTTTCGAGCGGTTCCTCGCGTCGGGCATGGCTCTCTCTCAGCATGATCAGGCGGCCAGAAAGCTGGATCGGAAAGAATCGGAGCGGACGTCAATACTCGCGGAAATCCGGGCTCGTCTTGAGTGCGATAATGCAGCCCAGACAGTTCGCATGCACGAGAAACTCGCACCACTCCGGGAAGAAATGAACGAGAACTCCTGGACAACATTTATCGCTCCTTTGCTCTACGTGAAGTTCGAACGCGGCACAGTGATAATCTTTAGCGAGGCCGCGCTCTGGGTCAATGACCATTACGCGGATCGGATCGCGGCAACATTGGGCGCGCCGGTAAAAATAACCTCTGAGCCGTGAGGGATTCCGGGATGATTTACACAGTCTATGAGGATGACAAAGGCAATCTCTACCGGGTGAGCTCCGGGCTTACCAACGGAACCGACTGGATGACCGTCAGGAATCATCGCCGCGGGTATGGCAGCCATCGGGTGAAATCAAAAAATCTGCCGATCCGGAATACCATGAAAGCCGCCCAGGACGACCTGGACGCATACGCGAAAAGGTATAATTTCCGGACAGTGGAAGCAGTGGAGGGCGTTGATGGTACGGCTCAGTGATATTGACATCGAGGCGGATTACATCTGGACCGGTACCGATGGTTATGGGGGAAGGCTGGATGAACCGCAGGTGGTAACCGCTATCGGAATGCGGCCGGAGGGTTGGCCGCTTCCGGTCAAGATCGAAACGGCGAATTTCAGATGGTACGATGTCAGTCCATCGACGCTTTCACGGAAGGAAACGGTGGCATGAACAAGATCACGAAAAACCAGATCCAGCTTATCCACATCGCCAAGAATGAACTCGGGCTGGACGACGATCTGTACCGCGACATGCTGTTTAATCTATTCGGGAAACGGTCATCCAAAGATCTGACCTATGGACAAGGCGTCGAACTCATCGACCATTTCAAAGCATCCGGATTCGTAATCCGCGGCAAGGATCGCAAAATTTCCAATATAATTCGTCTCACCACACCCGACCAGCGCCGCCTGATCGACGTCCTCTCCCGCCGTTTCACCTGGCGCGTCCGCAACGGCTTCTCGCTGTGGCTGGAACGCCAGCGGGAGAAGGGCCACATCACGTCGACCACCCTGAATGAATCCTCTGATGCCAGTTGGGTCATCGAGCGGCTGAAACAGATGACCAAGACCTCCACCAGCAACATCTTTCACCGTGAGGCCCCTCGTGAATTGGGATAATATCGATACCTCCGGGGTCACCCTCGACATGCTGCCCGAGGATGGGAAGGAAATTGCCGGGCTTATCGGCGTAAAAAGCTACCTCAAGCTGGTCGAGGAGTATGGAGGCCGCAGCATCTACATCCATAAGCTCGATGCCGTCCGACGCTCGGTCAGGGACGATATAATCCGCAAGGAATTCAACGGCGAGAACCACGCTTTTCTCTGCAAAAAGTTCGACCTCAGCGAGAAACAAATCCGCCTGATCCTGGCCGCGGATCGCCGGAATCAACTATCGCTCTTTTCCGATGAATAAGAAAAAGGTCTCGACAGCGCTCTTTTGCCGAGACCTTTTTTGAAAATGATTTTCATTTTTTCCCACAGAATCCCGTTTATTCCCGCTCTTTCCCACGTTTTTTCCCCATTTATCTCGTCCATTCGTTATTATTTATCTTATTCGTCAACATGTATGGCCGCAAAATACCCATTGTCATTCAAATGTTTTGTGGCGCAAATCACCAAAGATTACGATACCCAGACCTTTTCAAAGGCTTCCGCCGGAAAGCACGTATACCCGGTCCCCTTCCCGCACCCGTTCCGTTACGGAAACGCCCGCCGTTTCTCCTTTCTCCACCCGTTCCACCGCGCGGTTTTCCTCCGAACGAAGGGAATCCGCCATGCACTCCACCGCGCCCGTGGTCGGCCCGGTGATGAGCACCCGTTCTCCCCGGGCGAGATACCGGGCTTCGAGCAGGATGTCCGCGGCGCAGGCTTTCGGGTAGTAGTTTGTCACCCGCCCGGCATATTCCTTCCTTGTGCCCGCCCGGTTCCCCTCGTGACGGGCGATCTCGTTGTCCGGGCGTTCCAGGTAGAACCCCGTGGAGAATCCCCGGTTGAACACGCTCCCGAGCCGCTCTTTCAGCTCTTCCGCCAGCGAGGGGGTGAACGTCCCCGCGAGCGCGGCGTCACGGGCCTCACGGTAGCATTCCACCGCGATCCGCACATACCGGGAGTCGCGCATCCGCCCCTCGATCTTGAACGCTCCGATGCCCGATTCCACCAGACGATCCATGATATCGACCGTACAGATATCTTTCGCGCTCAGGATGGAATGGCCGTCGAGCACGAGTTCGTCGCCGTTGCGTTCGTCGATGACCCGGTAGCCGCGACGGCAGGGTTGGAGACAGTCGCCGCGGTTGGCGCTCCGCCCGGTGAGGAACTGGCTGGCGAGACAGCGTCCGCTCACCGCCACACACATGGCGCCGTGGACGAAGCACTCGAATTCCAGGGCGGACCCGCGCTCACGGGTGCGACGGATCACCTCCCGAACCTGTTCCAGCGAAAGCTCCCGGGCGAGCACGATACGGCTCACTCCCGCGGCCTCATAGAAGCTCGCGGCTCCGGCGTTGGAAACCGAGGCCTGGGTGGAGAGATGCACCCGGAGCCCCCGTTCACGGGCCGGGCCGAGAACGCCCATGTCCCAGAGAATCACCGCATCGGCGCGGGAGTCCGCGGCCTCGTCCAGGATCCGCCCGGCAAGGCCGGTTTCACGGTCATAGAGGAGCGTGTTCAGGGCGATGAACACCTTTGTCCCGCGATCATGGGCCTTCCCGATCATTTCCCGGATATCGCCGAAAGTGAACGGTTCCGCGCCCGCCCGCATATTCATGCCGGGAGCGCCGATGTACACGGCGTCCGCGCCCGCCCGGAGCGCCGCGGCGAAACTCTCCCGCGAACCGGCCGGAGCGACGATTTCCGGTATCCGCACCGGGATATCGGACATTTCCATACTTCACCTTTCGGAAAACGAAAAATCAGGGGATTGATGTCGCCCGGAGGATTGACGGGCGCTGTTTGCCCTCACTCCCCGCCTTCTCTCCCACGCGAAAAGACGCGCGGGGGAGATGGTGGCCGCAGGCCGGGTGAGGGCCCGCGCCGGTGGAGAAAACGCCGCCTTCTTCTTTGCAGAAGTCCGGGCAGGAGAAAGTTGCCCCATCATGTTCCCGGAAAATATTCTCCTGTTTATTGTGCTTGCATAAAATACCACAAATGGATTGTTATCACCGCTTTTTTTTCACCGGTCCCGGGGGACCGCAAGTTCCGGGAACCGATTCCATATTCCCGGCGTTTCGCGGAGAAAGCGGGGACCTTTCCGGAGTGTTCCGCGATCCCTTTTCGACGGGAGGGGGTGTATTCGCACATACCGCTTGCACACCGGCGTGGATTTGCCCTATATTCCCCTCTCCCATTCATTTCCCGGAAGGATATCCCGTTCCATGCACGATCAGAAAACTGTCGAATATTTCAACCGGTACGGCACCGAATACGACCTGGGGCGCATGCGTCACGTCGTTTCGGTCTTGCAGCGGGAAGGCCGTCCGGATAACTCGCTCGTCGATATCGGATGCGGCGCGGGGAATATCATCGAGTTCCTCGGAAACGTCACCCCCCTGAAAACGTTCGCCGGAGTCGACCCGAGCGTCAATTACCTGAACCGTACCCGGGAGCGGGTTCCCTGCGATGTCTTCCTGGGATCCATTCTGGACCGGGGCTTCGTGGACTCCATTCCGGAGCGGTTCGATTACGCCCTGCTCGGATCGGTGCTTCACCATCTGGTCGGGAAGACTCGCGGCCAGTCACGGCGTCTGGCGCTCGCGGCCATGCGGAACGCCCTGGACCTGCTGAAACCCGGGGGAACCCTTTTCGTGGTGGATTTGGCGTTCAGCCCATCCTTCCTGATGAGCCTCCTGTTCTACACGAAGGAATTCGTTTCGATGCTCACATCGGAGCGGGTGGCGATCGGCTCCACCTGGCAGAACATCGGCCCTCCGGTGGTGTCGTACTATACCCGGGGGACGCTCGTCCGTATGGCGGAATCCCTGGAGGGAGCGAAACTCGAGGACTGCGACCTCCATGTGGCGAAATCCCGTCATTTCCCGATGAGCCTTCTGGAACGGGCGGATATTACTCTCGTGATACGGAAAGGGAGCGGAGCCGCGGAGGGGGAAGACGCCTGAACCGTGATTCGCGCGATGATACGGCTGCCCGGAGCAGACGGGGAGACCTCCGCGCCCGCGCTCGGCATTCGGCTCCGCGCGGACCACGGGGACAACAGGCGATATATACGCCGCAGCCCCGTTTTTCCCGGCTTTTACCGTAAGAGGACTCCATTTTTATTTTCCACTTTCCCGTTCTCGCCTTTATTGGACTTGACAGAAGCCCGCACTTTGTATTAAATAGTTTGTATCGTTGTTCGGTGTATTTTTTTACCAGGACGATGGGGGAATGGGTTTCAACAGTTCCATCGACCGAACGCTCTCCGGCATTTCCGGAGGGGGGTTCCGAGAGGGGAGCGGAGGCGAAGTTTCACCCGTAGGCCGTCACACATTTTTCGAGCAGAGGGAGTCCTTTCCACGCGGAGGGTAACAGCATGGCAAAAATCCAAAGTCTGACCGAGTACTACAAGAACGATGCATTCGCCTTTCTCCTGGGCTTCGGGGGATCGGTATGGGGCGGCCTGACCTATTATCTGGGCATCCCGGTGGCGCTCCTGGCGTTCCTGGGCGCGTCTTCCACCCAGATCGGGCTGATCACCACCATTTTCTGGGCCGGGTTCGCTTTCCCCCAGATCTGGGCGGGATACAAGTCCGAGCCGCTGATCATCAAGAAGAAGTACATTGCCATGAGCCTCATCCTTTCCAGTCTCGGGTTTCTCGTATACGGCCTGTATCTTTTCATGAACAGCGCCGCGAGCGGACCGTTCGCCATCTGGTTCTTCCTGGCGGCGTTCGCCTGGGCCTGCTTCCTCGGCGGACTTTACATTCCGGGCAACTTCAGCCTGCTGTATAAAGTCATTCCCCCCGAGCGCATGGGACAGCTCCTCGGAATTTATTTCGCGGTCCAGTTCGGCGGCATCTTCCTTTCCGGTTTCGCCATCAAGGCAATCGGAACGAGCTTCCCGCAACCCATGAATTACGCGATTCTCTTCCTCCTCACCTTTGTGTTCACACTCGTCTCCATCACCATCATGCTTCTGGTGAAAGAGCCCGAAGGTGAAAAGGTCAAGGCCGCCCCGTCCTTCGGCGCATATGTCGGGAAGCTTGTCAACGTGTACAAAACCGACAAGGTTTTCATGAAGTTTCTGGTGGGCAAGTGGCTCATGAGCGGACATTACATCATGATGGCCTTCCTGCTGCTGTTCCTCATCAAGGAGCGCGGTCTGGATCCCGCCAACGCCGGATGGTTCACCGCCCTCAACGGTCTCGGCCTGTTCATCGGCGGATTCACCATCACCCGCATCGCCGATATCTGGGGACCGAAATACCTGCTCATCACAGCCCAGATCATCGCGGTCCTTTATACGGTCATGGCCATGCTCACCCCCAACGCCAGCCCGGTTTATGTCTTCGTGGCGTTCGTGATCACCGGTCTCTCGCAGATTTCCGACAATACCGGCTACACCAACATGACACTCTTCTGCTGCCCGACGCTTGACAAGTCCACCTACGTGGCCGCGGTCAATATCGGTGTCATCCCGTTCATGGTGTTCCTGCCGCCCGTCATCGGCTATCTCATCGACAAGGGAATCATGACTTATATGAGCTCGTTCGGTCTGGCTCTGGTCATGATGGTCGCCGCCATCATCTACATCGCCCTCGTGGTGGAAAACCCCAAGGCGTTCATCGAGATGAAAGCCGCCCAGAACGCCGCCGCGGCCTCGGCCAAAGCGTAATCAACCGCACGGATTTATTCCTGAATGAAAACGGCGTTTCCGGAATGGAAACGCCGTTTTCATGTATGACTGGCTTCGGACTCGGGAAGGGAACCGGGAGGGATTCCCATCACGCGAATTACCGTCCAAACCGGCAGGAAAGCATTTGAAGCCTGCCTGAACAGTTACGCTTTCTTGAACCATACTCTGTCTCATACCAATTCCCATTCAACCTGACATGACCAAAGAGG
>CAYRTQ010000235.1:0-3167 GCA_964426865.1 uncultured bacterium
AAACCCCGTCTCGGTGAGCATGGAAAAGAATCCCGTTTCCGAAAGATCGCCGGTGGAGGTGGAGTGAAGCCAGGCGGCCACCGGAAGAACGAGCGAGCGTTCCTGTTTCGAGAGTAACTGGTCCGGGGTATCGAGGAGCCGCGCCCAGCGGTGGAGACAAACATAATTCCCCCGCCCTTTCAGGATGGCCGCACGGAATGGGAAGTCCAACACCTTCCCGAGGAGGGGTATATCCTTGAAAAAGAGCTGCTCCTGGAGATTTTTTGTGTTGGTGGACACGATCACCCGTTGCTGCGCCGCCTCGGAGAAGAGAATGGAGGGAAGCAGGTAGGCGATGGATTTCCCGGTGCCGGTTCCCGCCTCGGCGAGGAGGATTTCTGACCGATTGAACGCCGCGGTGATGTGACGGGCGAGGGATACCTGTCCGGTGCGCTCCTCGAACGACTCGTGACGCCGGGAAAGTCCTCCACCCGATTTCAGGAAGGATTCCACCTGCTGTTCGCTCACCTGTGCGCCCTCGACATCCCGTTCCGGAGACTCTCCGGAGAAGTTACCGTAAATATTGTCCGGTTTGCCTGCGACCGGCCCGGGAGCGCTTGGCTTCGCCCGCAGGTGCAGCGGTGCGTTGGCGCGTTCCAGAAGCTGCGCCTCGAACACTTCGCGGAGACTGCTTCCGGTGCGGGAGGAAATCCGTACCATCTCGTTGAGCAGGCTGTCCGGAACGTGGTGGAGCATGTCCAGAAGTTTGAGGAATATCTCGGCGGTCACCTGCGCATCGGCGAGCGCGCGGTGACGGACCGGCGGGTTCAGCGCGAAAAAATCGATGAGGCTGTCGAGATTGTAGGAAGGCAGCATGGGGAGGAGAATGCGGGCGAGTTCGCAGTTGTCCACCGGCGCTCCGAAATTGCCGATTCCCGCAACGGTGCGGAGGAACGCCACATCGAACCCGATATTCTGGCCTACAATGGTCTGACCGGCCACGAAATCAAGGAACGAGGGGAGCACCTGGCGAATGGATCCCGCATTTCGCAGATCGCGATCGGAAATGCCGGTGAGATGGGTGATGAACTCGGGTACGGTTTTTTCCGGTTTTACCAGTTCGGAGAATTCGGCGGTGATTTTCCCCTGCGCCACTTTCACCGCGCCGATCTCGATGATCTCGTGCAGGCTCGAATCCAGCCCGGTGGTTTCGATGTCCACGGAGACGAATGTATCGGGTCTTACCATCAAGTCCATTCATGGATTTCCCCGGAGCGACTCTCCGGAGAAAATGGTTAAGGGATTTCTGAACCGCGATTCGCGGTATTGCGAAATTTGCCAAACAGCGTGATGCCAATTTGTCAATTACAGAAGGCGGCCTTTCAAGAATCACGAGATGGACATCACTCTATCGAGTTCCCGGAGCGCCTGGACCGGGGTGATTTCCACCATGCAGCGGTGGGTTCCCAGACGGCAGGGGATGCTCCCGTGCAGGCTGCACGGACTGCACGGAGCGCCGGAATGGAGCACCGTTCCGAACGGGTAGCCCGGAACGAAGCCGAGGTCCGGGTGGGTCGGTCCGAATACCGCGGCGCAGGGCGTTCCCAACGCGCCCGCCAGGTGCATGGGGCCGCTGTCGTTGCACACCAGACCGTCCAGACCCGAAATGAGCGCCGAAGTGGTCCCGAGATCCGCATTTCCCGCCAGAGAGGACGCCGCGCCGGTCATATGTCCGGCGATGGAGCGGATATACGCGGTGTCATCGGAATCTCCGATGAACACCGGGACATCTCCCCTCGCTATCAGCAAATCCGCCAGCACCGCATAGGACTCCGCGCCCCAGCGCTTCTCCTCATGGCGCGAACCGGGGGCGATGCCGATCACCTTCCCGCCGGAACTCCTGAACGGCGAAAGGAGTGTGTCCGCCGCCATACGTTCCCGGTCGCCGATGAACAAACGGGGGAGCGTTCTCCCGTTCACCCCCAGCGGGCGTACGGTATCGAGATAACTCCCCAGCACATCGAACGTGCGACGGAAACGGTTGCGGGTCCAGATCATGAGTCTCCGGGCCAGCGTGTGCTTGTCCAGCCGCAGTTTCATCGGAGATTTCACCAGCGCCGACACCGCCCTGCTCCGCAGGGTATCGTGGAGATCGACCACCACGTCAAAGCCGTTTCCGGCCAGGTCGGCGATAGCGCGCGGAGTTTCCCGGCCCTTGATTCCAACCAGACGGTCAAGACGGGGGTCGGCGGCGAAAACCGGCGTATAGGCAGATCGGGTGAGCAGGGTTATCCGCTGATCCGGCAATCCGCTGAGCGCCTCGATGACCGCGGAGGTCATGACCACGTCACCGAGCGAACTGAACCGGATGACCAGTATGTTCCTCATGCCGCTACTCACGCCTTTCCTGGAACTGTCCCTCCACTTCCCCACCCTTGCGATAAGAGCCCAGGAACTTGAGGAACCCCGCGATTTCTTCCAGGTGACCGAGTGCGCGCTTGATGACATCCTGACGGATATCACCGGCGAAATCCAGATAGAACAGGTACTCCCAGGGAGACCCCGGAATCGGACGCGATTCAATCTTGTACAAATCAATATCCCGTAATGCAAATACACTGAGACTCTTGAACAGGGCCCCCGGAATGTTGCGGGTCGAGAACACGATGGAAGTTTTTGAATTTTCAACCTGTTCCGACAGCTTCCGCGAGAGCACGAGAAAGCGGGTGAAGTTTTTGTGGTTCGATTCGATGCCCGTCCGCAAAACCTCCAGGCCATAATCGTGAGCGGCCTGCCCGCTTGCTATGGACGCCTCCTCGCGCCGCCCGGTTTCCTTTATTTTACGCGCCGCTCCGGCGGTGTCGTACACGCTGATCAGTTCCACTCCCTCCAGCCCGGCAAGGAAATCCTTGCACTGGGCGAGGGCCTGCGGGTGGGAATATACCCGCCGTATATCCTCCAGCCGGGTTCCCGGGTTCACCAGAAGATTGTGTTCGATCCGGAGCTTGATTTCTCCGGTGATGACCAGATCATGTTCGAGAAGCAGATCGTAGTTGTCGTGTATGCTCCCGGCAAGCGAGTTCTCGATGGGAATCACCCCATGTTCCGTTTCCCCCGCGCTCACCGCCTCGAAGACTTTCGCGAATGACGGACGGGGGACTACGGTGACCGAATGATGGAAATATTCC
>CAYRTQ010000235.1:3177-7281 GCA_964426865.1 uncultured bacterium
TCCAGGGCCGCCAGTTCGCTGTACGCGCCAAGTTCTCCCTGGAATGCCGCTCGTATATTCATGTTCTCCCTTGATAAAATCAGATGCAAAGTGACAGTGCTACAGAGTGCCGAAGCCAGAATGTTTAAAGAATGGAAAGCCGGTGTCATCTCAACACGGGCTGCTACTCCGGCATGCCCGTATCCTCATCCCGCTCACCCTTTTTCCCCAAAGCTTCCAGTACCTCCGGAACGAGGTCGAGAATGCGGGTCAACGTGGCTTCACGGCCTTTCAACGGAAGGAGCTGCGCCTTGCCGTGGGAGACAACCACGAACGCCACCGGTTCGATCGCGACACCGCAGCCGGTACCCATTCCCGATTGTTTCACGGTTTCCCCGTTCTCTCCTCCGCCGGCGCCGAATCCGAACGCCACGCGCGAAACAGGGACAATCACCGAATCCGCGGCTTCCACCGGCGCTCCCACCACGGTCTCGGACCGCACGGTTTCCTTGATCTGTTCCATTACCACACGGACGACCTCTGTAATGTCCATACCTGCCTCCCTTTCACCGGCATTCGCCGATACGTGCTCCACGATCCCGTTCACATATTTCCGGTGATGCGCTTCCGCCGGGTATGTGTAGCGACTCACCCGCCATTATGCCGCACTTTCCTCCCGTTGTCCCGCTCCGCTATTTCCTTTTTTACGGTTCATCATATCCTGAATCAACTCCAGCACACGGGGAATCATGTCGATGAGACGGGAAAGCATCGCATCACGGCTCTTCACCGGCAGAAGCTGCGCCTTGCCGTTGGTCAGCACCATGAAAGCCACCGGCTCGATACTCACCCCGGCGCCGGCGCCCATCCCGGATCGCGCCTTCGCCACATCCCGCTCGCTGCCGCCCGCTCCGAACCCGAACGATACCTTCGATACCGGAATAATCGTTGAATCGGCGGACTGCACGGGAGATCCGATAACGGTATCCGACCGCACCGTGCTCTTTATCTCTTCCATTACCGCTTTGACCAGTCCTGTTATTTCCATGATTATACCTCCTGAACGATAAGATCATCCCCCGAAACGGGCCGCTGCTCCCTGCGGAACTTACGATACGCAAGGAAGCCGCGCACAAGATGCATCCAGAACAGGTACGTACGGAAGGTCAATTCGATATCCACATCTCCGGAAATCACCCGTCGTGAAAAGTCCCATGAGGGAATGATCACGTACCGTTCCGGCAGGATGCCGTTTACCGCATAGATAACCCCGATAATCTGCCCGGTCAATGCCGGGTCGCCCAGACCGAGTTTCACCCCGGCGCTGAAACGATCCACCCGGAGCACCCCCCGTATCTCATGGAGAACCGTCTTCATGAGGAACGCTTGCCTGCGGGCCATCCCCCGCCACTTCCGGATTCGATCCGAAAGGGAGGGCGCGCACTCTCCGGGTTCCTTTTCCTCCTCCGGTTTTTCCGGCTTTTTCTTTTCCGGAGCGGGCTTTTTCTTACGGGCGCGTCGAACAATCGACGCGGCGTTCCGTTCCAGTATCCTCCAGCCGCCCAGATACACGTCGAACCTCGCTGATCCGGCGGAGTATGATCCACCGCCTCCCAGCAGCCCGTTGAAAATCATGATCCTGCCATTCGCCCGGATATCCATATCATCGCCGCCCGACGCTTTCAGGAATATCTTCACCGGCAGGAGCAGCGCCAGGACGATGATCAGGAAAATGGCGAGCAGGATGTAGAGAATGGCCGCAATCATCGTCAGAACCTCGCAGGCAATCCGCGCCAGAGGACGATCAACACCCGATCCGCGCATTCCGTGGGGAGCGGGTGTCTTTTCCTTTGGAAATACCGGCGCCGCTCATTATTTTCGTGGATTATCGAGGAGAATGGAATATCATGAAACGCTTGCTGATCTGTATTGCGCTGGTCCTGACCGTTCCGGGAATCGTTTCCGCCGGAAACACCGCGCCATCCGACCATGAACTTTTCGAGGAACTCTACTCCCGGGAACTGCGTGAACTCATTCCGGAGCACGCACCGGGTTCGCCGGGAGAACTGATCCCGGTCTTCGAGGGCGAAATCACACCTTCCCGGAGCACCCGCTCCCTGACCGACGCCGTCCTGTCCGCACGGGGATATTCCATCACGGACAGCCCGCGGGAGAGCGCATCCACCCTTTCCATACGGATCACCGACGCCCGAGTCACCCTGCGTAAATCGGGCGGGAATTTCGAGCGTCACCTCTTCCTCACCCTACATGTGCGGTCTACCGGTTACACCGGCGCGGTTCTCTTCGCACGGGGAGGTGAATACTCCATCCGGGATAATATTTCCGGAAAACTTCGCAAATCAACGAATACCGGCGGACAATTTTCTCCGGAAATCAAGCGCACGGTCATGGGGCTCAGAACGAATGCCGTACGAATTGTATCACTCCTCACCCTGTCCGCCACACTGGGCTTTTTCGCCATACAGAAATGAGAGATATCTTTGAAGGGTGACGGATAAAGGATGGAATCAGCCCGGAAGAATGATGTTTCGAACGGTAGAATGGACAATTGAATCACCGCCCGCCTGCTCATGATTCACCCGGAAGCAACGTTTTTCCTTCACGCTTCACCCAATGCGTCACATCCTGTTCTTGCGATCGGAAGCCCGCTGCAACGTACGCCGTTCTTCCTCGGTGAGGCTTTCCATTCCCTTTCGGGCGATCTTGTCGAGAATCCGGTCGACATCGTCTTCCTCGCCATCAGTTTCGCTCCGGAAAGTATCGGACTTCCCTTTCTTCCCGCCCTGAATCACGGTGAACCGTTTCCGTCGCAGACGACGCATGAAATGCTCGAAATACACCTGAATGCGCCACCAGTATTTGAGATAAATGAACCCGGTCAGCGCACCGCCCACATGGGCGAAAACCGCGGTCCCGCCGCCGGTTCCGGTCAATCCCTGAAACAGGTTGAGCGCGGCAAAGATGACCACGAACGGCAGGGCTTTCATGGGGATAATCCCGAAAAGCAGGATGATACGGTCGGGCCACATGAGTCCATAGGCGACCAGGAGTCCGAAAATGGCTCCCGACGCCCCAATGGTGGGAACGCTATAGGCCGAAAGACCCACCATGGATGTGAGCCAGACCAGAATGCCGCCGCCGATGCCGCAGGCAAAATAGAACTTCACGAAATCCCGTGTTCCCCAACTGTTTTCCAGTTCCATCCCAAACATCCAGAGGGCGAACATGTTGAACGCGATATGCCAGAATCCGCCGTGCAGAAACATGTAGGTGACGAACTGCCAGACCGTAAAATGGCTGTTCACCATCGCGGGTACAAGCCCCAGCAGATAGGTGGGCAGGAGCGCGGGGATCAATACCTGGACGACAAAAACCGCGGCATTGGCGATAAGAAGATACTTGACCGCCTTCGGCAGCCCGTACCCGTAACCATAGTAGGCGGACATGGAGAAGATTCCTTATATTTTTGAGTACATTCAATTTAAGTAATAATATATGAGCAATCCTGCGGCGGAGCAAACGTTTTCTCGGATAGCAATCGAATATGTATTATTATAATACTTTATGCCTATAAGCAATCAGATAATTGCAATATTGAAAATCAAAACAAATAAAACCGTCCCGTCCGCCCCATTCGCGGGGGTATTGGGGTTACGGGTTCTCCTATGACTCCTCCCCGCGCGGAGAGTTCCCAAGCAGAGAACTCGGCGAGTGGTCAAGCGCGATGATGAGTAGCGGCACAGAATTGTACCGGCGGGAAATGTCTGAACCGTGATTCGGACTAATGCCGGTGGTATCAACCATGGATATCAGGGTCAATACAGTTCATTTAACCACGAAAGACACGAAAATCACGAAATTTTCCCTGTGAAACACTCATTTTTCGTGTGTTTCGTGTCTTTCGTGGTAGAGTGCTTTTCGCTTTTCGGCTAAAATAAGAGCCTATCCATAAGAAATTATATGATTCGTGAGATCCCGGCCCCCTAACCCTCGATCCCTTGCCGCTCCGCGGGAACTGCGTTTACCCCCGGAGGGGGCAAGGGATGTCACAGCGCCCCATGCTTTTCCTGCCCCCTCCGGGGGAAGGTGGCCCGGAGGGCGCGG
>CAYRTQ010000236.1:0-7267 GCA_964426865.1 uncultured bacterium
CATCCCCAGGGGTGACCTCTTTGGTCATGTCAGGTTGAATGGGAATTGGTATGAGGGGTAAATAACGCCCGCGATTCCTCCATACCCAAACGTGGGTAAGGATAAATCTGGACAGGAGAGAGGCCGGGAGTGAGGTCCGGGGGGGAGAGGGATACGGCGCGCGGAGCGGCACAGGGATCGCACCGCATGGGATCAGAGAGAGCCATTACCGGAATGGACTGTTATGGAGAAGGGGGTGGAGGAAAATACATGACAACCGCATTGAAGAACAAAGACCCGAAGGTCGCTGAAACCGAACCGAAAGCCGCGAAACCGGCGGGGAGGAACAAAGTGGAACCGGGTTCGCCGGATTTCTGGGAACTCCGGTTGTATGTGGCCGGGCAGACCCCGAAAAGCCTGGAAGCATTCGCCAATCTGAAACGGATATGCGAGGAATACCTGGCGGGGAAATACGAAATTCATGTCATCGATCTTCTCAAGAACCCCCAATTGGCCCGGGGAGACCAGATACTCGCCATACCGACCGTGGTGCGCAACCTGCCGGAGCCGGTCAAGAAGATTATCGGGGATCTTTCCAATACGGAAAAGGTTCTGGTGGGGATCGATCTTCGCCCGCGCAAGTAAAAAGAGGGAATCATGGAATCAGACAAGCCCGTGGAGTCCACCGCGGAATTCGAGAAAGCGCTCGAATATCCCCCGGAGGAAAAATTCATTCTGAAACTGTACATCGCCGGGTCCACCCCCCGATCCACGCAGGCGATCATGAATATCCGGAGGATCTGCGAGGAAAACCTCAAGGGACGGTATGAACTGGAGATCATCGATATTTACCAGCAGCCGGTGCTCGCCAAGGGAGAGCAGATTGTCGCCACCCCTACGCTCATAAAGAAACTGCCCGCACCGCTGCGAAAGGTGATCGGCGATTTCTCGAATACGGATCGTATCCTGGTCGGGTTGGATCTGAAACCGGAACGGGGAAAGTAAACGCGTATGTCAAAAGACATCGACACCGGAGATATCTCCGAACTCCAGGCCCGTCTCGCGGAATGCGAGGAGACCCTGCGCGCCATTCGCGGCGGCGAAGTGGACGCTCTCGTTGTCAACGGGCCGGAGGGCGAGTGCGTCTATACCCTCAGGGGCGCGGAGCAGCCCTACCGCATCCTGGTGGAATCCATGAACGAGGGGGCGCTGACTCTCACCGGCGACGGCATGGTTCTTTACAGCAACTCACGGTTCGCGGAAATGGCGGGGTTTCCGCTGGAGCGGGTGATCGGCGCGTCCCTCCTCGACTTTATCGTTCCGGAAGAACACGACGAACTGCGGTCCCTGATAGCTTTTGGGGGTGCGAAAGGCAGCCGGAAAGAACTGCGGCTGAAAAGGAACGATGGATCGCTTTCTCCGGTCATTCTCTCTTTCCGTCCGTTTTCCGCCGGAACCGTTCCGGGCGTCTGTGTGGTGGTGACCGACATCGCCGAACAGAAACGGGCGGAGGAAAACCTCCTGACCATGCAAAACCGCCTCCGTTCCCTGGCCACTGAACTTACCATGGCAGAGGAGCGCGAACGACGCCGTATCGCCTCCTATCTCCACGACCGTATCGGCCAGTCGCTCGCGCTCACCCAGTTCCGGTTGGAGGCGTTCAAGGACGCTCTCCCCGCGCACGATTACGCATCGTGCAGGCCATCGACGAAACCCGCTCCCTGACCGTGGAACTCTATCCCCCCGTGTTATACGAACTGGGATTTGCCGCCGCGATGGAATGGCTTGGCGAACAGTTGTTCCGGGAATATCGTCTCCGGGTGACCGTCCGGGTTCAGGGGAGCTACCGGTCGCTGGAAAACGAGCTGCGCGGCATGCTGTTCCAGGCGGTCCGCGAACTGTTGCTCAATGTGGTCAAGCACGCCCGGGCGACCACGGCTCAAATCACCATCCACCGTGATGAAAACGTTTTCCGGATCACGGTCGAGGATGATGGTCAGGGATTCGATGTCGCTTTGCTGGACGCTCCCCATGACGAGAGCGGCGGGTTCGGCCTTTTCAACATTCGCGAGCGTCTGAATTCCATCGGGGGAAGTCTGGAGATTGAATCGGAAGTTGGCAGGGGGACCCGGGCTTTCATTATTGTCCCGGCGAAAAAGCAGGGGACCGTTTCGTAAACCGGGACAATGCGGCCCGCGTGGAGCTGACGCCGGGATTTTCATGGAAGATAGACGGAAGCGAGCGTACTCATTCCGCTTGCTTTCCGGTTCTTCCCCTCGGTGCAGCGAACCAACTGATGGTCTGATACGAATGAGCGATCAAACGCTTTCTTCCCGGTATGACCGTGAACCGGCTCCAGACAAATCCCCCCTTTCTTTTCTCCCCCCCGTTTCCACTCCTGACAAAAATATCTCGCCCCGCCTGTCTTTTCGCTGTATCTTCCAGAATATCGTGGTGCATGTACATCCGCCTCCGCCGGAAGAGAGGGCGGCGGTCAAAGGCACGATCATACTATCGGGAGGAGCTATGCGGAAGGAACACGGGATGCAGGGAATCCTTATCGCGGGCGTTTGTCTGGCGGCGCTGTTCCAGCCGGTCCGCTCCGGGGCGGAATTGGGCCTGGACGGCAGGAAACAGGTGGTTCTGGAGGGCAAGAGCGCCCTGGTGAGCGTGGATGTGGCGGGCGGCTCCATCGTGGATTTCCATCTGCGGGACCAGAAACTGAATCCACTGACCTGGAATTATCCGGAAAAAGGGGATCTCAAACCCCGCACCATCGGCCATTTCGTTTGTTTCGACCGCTGGGGACAGCCTTCCCCCCGGGAATTCAAGAACGGGATGCCTTTCCACGGCGAAGCGACTTCGGTGGAGTGGGAAGTGCTCTCTCCGCCCTCGAGAAAGAACGGGGGAGTGACCGCGGAAATGCGCTGCCGTCTGCCCATCGGCGGGATGGAGCTGAAACGGACCATCACGCTCGCCGACAACTCCCCGGTGGCGACCGTGCGGGAGGAGATCACCAATATCAACAAGCTGGGGCGGCCCTGGAACATCGTCCAGCATTCCACCATCGGACCGGATTATCTGGATGAGTCGGTGCTTCTCGATACCAACGCCGGGAAGGGATTCGCCCAGGGCGGAGTCCTGCCCACCCCCGAGGAGCCGGTGCTCTACTGGCCGAACGTTGTCTACAGGGGCGCGTTCGTCGATCTCCGCGTCCTGAAGGACAAACTCGAACCCGGAGTCACCTCGTTCGTGTTCGCGGACAGCCTGGAGTATGGCTGGGTCACCGCCGGCAACGCTCCCAAAGGCCTTCTCATCGGGTATATCTGGAAGACTTCCGAGTATCCCTGGCTCAACATCTGGCGTCACAGTCAGAACGGCAAACCGGTGGCCCGCGGCATGGAATTCGGCACCACCGGGCTGCACCAGCCTTTCGACGCTCTCGTCGCCAAAGGGGAAATTTTCGGCCATCCCCTCTATGAGTATATCGACGCCGGGCAGACGGTTGTCAAGTCCTACACCATGTTCCTCGCCAGAATTCCCGCCGGATACCCCGGAGTGCGTGATGTGCAGCTCCGTAACGGGGATATCGTGATCAAGGGTCAGGGCGGCGCGTCGGATATCGTGGTGAAGGGAAAGTGAAAGCGGGAAGGCGCGGAGGGATTGCCGGAACTCGCTGATGGGTTCGGGCGGCGGGGAAATCTCGACCCGGGAAATCCCCTTCCGGTTTACGGCGCAGTCCAAAGAAACGGGGTTTCGTTCCAGACAACCTGAAAGGGGACAAACATGAGAGCGGGTATCCGGGCGCTGATCTGCGGCGCGGCGGTGTATGCCTTTCTGGCCGTGGCCGCCGGGGGCGCGGAGAAGCCGGGAGCTTTGGACACGAAATCCCTTTCCGGGTTCGATCCCCTGGCCCGTGCCGCGAAACACCCCATCGCGCTGAACCGTCCGGCGCCGAATTTCTTCTCGGGCGCGCTGCTGGGGAACGGCGGCATGGGGGTGGTGGTAACCACCCGTCCCGACGCGGTTCGGCTCATCTTCGGGCACAACAGTGTCTGGGATATCCGTATCGGGGAGGATACCAAAACCGGGGTGGGAACCTTCCGGGAGATATTCGAACGGGTGAGCGCCATCCCGGACACGCTGAAAACCCTCTATGAGGACCCCTGGTACGACAATTACATCAAGACCATGGGCGGGAACTACCGCAAGCCCTACCCCCGGCCTTTCCCCTGCGGTTCGGTGGAACTCTGGTTCGACCGTCGGGAAGCCGAACTTCTCGGGCACCGTCTGAACATCGCCACCGGGCGGTGCGAGGTGAATTTCCTCGTGAGGGGGAAACCGGCCCGTCTGGAAATATTCGCCGATCTCGCCGCAGACCGGGTATGGGCGCGTTTCCTCGATGCGCAGGGGAATCCCTCGCCCGCTCCGTTCCGCGAAATTACGCTCCTTCCCGATCCGGAAACGCCGAAAGAGCTGCCCGCGTATTCCCGCGGGGGGGCGGACGCCTCGGGAACGCTCTCCTTTCGCCAGATTCTGCCCTATACGGAGGTGACCGATTCGGTCAAGTACGCGCCGCATCCCAAGGATCGGGCCTTTTCCCTGTCCGCGCGGGTGAACGGAGCGCTCACGACCGGCAGAAGGATGGCGGTTGATGGCAGGTACGCGGACTTCGGAGCGCTGGAACGCCGTCTCGCTCCCTCCCCGGATTTCGTGCTCTGCGTGCAGCTCGACCAGGGATCGGCCACCGCGGTCCCCGCCGTGGGCGAGGTTCCGGAGCCTTCCGTCCGGTCGTATTCACGCGCCCGGGACGATTCCGGGGCTGAATGGCGTAACTACTGGCGCAAGTCCGGGGTGGCGCTCTCCGACACCGCGCTGGAACGCACCTGGTACCACAATCTCTATTTCCTCCGCTGCTCCCTCCGCCCGGGGGCGACCTGCCCCGGTCTCTTCGCCAACTGGAGCTACGGCAACATCGGGACCGCCTGGCATGGCGACTACCATCTCAACTACAACCTCCAGCAGCCCTTCTGGGCCGTCTTTTCGGCCAATCATCCGGAACTGCACCTGCCCTACGTGGACATGGTGGACCACATCCTTCCGGTCAGCAAAAAATGGGCGAAGGAATACTACGGCCTTCGCGGAGCGTTCTATCCGCACACCGCCTACCCGGTGGAGATGAACACCATGCCCTATCCGCTCCCGCACTGGGGGTGGGAGGTCTTCGAGACCCCCTGGGCGGTGCAGACCCTGTGGTGGCACTATCTCTATACCGGGGACCGGAAATACCTGGAAGAGCGCGCGTTCGGCCCGATCAGGGAAGCGGTGCTCTTCCTCGTGGACTACATGAAGCGTCCGGAAGCCCACGGAGCGCGGTGGGGCGACGACGCCTACCACATCTTCCCGACCGTTCCGCCGGAACTCTATGAACTGCGGCCCGGGTTCGACAAGAACTCCGACACCATCGCCGATCTCACCCTGACCCGCTAT
Source organism: uncultured bacterium (assembly GCA_964426865.1). Taxonomy (GTDB): domain Bacteria; phylum Latescibacterota; class Latescibacteria; order Latescibacterales; family Latescibacteraceae; genus JAWLHT01. The sequence goes on from CAYRTQ010000236.1 coordinate 5,470, forward strand.
GTATTCAACGCGTTCATCGGGGCCTGCGCTGTTCTGGGCCGCGAATCGGACGAGGCGGACCTGCTCCGGGACATCCGGGAGATTCTCGCCCATTTCCCGAAATATCCGACCGCGAAATCGGAACGCGGAGAGGTGTTCGTCTCGGTGAAAGGCGAGGACCCGGAAATCGTGTACAATGTTCCGGTGAGCCTCATGACCGTTTTTCCCGGCGATCACCACGGCCTCCATTCCTCGCCGGAGGACTACCGCCTTGCGGTGAACACCTACCGCAGCCAGCAGAACGAGGGCGGCAACGAACTGGTGTTCCTGAATGTCCAGGCCGCCCGCCTCGGCATTCTCGATCTGGAGAAGTTCAAACGTCAGGTGGAATACTGCCTGCTCCCCGACGGCTCCTGCGCGGACATGGTGCTCCAGATTCACGGACGGTACACGCACGATCTTCCGTTCGATTTCATGGCTCCCATGGGAATCTGGTTCGAGAACTTCTCTCTCCCGCTGGTCATCAACGAATGCATGCTCCAGAGCTACACCGGAGTTCTGCGCTTTTTCCCCAACTGGCCCAGGGACAAGGACGCCGAATTCCGTTCCCTCCGCACACAGGGAGCGTTTCTGGCGAGCGCGAAATGGAACCGCGGAAGGGTTGCGTGGGTTGAAGTAGTAAGTGAGGCCGGCGGAACGCTCGCCCTGCACTCTCCCTGGAAGACCGGCGCGGTCTGTGAACTCGGGGGAAAACGGGTGCGGCTGACCGGAGAAACACTGCGTCTGGAGACGAAACAGGGAGATGTCCTGCGGTTTTGGGAGAGATAAAGACAGGGGCAAAGGAACAAAGGAACAGAGGAACAGAGGGAAAAGATAAATGACTGCGCCGGAAGGCGTGCTGGGGAGCATGGCGCGTGTCCGGACAAAACGCACCTGAATTTCAACTGTTTTCAGGAGGAAGCCTGTGGCAAATTTGGGGAAAGCGTTCAAGAGAGCTGTGGTGGCTTTCAAGGATTCGTTCGGTCCCTCGGAGTACGCTGCTGCCGGGAAAAAGATAGTCTGCACCCACTGCGGCGCTTCGGAATTCGCGGAGGGCAGCGTCCTTCTGAACACATCGGGCATGACCTTGGCGCAGTTGGATTGGGCCGACAAATCCGCGACCACGCTGGCCTGCACGAACTGCGGAAAGATGCAATGGTTCATCCGGAAGCCCGAACGGCTGGAGTGAGGAGCGTTGATGAATTCGTCATGGATGGTGACACCGGAAAAAGTGCAAACGGCGGTCCGCGCCATTGTTGCGGTTGCCCATCCCCGCAGGATTATCCTTTTCGGTTCTTATACGCGTGGAGAGATGACCCCGGACAGCGATCTGGATATCCTGGTGGTGACCGGAGATGAGGTGACGAATCCGCGAGGGGAGAGCGTCCGCATACGGCGGGAACTCAAGGACATTGATATGTCCATGGATATCCTCGTTGTCACGGAACGTGTTCTGAAAGAACTGGCGGATGCGCCGGGTTTGATATACCGCGAGATTCTGAGGGAAGGAGAAACGGTATATGAATCCACCGAATAGCAAGCGGTCGCCGTCTTCTCCGAATGCATGGATGGAGCATGCCCGTAGCGATATGCGCTTCGCTGTTCTCGGTGCAGAGACAATACTGAAATGGGCTGAAACGATGATATCAGGTAGTAAGAGCCTATCCATAAATAAAGAAATCGTATGATTCGTGAGATCCCGGCCCCCTAACCCTCAATCCCTTTCCCCCAAAGGGGGCAAGGGAAGTCGCTGCGCCACAACTTTTTCCTGCCCCCTCCG
>CAYRTQ010000237.1:0-7188 GCA_964426865.1 uncultured bacterium
ACTTAGCTGGAGCGGTGGATGCTATTGCCACGAATGTCAGCGCATGTGACTGCGAGATCACCTGGACCGGCGCGGGCGAAGGGGACAAAAAGCAACTGGAGGAACTGAATACCTTCTTTTTCAAAAGCAATGACCCCGCTGATCCGGCCAGTATCCAAGAGAAATTACGGGTTTGCGCCTTGGATTATGTCGCGCTGGGGAGTTGGAACCTGGAAATCGTGCAGGGTGGCCAAAGCCTGGTGGATTTGGTGCATGCCCCTGCGGAATTCATCCGGGTGCTGAAGGGGAAAACCTCCTACCTGATGGTGAAAGATGGAATAAAGGCGCCATTTTCGGTTTATGGGAAAGCGGACCGGGAGAAGGATATAAACCAGATACTGCGGGCTATCATCAAAAAACCGGGACATCGGGTGTACGGGAAACCGACGATCTATCCGCTCACGAACACGGTGCTCATGAATGCGCTCCGGGATGAAAAGAACCTGACCTGGTTTGACCAGGGGCTGCTGAGCGATATTCTCATGATCCTGGAAGATGAACTTGATGAAGGGGTGAGAAAACAGGTCGAGAGCGCCTATCAGAACACGGGAGACGGCGAGCAGGCGCTGTATATTCTGTCCGGCTGCGGGAAGGGAGTGATTCACGAACTGAAACGGTCGCTGGAAGATGAGTCGATCACGAAAATGGAGGGAAATAACCGCCAGCGTGTACTCTCCACCCTGCGGGTTCCCCCGGCGAAAGTGGCGATTTATGAAGACGCCAACCGCGCCAACAGCCTGACCCAGGATGAGACGTTTCGGGAAGAGGTGATAAAACCCATTCAGAACACGTTCAAGGTTCGATTCGATCATGTAATTGAGTATGGATTCAAGTATCCAGGATGGAAATTCGGGATAAAGCCGTATTCGATGAAAGACCGCAAGCAGGAGGCGGATATCGACAAGATTTATCTGGACGCGGCGGTGTTCACGGTCAACATGATCATGGATAAGCTCAATCTGCCCCATGTGCCGGGCGGGGACCGGAGGGTGATGAACACCCCCCTGGGGCTGGTGGATCTGGATACGATGAAGATCGCGGTGGCGGACCCGGCGCTCGCTTCGACAGGCTCAGCGACCGCCCAGGCGGCGCGGTTGGTGAACCGGCTGGTTGAGCTGCGGCGGGAGCTGCAGGGGGTGACCGGACATGAATGCTGACCTCACCCCCGGCTCCTCTCCTATCCAGGAGATGGGAGCCCGCCCGATAATATTTGACCGGCTGGAGCGGGAGATACACGGGCTGATGGTGGATTTGGGGCTGGATGAGCAAAGAAGGGATGAGTTCCTCGACCAGGAGGGGATGGTGAAGCGGTTCATGGAGAAGTGGGCGAAAGTGGTGGAGAAGATCGAGGAGAAGGTGATCGGGCAGATCGAGCGGGGGAAGGAGGTTTCGTTTTGAAGATCGCGGTGGTAGGCTCGCATGGAGTGGGAAAGACCACGTACCTGGCGGAATTATATCTGCGAAACAAGATCCAATATCCGGACCGGACGGTCGGAATCGTGCAGGAGACGGCTTCGGAATGCCCCTTCCCCATCAATTTCGAGAGTACTGAGGTATCGCAGCTCTGGATCTTCGCCGAGCAGATCCGGAGGGAACTGGAACAAACGCAGCGGTACAATATCGTGATCTGCGACCGGAGCGTTTTTGACGCGGTGGCCTACTGCTATGCTTTGGGAATGGGAACATTGGCAGGAAGGATGCTGCCGTTGGCAGAGCGTTTTGCAAATACGTACAACGAGATCTATTTCATTCGGGCAAAGGAGAACGTCCCCCTCTGCACCAATGGTAGACGTGAAGCGAGTTCCCGGGAATTCCGGGCGAAAGTGGAGGAACGGCTCTGGGATATTCTCGCAAAGCAGAAGGAATTCGGGGCGCGGTTCCGGCTGGAGGAGCGATGAGCGCGGAGAATGAATTCGAGAAGATCATCTTCAGCTTCATGGTCGAGGCGGGCACGGCGGGAGCAAACGCGGGCATCGAGCAGGCCAAGGGGATGGGAGTGGACTACGGGCATAACTTTCACTTTGAGGATGTAGATGCGCTGCGCTATTTTGAACAAAACGCCATCCAGCTTTCGGAGAGTTCCGCCAGCCGGCTGCGGGGGAACCTGCAGGAAGTGATCAAGGCCGGGATCCGGGAAGGAAAGCCGATTGCGGAAGTGAAGAAGGATGTAGCGGGAATATTCGAGAATTTCAAGGGGTTCGAGGCGGAACGAATCGCCCGGACGGAGATCGCCCGGGGGGCCAATACCGGGGCAATCGTGGGATACCGTGAGATGGGAATCAAGATGGCGGAAGTGGTCGCCAACGCAGGCGCATGCTCGATCTGCCAGATGCGGACCGGGGAGCTTGTCCCCACGGACAAGGCCATGCAGGTGCTGCCCCGTCATCCGAACTGCTACTGTTTCTGGATCCCGAGGCCTGATATGACCACGGCGGTGAAGGGATGGACCGGGCTGGGAGAGGTATCCGCGGACGTGGTCAAAGGGCTGGGTATGGACCTGATCTGGAGACGGGTATCGATGGCAAAAGGTCATGCCCGGAGCGCGGGAACGCGGAACCATATGGACCCGGAAGAACTGCGGATCGTGGTCGAGAATGCGGAAGCCGGATTCATCGACCCGGATGACGGCGCGATCTGCCTGCTCATGGAGATGGAGGACGGCTGGGGCTTCGTGCCGGTGAAACAGACGGAAGATGTGGGGCTGCTGGCGAAGAGCGGATACATTTTGACCGAAAAGCAGAAGAACAAAAAACTGGAAAAGGCGGAAACGACGTATGGCTTATGACGTGAAGCTGCTCCTGGATGAGGACCGGCTCCTGGATGAGATGATCCATCTGGAGGGAGAGGGATTCGACCGGGCGGAGGGGAAGGATTTCGAACTGAATGATGATTACGCCGAGGTCATGCTCTGGGTACACCGGGATACGGGGAAGGTCATCCTGGTGGAGGTGGACCGGTTCAAGACCAAGATCGAAGCGGCGGTGAAGGAACTGCGCGACTCCCCCCTCCCATGGACGTTCAGTCTGGAATCACTGGGGATCAAGGAAAAACCGTTGGAAGATGTGATTCTGGCGGTGTGGAAGAAGTATCGAGGGATGAAGATGGAGTGGGAGTAAGGGGAGGTCATAAGCGCTGCGCGCGTCATTTGGGCCTGCGGCCCGTCATTAGCGCCTATCGGCGCGGGGTTGTAGAGGGCCGACAGGTCCGATGGGAAGAAAATACGAAGGCAAGGGGCTGAGGGATGAACGTTGTGATGGACATGAGCTTGCAGAGGCGATTGGAAGAGGTAAAGACGCGGGCCTGGTGGCCGGTGGCGCTCCTGGCCGGGGTACTGGGCAAGCCGAAGATGTACGTATATCGCATGGCCAGCGACGGGAAATTCCAAGTCCTGAATGACGGCGGATACATGAAAATCACGGCTGAGTCGGTAGTAAAGTATTTTTCCGAGGAGCACAACCAAATAATTTAAGAAAGTGGAAAATAGTTTCACACTTTTCACAGTTTTAACACCAGAAATTGTGTTTATAACCGCTGTTGCCACAAGGGACAGCGGTTTTTTTATACCCGGAGGAGAGCATGAACGGTAAGGAAATCGGACGGCAGATCATCAGCGTGCCGTTTGCGCGCATCGATGAGAAGAAACGGATGGTGTACGGGTACGCGAGCACGGGGCGGATCGACACCTACGATACCATTTTCGAGCCCTCCTGGTGGCCGCAGGCGGTGATCGGGTACAAGGAAAAGCGGACGCTCTCCGCCATGCATGAGGATGTGAACGGAAACGATATGCGGTGGTCAGGAGGCGAACCGGGCATCGTGGGGACGGTCCCCATTCTGGAAGTGGATGGAAAGGGGCTCTGGATCGGCGCGGAGGTGCAGGAGGAACGCACCTGGGAGAAGATCCTGAAGAACGAGTACAACGGATTCTCCATCGCGGCGATGCCGTTCGAAATGCGGGAAGAGGAAATCAACGGGCGGTATGTGGTCCGGTTCACCAAGTTCCACCTGAGCGATATCACGGTGGGATACCCGGCCGCCAATCTGGACGCGGTATTCCAGCTGGTAGATCGTCTGGCGATGGATGATTCCTCCCCCTGGGACTGGGATTGGAAAACGGACGCAGACGCCATCATCGCCCAGCTGGGTTGGGACGGAATGGCCAAAGCCTGCCTGTATCAGGATCCCGGCGCTTCGACAGGCTCAGCGACCGAAGTACCGAAGACGAAAGAGGCGTACAAGCTGCCGGTGGCCAAGCTCAAAGAGGGACAGCTCACCATATACTGGAACGGGGTGCGGGCGGCGATGGCGCGGCTCCTCGGCGGCGGTGGCCCGATGGACATAGCGGAGGGAGATCGGAAGAAGCTGTACAAAAAACTCAAGAGCCTGTATAAGAAGTTCGGGAAAGAGGATATCCCGGAATACCGGCTCGATTTCACCGATGGAGGGAGCACGATGAAGAGCAAGTTTGTGGAGGCGGTAATGGCCCTGTTGGAGCGGCTGTCTGGCAAGAAGCCGGATGCCACGGCGGAGCAGGAGATCACGGCGCTGGAAGGGCGTCTGGCGGGCGAGAAGGATGCGCAGATCGGCGCATTGCAGGCGACGGTGACCGGGTTCGAGGAGCGGCTGAAGAAGCTGGAGACCCCGCCCGTCGACTCCGCCCAGGGAGCGGCCCCGGCTGCCGGTGCGGATCCGAAGGACGCCAAAATTTCGGCGCTGGAAGGCACGGTCGCGCAGATGACCGAGCGCCTGGCGGCGGTCGAGCGGGCTTCCGCGAAGTCCACCCAGCCCGGGGAAACGGGACTGGAGAACCGGACCGAGAAGAAGGGCGTGTTCTCGGGAGTGTTTTTCGGGTAAGCCCAGCATGGGAATTATGAGAAGCACGGGAAGCATCAACTGTAAAAAAATATCAAAGCGAGGTATTGAGAAATGACGAAAAAGAAGTTCCTGGACATGAGCCCGGAAGAGCGCCTGGCATACATCCACACCAGAATCGACACGAGCGCCATCGCGAGCGCCGGGAAGCTCAACGCCGAGCAGGCGGTGAAATTCATCAGCCTGACGGTGGCGCAGACGGCGCTGAATGACTTCGTGAAGACCTACACCATGACCACGCCGACCCGTGACCTGGACAACTTCCTTCTGGCTTCCCGTCAGATGCGGAAGCCGGTCGAGGACACCGAGTACACTACCGGGATTTCCGCGACGTTCAACAAGCGGACGCTGACCCCCATCGAGTGGATTTATCCCGCGAACGTGTCCTATGACTTCATCGAGGACAACATCGAGCGGGATGACTTCGAGGACTCGCTGATGGCAGCGATCACGCTGGCGGTCGGAAACGACCTGGAGGATCTGAATCTCAACGGGGACACCGAATCCGAAACCGATTTTCTGGCGCAGAACGACGGCTGGATCAAGATCGCCAAGGCCGCGGGTCACGTGTACGACACCAACGCGGTGAGCGCTCCGGAGGGCGGCTACTACTACACGGACACCGTGTTCCCGGGAATGGTCAGCGCGTTGCCCAACAAGTGGAAGGGTGATTATAGCAAGCTGGCAATCCTGGTATCCCCCTCCGATTGCGAGGATTACACGAACGAAGGATCCCCGCGTCAGACGGTCCTCGGCGACAAGGTGCTGACGGAAAACTTCATCCCGCCCTACAAGGGCATCAAGGTGAAGCCGGTCCCGACCATGCCGGACGGAACGCACATGCTCACCATGCGGGAGAATCTGGTGCGCGGTATTCGCCGGGACATCCAGGTCGAGCAGGAGCGCAAGCCGCGCGCCCGGCGGCTGGAGATCACGGTCACCGGTCGTCAGGACGCGGAGATCGAGATTGTCGACGCGGTGGTGATCGCGTACGACACGGTGCCGTGATCGTAACGGAATGAGGTGAAGCACGGGAATTATGGAGGGGGCGGACGCTTCGACAAGCTCGGCGGTCGCCCCTGAAAGATAACGCGATAAACGGAAAGAGGTGCAGCATGGCGGCGGAAGTAGCAAAATACGTGAGGATCCGGGTTCCCCGCAGCAAGAATGAGGATGTGCCGAGAAGCATCACCTCGGGCGGGGTGAAAATCGTGCAGGGCGGGACGGGAACGCTGGTCAAGGACGAGGGCCTGATCAAGCGGCTCCGGAAGGCGCATGGGGAAAAGCTCGAAGTGAGCAACAGCCCGTTCGAGCCGGGACCGAAGCCGAGCGGTGTGATCGAGCCGGGGAAATAGGACGGTGGGGGCAAGGCCCCCCCTGCCCTGAAAAAGTTACGTGAAATCAGAAATGAAACGTTACGCGGTACGGAGGAAAGATATGAGAGAGCCTGCACACACCATTATGACCCGCCAGGGGAAGGCCGCTGACGCGGCGATGAGCGACAGCGCCTGGAGCACGACCGGAACGCTGTTTGCGGCGGTCCGGAGGGTATATACCTGGCTGCTGGCGATTGTGGCGAGAATGCCCACCGCCAGCACCATCGCGACTATCGCGGATATCGCTTCGGCGGGGATACTCCGTCGCACGGTGGCCGGAAAAGCGGTGGCATCCATCACCACGGCTGACCTGTTCACGATCAGCGGAGGGCCGGTGAAGCTTATCGGTTTCGTGGGATACATCACCACGGCAATCGAGGCGGCGGCAAATGCGACCAAGATCCGGTTTACGCCGACCGGAGGGGCGGCGACCGACCTCTGCGCGACGCTCGATGTGACGGGGTCGGCGATTCGGAAGATGTTCACCATCACCGGGACAAAAGCAAGCGCCATGGCGCTCTCCGCGGATGCCGGAATCGTGGTGGCGAATTTGGCAAGCCCGCTCGTGCTGGGGCCGGGAGTGATCTCGATGAACTGCGCCGGGACCACCACCGGGGCAATCACCTGGTACGCGGTGTACGAACCGATGGATCCGACGAGCGCGGTGGAGTAAGGAAGTCATAAGCGCCTGCGGCGCGTCAGTGGACGCTGGCGCGCCGTCATTCGGGGCCTGACGGCCCCTGTCATTAGCCCCTAGCGGGGCGGGAAAGCAGGGAATACGATGGCTGGACAGATACTGTTGGATCACATTCCAGTGCCGGTGGTCAAGCCGGGGGCGTTCAACCACGGGAGCAATCTGGTCATCGATGCGGTCGCGGAACAGCTCACCACGGCGTCGGTG
>CAYRTQ010000238.1:0-7164 GCA_964426865.1 uncultured bacterium
CTTTTCCCGGACCGCCCTCTTTTGGTACTTTTCTGGGCGCACCAGAAAAGTACAGAGGCGGGAAGGGTGCGGGATATTCCTTACCCCACGAAAAGCCTGTGCAACCAGCACATCCAGGTCTGTACGGGCATCGCATCTACCCATGAAAAACTTCGAAGCACCAGATAAGAAAAGACAGTGGATGCCGTTTCCCCATCGGTTCCGGTGTCTCATATTTCCCATGTATCATGACTCAGGCGGTGTTGATAAAAAGGAGCAGGCATGAAATTGCGAACGCTGATCCCGCTGGTTTCCTTTCTCGTCTTTGCGGCCTTGTCCGCCGGAGCCGATGTTCGGCTTCCCGCGGTTATCGGCTCCAACATGGTGCTCCAGCGCGACATGCCCGCACCGGTCTGGGGGTGGGCGTCTCCCGGCGAGCGGGTGACCGTGAGCATGGGATCGCAGAAACGGGAAACGAAGGCGGACGCCGGGGGCGCATGGATGGTGAAACTGGCCCCCCAGCCCGCGGGAGGGCCGTTCGAGCTGGTGATCCGGGGAAAGAACGTGGTAAAACTGGCCAATGTCATGGTCGGCGAGGTTTGGATCTGCTCCGGGCAGTCCAACATGGAGATGCGGCTCTGCCATGTCAAAGACGCCCCGAACGAGGTCGCCTCCGCGCTGAACCGTAACATCCGCCTCTTCCAGGTCGCCAACGAGGTTGCACCCGATCCGCGCCGGGATTGCGAGGCGCGCTGGGAAGACTGCCGTCCCAGCACGGCGTACCTGTTTTCCGCGACGGCCTATTTCTTCGGGCGGGAACTTCAGCGTGAACTGAATGTTCCGGTGGGGCTCATCCATGCCTCCTGGGGCGGAACCACAGCGGAAGCCTGGATGCGGCTGGAAGGCCTGCGGGCGCACCCGGAACTGCGGAGCATTCTCGATCACTGGGAACCGATACTCGCGGGCAAATCCCCCGAACTGCTGGCGTATTACCGCAAAACCCGGGAGTGGGAGGAGGATGTCCACCATGTCCTCTATGCCGGGAAACCCATCCTGCCGATGTATGTCGATGCCCCGAAGCTGCCGGTGCAGGTTTCCTTTGCACCATCCGTCCCTTCCTGGGCGTATAACGGCATGATCGCCCCGGTGGTCCCGTTTGCCATACGGGGAGCGATATGGTACCAGGGGGAATCGAATTCCGGAAGGGCGTACCAGTACCGCACCCTCTTCCCGGCGCTCATCGAGGACTGGCGGAAGGCTTGGGGCCAGGGCGACTTCCCGTTTCTCTTCGTCCAGCTCGCCAATTTCGGCGAACGCCGCGATACGCCCGGAGAAAGCGCCTGGGCTGAATTGCGGGAGGCGCAGTTCCTGACTCTCTCCGTCCGGAATACCGCTCTGGCCACCGCGGTGGATATCGGGGACGCGTCTAACATCCATCCCCTGAACAAGCAGGAACTGGGAAGGCGTTTGGCGCTCGGCGCGCTGCATACGGCGTACGGGAGGGATATTGTCTTCTCCGGTCCGGTGTACCGATCAATGATAGTGCGGGATGGGAAAATCCGTCTTGTATTCGCGAATACCGGCGGCGGGCTGGTCGCGAAAGACGGCGCTCCCCTCAAAGGCTTCGCGGTGGCGGGTGCTGACGGTGACTTCAGGTGGGCGAAGGCGTCCATCGAGGGGGATGAGGTGGTGGTGTGGAGCGGGGATGTCACACAGCCGACAGCGGTTCGGTATGCCTGGGCGGACAACCCGGAATGCACGCTGTTCAACAGGGAGGGGTTTCCCGCCCTGCCGTTCCGCACCGATGACCGTCCAGGTGTAACCACGGATAAAAAATGAACCGCTGCTGTTCGGGCGACAGCGAGTGCAGCAGTCCCCGGAAGCCATGCCGTACCCGGGGAATCTTTGGCTTTTCCGGACCGCCCTCTTTTGGCGCTTTTCAGGGCGCACAGAAAAGTACAGAGGCAGTGAGAAGTTCGCAGGCGTCATTACCCCAATACGATTCACTTTGCGAGGGGGACGCTTCGACAGGCTCAGCGTCCGCGCTGGCTGAGCTTGTCGGAGCCAGCATATATGAACCGTATTGTTCCTTGCCCCACGAAAGCGCTTTTGTAACCGGCGCATGCAGGCCATGTCCGGTCATGGCGTCTGCCCATGAAAAACCGCGAGACACCTGATTTTTATCACCGGTAAAATGACCGGAATCATCATTCAAAGGATACGCCGTGTTTGCATTTCTGCTTCAGACCGTAGTCATTTCCCTTTCCGGGGTGTTATCCCCCGGTCCCATCACCGCGGTGACCATCGGTCAGGGGAGCCGTTCCCCTTACGCCGGGGCGCTGGTGGCCATCGGCCACGGCGTGGTCGAATTTCCCCTCATGGCGGCCATCTATTTCGGCGCGGGCGCGATACTCGCTCTGGACCCGGTGAGAGCGGCGGTATTTTCCCTGGGAGGACTGTTCCTGCTCTTCATGGGGATCGGCATGCTGCGGAATACCGGAAAAACTGCATTTGAGTCCACGACGGGGGTAAGGGGGCCGCTGGCCGCCGGAATTCTCCTCAGCCTCTGGAACCCGTATTTTCTCATATGGTGGGCAACCGTGGGCGCCGCGCTCATCGTCAAGGCGGTGGGATTCGGATTCATCGGTTTTCTCGTCTTCGCCCTCGTGCACTGGACCTGCGATTTTCTGTGGTACTCCTTTCTCTCCGCTGTCTCTTTCAAGGGCGGCCATGTGTTCGGCGCGGTATTCCAGCGGGTGGTTCTCGCGGTGTGCGGAACCTTCCTCCTCTTTTTCGGCTGGAAATTTCTCTTCGATGCGGCGCGCATGCTGCTGTAATGAAAGATGAGGAGAAGAGGATGACATATCGCGGATGAGGGACAAAAAGGCGGGAAAGTTCCGGGGCCTGCATAATTTCTGAATGGCGAAAGCAAGCCATACCCGATCCATGGGGCCGCATGCCCGTGCGTCCCCACAGACATGTTCCCCTGATTCCCTTCGACCATTGGTTATCGCCTTTTCGAGATTCAATTCACACGGGCGCTCTGTCAGCCGGAAGATGCAGGGTGTAGTTTTCGGTTAACTGGCTTCGACAAGCTCAGCCAGCGGCGGGCGCTCAGCCAGCGGCGGACACTGAGCCTGCGGACACTGAGCCTGTCGAAGTGTCGAAGTGTCGAAGAGCAATCCACCCAATTTCATTGGCTTGACATTCACACGACGCCTTCACCTTTCCCCCATGAACTGGGCCACGAGCCGTCTGGTGCGCGGATGGTTGTCGAAATCGAGGAACACCACCTGCTGCCAGGTTCCCAGCGCGAACGAGCCGTCGTAGAAGGGTATGGTGAGCGAGGGTCCGAGAAGCGACGCCCGGAGGTGGGAATATCCGTTGCCGTCGCCCCAGGTCAGATCGTGGCTGTAGGACTGGTCCGAGGGAATGATGCGCTCCCAGAGCGCTCCCATGTCCTCGACAAGACCCGGTTCGAACTCCATGGTGGTGAGCGCTCCTGTGGCTCCCGGCACGAAAACCGCCGTCATGCCATTGACCAGTCCGGTGTCGTGGAGCAGACCCCGGAGATGGGGAGTGATGTCGAGAATTTCCCCGCTGCCGTGTGTGGAAAGCTCGATGAATTTGGTGAGGACCGCCATGTCAGGTTCCCTTTCCATTTGGAGGGTGAGCCATGTCACGATGTGTTCGACTGTATGGTGGGTTTTCCCCGGAGAGCGGCTGTTCCCGGGAAATGTCATGCATTTTTTCAAAAAGCCGCACGGAGCCAACTCCCGTCTTCGAAAAGAGAAAACGCTTTCCTCGGGCGCTGTTTCCCCGTCCCGGCATCACCTGCGCACCGGCTGCATCTGGTTGCTTCCCCTGGACAGGTCATCGAAGAGACTGAGTATCCGCGGATAGAAACTGGCCAGAGTGGCGTACTGGTTCCGGTTCTGTTCGTATTCCTGCAATCGTTCGACCAGGGGGCTGAGATAGACGAATCCCGCCCGCTGCTGCTGTTCGATGTTTCTTTTGGCAGCCTGGGGACTGATCTCCGAGGAATAGAGCCGCGTGAGAACCGCCTGTACGATGTGTTCGTTCACGCAGCTTTCCCAGGATTTGATTCCCTGACGCTGCATGTTCTGTTTTACCGGTTCGAAGAGCGCCTGATACCGGTTCACCGCGTTACGGTTCGCGGCGGTGATGGAATTGACGAACGAGTGGCCGAACTGGCGCCATGCCGCCTCCTGGAATATTTCACGGTCTCCGAACGACGGGTTTCCGTCTTCCGTTCCGATGGGTCCGAGAACGCAGTACACATCGAGCGTGTCCCCCGGTCCAATATAAAAACCGTAGGTGTTCGATGCCGAGATCGGGGAGAGTATGAACGTGAAACTGTTCTGTGTCCTGCCGTAATACTTCTCCAGCGGAGCGACCAAATCCGCCTCGCCGATGGTGTCGAACACTTTGCTGGTGAGTGTCTGGTAGAAACCGGCGTTGTACTGGAAAAAATCCAGGAAGCTCGAATCGTATACAAAAGCTCTGAGATTGGCGCGGAGTCTTCCGAGTCCGTTCTTCCCCCCGATCCGTTTCAGGAGCGCCTCATCGAGGGGAATCCCGACCGACAGATCGGGCACGGGATTGAGATGCAGCATGGCCTCCAGAAACACGGAAGGATCGTAACTTTTCTGGCTCAAACGGATGACCGTTTCCATGGCGTCGTGGCCGGACAAATCCTTGAAGACGCTCTGAATGAAAAGTTTGTATTCGGAATCGACATCGGTGAGCCGGGGGACGATTTTCGGATAATCGGTCAGGAGTTCCACGGTGGTGATGAGTTCGATTCTCGGGTCCACCGTGATGTTCAGGCTGTTGGAGGGAACGGTGACCGTATAATTATCGATGTCGGATGGTTTCTTCAGGGCGTCCGCGGCGCTGTACAGGCCGAGGAAGAGGACCGGGGGAAGCAGGTATCGGAGGCATGGTTTCATGGTGACCGCTCCTGTTACGGGTGTTCATTCCGCTCTCCGAAATGTTATTGTTGTATTGCGGTATATAGTAATATAATCAATAACAGGGCGGACTTCCCATGAAAAGGGAGGAACGCCGGGGGATGTGATCCGGAGAGCTGTAAACCCGAGTGTCGGACGCTATGAGGAGGAAAGGTATTTCCCCCTTACCGGTTTCGGCTCCGCGCAGCCGGCGATCAAGAGTGTTTCCCCGGCGGTGGAAGACAATTCGTTCCTCCGAGCTGTTTTCACCCTCTTGCTCCGCTGTCTTTCCCCGCCGCTCCTTGTGCTCCCCGTGGTGCAATTCCCCGTCCATTTACCGGGGCGTGGAAATGGAGCGGGACAGGTAGTTGCGGGTCCAGGGACAAACCGCGATGCAGATTCCGCAGATGGTTGCATCGAATCCCAAGGACTCCTTGAAATCCTTTGCGGTATGATAGCAGGACTGCACATCGAGGAAGGAATCCCTGTCTTGGGTCACCTCCCAGTGCCGTCCGGATGGAGCGCCCGCCGGACATGCGTCCACGCAGGCGGTGCAGGTCCCGCAGCGGGAGTGGTTGATCGGGACGGCCCCCTCCAGCACGGCATCGGTCAGCACCGAGGTGATGCGCACCGCGGAGCCGTATTCCGGCGTGATGAGCAGATCGTTCTTGCCGATCCATCCCATTCCGGCGCGGGTTGCCACGGTCTTGTGGGGCAGGGGAGTTCGCAGGGTGACCCGGTCGAAATGCTCCGAGGTCGGTTCGGCGGGAAGCGCGTTGAATCCCCGTTCCCGGAGGAGTTCCGCGGCACGCCGCGCCAGTCCGGAAAGGAGCGTGTTTGCCCGGCGGTATTCCTCCTGATAGCGGTTGGTCGGTCCGGAAACGATTTCTGCGATTACTGTGGGATCGAGCGCCGCCGCAATGAACACCGCGTAATCGAAACGGCCACGGGTGTCTCCCGGAATTTCGCGGAGATCGGCGAAACCGACCAGGGAGGCCCCTGACTTGCGCAGTGCGGCATCGAGAATCAAACGAATATCTTCCATAATTCAACCTTTCAAGGCATGACGCCGGGATGTATGTTCCATTGGAAAGGAAGTTCTCAAGCTGGCGCCGGTCAATTCCTGGAGAATGAGGTTCATATCCTTGAGACGTTGGCGGGAATGGAAGCTCGCTCTCAACAGTCCGTTTATCCCGGAAATCCTGCAATCCCACGAATTCCGGATAAATACTACCCGTTTCGTCTCTGCGCCTTTTCCGCTTTGTCGCGTTTATTGCATCTTTGCGCGAATCCGGTTGTGGTTTTATCCCGATGGCGGTGGTCAGTCCCGTCCCAGGCGCATCCCCAGTTCGTGCGCCTCGCGGAGGAATTCCGGGTGGTTCCGCACCGCTCCCTTTTCTCCGACTCCGGGGGCGATGATGGTTCCGATGATCGGGATTCCGAGATAATCAAGGCTTTTCCGGAAGAACTCGGTCACCGGGGTCCAGGTTTCGGGGTCGGTTTCTTCCAGGGGGATCGCCAGCGAAGCGGTTTTCCCGGCGATACCGCCGCGATTCCCGGGGCAGCAGAAGTAGACGAAGCGGTCCACGAGGGCTTTCATGAGAGCGGTGGGGCCATACCAGTACACCGGGGTGCCGAAGACGATATGGTCGCTTTCCATGATTTTCGAATAGAGGGCGTTCATATCGTCGTCCTTGGAACAGGGATGGTTCCGCCAGCAGGCATGGCAGCCGTCGCACTCCCGTATGTGGAGGTCTCCGAGGAGGATGGTTTCCGTTTCCGCGCCCGATTCACGCGCCCCTTCCATAACCCGCGAAACGAGAAGGTGGGTATTGCCGTTACAGCGCGGGCTTCCGACGATGCCGAGGATCTTTTTCATGACGTGAATTCCTTTCCACGGGAATGATGGTGTATGATGAATGTTCAAAAATACAGAATCTCCGGGTATGAACGCAAGGCCGGTTCCCCGCAGAAAGCGGGGGAGGGGAGTTGTTTTTGAACGCGAAGATGAAAACGGAACCATTTCTTCATGGCGGAGTATAAGAAACAGCCACGGTAAAGAGACCGATGCCATCGATGGATGTATTTCCCCCAGTCCGGGTTATCCGCGGAAATCCCCCGAAAAATCGCACCGTTCAGTTGCCCGACAGATTCGATATTTATAAAAACGATATATTTTTATGAAAAATGAAATTTTCCTTGACAAATATGG
>CAYRTQ010000239.1:0-7160 GCA_964426865.1 uncultured bacterium
ACCTTCTCCGAAACCGAGGCCAGGCGAACAGTCAGTTTTTTCGCCAGCAAAGCCTTCTCCAGTTTCTTCGACACCGTCTTCATGTTCTCCTTTGCCGGAGTCGGCGTGGTGACCGCGTCCGCTTTTCCCTCCGGAGGGACGTTCCCGCTCGAATAGATAATAAGCGCATCCACCTTTTTCGAGAGTTCGCCGGTCTGCCCGAATACTGTCGCCGCGGAGGAAATCAGCAGCGCCAGCAAAAATGTCGTAACCATATGAAAGGACCGGCATGCCCGAAACATATTTTTTTCTCCCTTGTTGAGAAATGACCGAAATGATGCCGAAAAATATCCGGTTTATCAATGGGAAGGGCGGACCCAAACAGCCCGCCCTTGACACCATAACACATGATCCGGGGGAATTACCGTTTGACCTCCACGATGGAGGCGTCATCCGCCCAGACCGTCCCGGAGTAAACCTTGAAGCCCACGTACACCTGATTGATCCCGTTGTGGAGACGGCATTTCAGCTCGTACTGTTTCCATTCCTTCCCGACAGTCACCCGCTGGACATAGGTCCCCTGCCCTTTGTATTCCGATTCGAGGAGCGCCACATCCACCGGGGTATTGTCACGATCCGCGCGGAGCCAGACGCTGTAGATCACATCGGTCGACGCGTTCACCTGGAAAGAGGCGCTTTTGATGATGAACGAGTACTCGACACCGCTTTTCGGGTCTTTCGCCGGGACCGTCCGCAGGGAATACTTCCCGGAATGCCTTACCTTGGAATCCAGCGCGAAATCCTTGCACCCGAACGGGTTGGAGCAGATCGTGCCCCAGTTGGCCGGAGCCAGGGGCGACTTGTCCTTCGAAGGGGCGGCATTCTCGAATCCCGGGTTCTTCAGTTCCACGGTCACCCGGCGGGAACGGTCCGCCGAAGCCGGATCGTACTCGAGGACGAATTCGCTCGGGAATCCTCCGCGCCCGACCGCGTTGACGGAGGTTACCCTGAGGGTATTCGTTCCCTTCCGGAGGGTCCAGACATAGACGTCGCCATCGACCGGCACGGTCTTGCCGTCAACTTCCAGGAGGTAGCGTTCGAAATTGGGGGTGTTGGTGGCGAATTTCGCCTGGAGAACGACCGGATCGCCGTTCATGGGGGAAATCATGGCCAGATCCACTTTCACTTCATTCAGGGGCCACTGGAAGTCAACGGTTTCCCCGGAATTCCAGCAGGTGATCTGGGGAGGAGTGTAATCGTCCACCCAGTGGAGCTGCGGTCCCCACCATTCTCCGCCGCGGGAGTTGTAGGGCACCATGAAGCCATCGACGATGATGTTCTCCTTGGACTGCGGGTGTACGGTATGGTCATTCCGCATGACCACCCGGTAATCATCGTACATATTGAGCAGACCCTTGCCGGGGTCCTCCGAGGCGGGAATACGGGCGTTGGCGTATTTCAATGCGGTCGCCTTGCCCGCCTTGACATCCCATGATTCCGTGCTGCGACCGTTCGCGCCGAAATGCAGGAAGACGCCCTCCAGATTGAACCGGGCCTTGTGCACTTCGAGCGCGCTCAGGGGGACGCCGTCCTTTTCGAACCAGCAGTTGATCCAGGGATCGACAAGCATCCATTTACGGTATTCGTTGTTATAGACCTCGGCAACCGTGTGCGCGGCCTCGTTGAAGGGGTTGATGCCGAGCATGCGGGCGGTGAGTCCCGTGGCGTTGCAGCCCTGCACGAACAGCGCCGCCTTGAAGGTGCACCAGAAAGCGTCGCCCTTCTCCGCCTTGTCCAGAATCTCGTGGGCGTCCCAGGACGGATAGGGAAGGGGCTGGGAATGTCCCCAATGGCTGTTGGCCCAGTCGGAAATCTTCCCGATCAGTTCCAGTTCGGTTTTCGAGCTTTTAACCATGCCGTCCAGCCCTGCGCGGTCATAGAGTTTGCGGACCTTGAGATGGGTCATGTCCTGGTAGATGAACGGGAAAGCGGGCTGCGCCACGCGGCCGTTCACGAACTTGGTGAACTTCACCCCGTGCCAGCGGTTCAGATCGTAGCAATAGGATGGCTCGATATAGGATTGCGCCTGGTATGCGGCGGCCCGGTCACCCTGTTCCACCGCTTTCTTGTAGGCGACGGAGGCCCAGTCCGCGGCGGAGGAGCCCTGAACCGGGAGAATAACCGCGACAGCAAAAAACAAGAGCGCACCACACTTCTTCATGACCGTTCCTTCACATGAAAAGATTCATTCCCCAGTGAATTGCATGAACAAAAAAGGTATTTCTCTGTATTTGCGGACGCAGACGTGTCATGGACCGGGCATCGACCGCATGTAGCCGGTTCAGGCGAAAACCGCACGGACGCTGGGACGGGCGTTGAGGACCTGCCCCGGTGTCATGCGTTCCTTATCGTATGCTCAGCGCCACCACGGTATCGTACGGGTCGCGTCCGGTTTCCGGGAGCTTGACCATCGTTCCCAACCGCCCGCTGGTGAATTCCACCTTCGTCCCGTTCAGGAGCTTCGCTCCGGTGACGGTTTTACCGAACGCGGGGACCGCGATCACCTTATCCGTCTCGCTGAGCACGTGGAGATACACGGTTCCCGGTTTGGCAGTCATCACCCCCCAGGACTGGGGAGGAACCGGGCCGCCGCGGGTGCCGTAAACGGATGCGCCGTTGGCGCGCAGCCATTTCCCCATTCCGGCCAGATGCTCCTTGAACTCGGGCTGGATGGTCCCATCGGGCATGGGGCCCACGTTCAGGAGGAAGTTGGCGTTGTTCCCGGCGGCTTTCACCAGATATTGCACCAGATCTTTCGTGCTTTTATAATTCTTGTCGTCCTTGTTGTATCCCCAGGAGTTGTTCATGGTCTCACAAGTTTCGAGCGGGAGGACGGAGACATTCTTGTCCTTGCTGAAAGGATCCTGCCCGGGAAGCCCCTTCTCGAACATCTGGAAGTCCTCGCCGGGATAGGGCGCGCGGTGATGGTTGTTCCCGATCATGGCCTGGGGCTGGAGCTGATGGATCAGCTTGAAGGTTTTCGCCAGACGCCAGTCCGCATCGGGCTTGTCCCACATGCCATCGAACCAGATTCCGCCGATTTTGCCGTAATTGGTGCAGAGTTCGGCAAGCTGGGCGTCCATGTAATCGAGATACTTGTACCAGTCGCCGCTGTCCGGACGCCCGGAAGCCTCGCCGGTCCTTCCGCGGGGAAAGTAATTCGGGTTGTGCCAGTCCAACTGGGAATGGTAGAAGAAGAGCTTGAGCCCGTTCCGTTCGCAGGCGTCCGCCAGCATTTTCAAGATGTCTTTCTTGTACGGGGTGCTGTCCATCACGTCATAATCGCTCACCTTGCTGTCGAACATGGCGAACCCGTCATGGTGCTTGCTGGTGATGGTGATGTACTTCATTCCCGCGTCCTTGACCATGCGGCACCACTCGTCGGGATCGAACTTCGAGGGGTTGAATGTCGGGGGAAGCTTTTCGTATTCGGCGATGGATATCTTGTCGTTGTTCATCACCCACTCGCCCTTGGCCATGAGACAGTATACCCCCCAGTGGACGAACATCCCGAACTTGGCGTCCTGAAACCAGGTGCGCGCCGCCAGGTTCTCCGGGGTGGGAGTATACCCGACATCGCCCCGCTCCTCGGCGGACACCGTCGCCGCCGCGAGAAACGCCGCCACGAGAATACCTTTCAGGATACCCGATACACCGTTCATGCGCACCCCTTTTCTGCTGACATGGATGAGATTCCACGAATTCGGACCCCTCCGCAAATCCGGAAGATTATGCAATATATAGCACGTGTTCGGAAAGTGTCAACCACAAAGAACACCGGCGTGGTATCCCCGGGAAATTGCCGGCTGAACCGGGTTTGTTTCAAGAAGGGGGAACCGTTCGGAGAGCGGACCGATTGTCTGAACCGGTGATTCGAATGATGCGAATGATGCGAATGATACAAGCTGATGGAATGCAGTATCAGCGGTTCATCAGTTCAATCATTCGTATCACCAGAACAGGCGTTCAAACAAACCTTTTGAAGCTCTGCACGAAGCGCTCTTTCTGCTCTCGTCCACGCGTCATTTTTTACGTTAGTTTTGCCGTTGCATTCCTCCCCTCGTCCATTATATTCCGGTATCGAAACGGCGTGATTGTCATGCGCCCACGTTCTTTTTCATCCGGGAGGAATGTTCATGAAAAGAGATGCGACGCTCACCCGACGCGGAATGGTGCGGAGAATGGGTCTGGCCGGAGCGTTCGCCGCGCTCGGAACGCCGCTTGCCGCACGCGCCGCCGCGCCTCGAAAAAAAGCGGACGCTTTCGCCCTGGTCGGCGACCGGTACCACAATTCCGATTACATCCGCACCGGACTGGGAAAGACACTGGTCCGGGAGGCGGGTCTCTCCATCGATTTCACCGACGAGGTGACCATGCTTTCCGCGGAAGCCCTGCGGGGACGCCGCATGCTCATCGTGTTCCGTGACGGCATGCTCTGGCCGGAGGGATACATCGGGTCCTACCCCGGATACGAACCCTCCGCGGCAAAGAAAATCGAGAGCGAGCCGCCGCTTCCGTCCATCGAGGGGCAGCCGGTGATGTGGATTCAGCCGGAGCAGGGGCGCGCGGTGAAGGAATTTGTCCGGAACGGCGGCTCCGCGCTCTTCTACCACAATGTCAGCCATGTCTCGCTGGGGAACCGGGATTTCCGGGATGTGGAGGGCGCGGGATACAACGGGCATCCCGCGGTGCGCCCCTTCTGGCTGCGCATCACCGACACCGGGCATCCCATCACCCGGGGAGTACGCGATTTTCTGGTGACCGACGAGCAGCACTACGTGATCTATGACAAAGGACCCGAAAAATGTCTTCATGCGGAGCGAAAACGCCGAGGGGCTGGATTACGAGGGCAAGGGCGCTTCCTGCGAGGCGGGCTGGGCGTACGAGTATGGCAAGGGGAGGGTTTGCTTCCTCGCGCCGGGGCACATGATCTCCGCTCTCTGGAACCCGGAGTATGTCAAGCTCCAGAAGAATGCGGTACGGTGGCTGCTGCGGGAAACCTGATACCGGAAATGAAAGAACCCCTCTGCCGCATGCACGGAAGAGGGGTTCCATGACGATGATCCGGACAGATGTGAGACCGCCCCGGAGTGCTCGAGAATGTATGCCGGTCAGTCGAACAGGTCCGAAAGCCAGCTTTTCCGACGTCCGTGTCCGCCCCAGCCGTGATCGTGATGGTCGTTTTCGTACCGATGGTGGTCGTGATGATCATCGTGGTCGTGATGGTCGTGACGATCATGGCCTTCATAATACCGGTCGCGCTCCTCGCGGGGACGTTCCGGCAGGGGTTCTCCGGAAACCGGTCTTTCTCCGGAGGCCATTTCGATAATCTTTTCCAGTTCGCCCCGGTCGAGCCAGACCCCCTTGCAGCCGGGGCAGATATCGACCTGAACATTATACCTGGTTATTTCGCGCAGATTCTCACCGCATACCGGGCAATTCATAGCTCCACCTCCGTGCAAAAGTGATTCATTCCCGTCACGAAACGTTACCCTTGTTCCCCAAAAACTCGCGGCGGACACGTTCGCGTTCCTCCTCGCTCATCATGCAGTCGCTGGAGCAGCCGGGCGAACAGACGCCGTCGCAAGGCTCCACATGGATGGTGATCTCCGAACCGGCCAGATGTTCCTCTATTTCCGCGGTCATACGGTCGCTGATGCGGTGCGATTCCTCCACGGACATCTGGGAGTTGACGAGGATATGGAACTCGATGAAACGGGTCGCGCCGGCCTTACGGGTCAGCAGACGATGGAAACCGTACACGTCCGGCTGGAACCCGAGGATGTGGGCGCGGATCAATTCCTCCTCGTCCTCCGGCAGCGCCACATCGAGAAGGTCCCGTCCGGATTCGATGGTGAGCTTGTACGCCGCCCGTATGATGAGAATCGCCACGACGAACGCCGCGACCGGGTCGATACGATGAAAATGCATTCCGGGGAAAAGCGCCTCGGAAAGCCAGATCAGGGTGATTCCGGTCATTACGCCGGCGGAGGTCCAGACATCGGTGCGCAGGTGCCAGGCGTCCGCCACCAGCGCGGCGGAGTTGGTTTCCTTCCCCACTTTCATGAGCGAGCGGGAGACAAGGATATTGGCGACCGTGGACACGAGCATGACTCCGATGCCCCAGCCCAGGTTGTCCAACGGCCCCGGGTGGACAAACCTGCTGACCGCTTCCCACATGATCCAGCCCGCGGCGAGAAAAATGAGAACCGCCTCGACCGTCCCGGAAATGTTTTCCACTTTCCCATGCCCGAACGGATGCTCACGGTCCGATGGTTTGCCGGAAATACGCACCGAAAGAAACGCGATGATCGAGGCCAGCAGGTCCACCCCGGAATGGAACGCCTCCGAAACAATGGAAATGGAGCCGGTAACCAGACCGATTACCAGTTTCAGGATGGTGAGAAGCGAATTCGAAATCACCGAAAGGAGCGCGACCCGCTCCTTGGCGGATTGACCGGCCATCATCATTCCCCGCAAAAGGCCGTTCCCGCACTCCCGTGAAGGGGTTTCGGAACGGCTTCATGGCTCCCTATAAAGAAGGAACGGACAGTATGCCCGTTCCTCGCCGTTTTTTGTAATAATACACAATCGGGGGGAAAGAGTAAACGATATTTCCGGGCTTTGCGGCTGAATTCGCGAGTAAAACGACGCTTTTCACCGAAGATTTGAAGGAGGATATTCTTTTCGCTCCTGTCCGGGATTCCGTTCCTGGGGCGTGAACGCCGCTCACCGCATGAGGAGCATCTTCATCGTCCGCGCCGCGCTTCCCGATTCCAGACGGGCGAAATACACCCCGGAGGAAACCGCCCGTCCGGATGCGTCCCTGCCGTCCCAAACCACGGAATGACTCCCGGCGGAAACGCCTTGATTGAAAGGAGTTCAGTCCTTTGCCACGGAATTCAGGAGAAAAGTCAAAAAAAATAACCGGACCAAGGGGGCCAGGTTATTTTTTTTGTGGATCGTATTTGTTGGACGCATTGGTTACTGGACATTCCCGGCGACTATCGTATTTGCCCCATACGTTCCAATTTGCATCGAGGAATTGTTCTTGCTTACATTGCCCACAATGAGATTGTAATTCGCGTTTGTGGTGTTTTCAAGAATTCCATTGACATTTT
>CAYRTQ010000240.1:0-6900 GCA_964426865.1 uncultured bacterium
GCATGGTGTGTTCCCAGCGCCGGAAGCCCCCTTCCGGCCCTCGCTTTGGCTCGCGCCACCTTCCCCCGTGACCGGGGGCAGGTAAGAAGTGTTTTCCTGGCCATACCCGCCCGGAGTGGGATGTCTTTCCTTCCACGCCGTTTACGGGGGGAAGGTGGCCGCAGGCCGGATAGGGGGCCGCGGGTCACCGGGTGTCACACAACTGTATCCGGTTGACAGCCCAGTAGAATCTGTCGCCGCCGGGAGAAAAAGAGATTAGCGCGCTGCCGGGCGGAGTCGGCCAACGCTTCATCCGCCTGAATTGAATCGGATTTATGGGGCTGCTTTTCGTGACTGCGTTTCCACTCATTCTTTTCAGAGGTGCATCGATGAGAAAATCGACCGTTGCCGTTCTTTCCTGGCTCATCATGGCGCTGGCCGCGGGAACGGCGCTGGCGGAAATCGCGCTCGAACCCTTCGTGTACCGTGAGAATTTCGAGACCCGCGAACTCCGGGCCTGGGCTTCCTATCCTCTCTGGCAGGATACCGCCTACAATGTCGACATGCGGGTGAACACCATGGAACCCGGCGACCCGAACATCTCCGCAGTGCACCGGGTCACCCCGTTCGCCAGGTCGGACAGCTACAACGGCATGCAGAAGGTTCTCGACATGTACCTCGCTCCCGGCTCTACGGTGAGCCTGCGGTACTATCTCCGGGCCGATCTGCCATGCGAATACCTGAAGATACGGTTCGCCGCGGGCGAATACGGCAAGGTGGACTACACCATTCCCGCTCCGCCGGAGAACGGGTGGAAGAACGTCCGGTTCACCTTCGGGGATCTGGTCAAACAGAACCCCGCGCTCGCCGGAAAGAAATATCTGAGAATATACGCGGTGGCGCTCCTCGCCCGTATTCCGGACGCCGCTCCGGGGACTCCGAATTATCTGGGGATCGACGACATCGTGATCGACGGGAAGCGGAAGACCGTCTTCCGGTTCGAGGAGCCGAAGATGTACACGCTCTCCGAATGGAAACCCCTTATTCCGGCAAAGCATTACCGCGCGGGGGAAACTTTCGTGCTCAAGGGTTCGTGGCCGCTCTCCGCGGATCGGGTCACCATTGACATTGTCAATTTCACCGAGCGGGAAAAGAAAGTCCACACCTCGGCGTTGACCAAATCCGCCGGAAACTGGAGCGCACGGATTCCGCTCACAATGCCCCGGGGTCTCTATCTCGCCACCCTGAAAGCATGGTCCCGGAGCGGTGAACTCTCCGACACAGAGTTCACCATCTTCATCGCACCGGAGAACCTGGGCGGCAAGCATCCCCGTCTCCTGTTCGACGCGGCGGAGCAGAAGGAGATCATGGCGCGGCTCGGAACCGCACGGTATGACGGCGTTCTCGACAAGCTGGCTGCTGAGGCGAAGAAAGCCCGCGCCGCTTCCCCGGACAGCGCGGTCTACCGGAGCGACAAGCTCAATGATGAATCGGAGATGTCGGAGGGTTCCACCGGGTTCGAGTTCTGGACCGGTTCGCCCAATCACGGCAACGGGCGCATCAACCCCAACGCCGATGCGTACCTCCTGGCGGGAGACCGCGAGGCGGGCGAGTACGCGAAACGGCTCTCGCTCAAGCTCTGCGAATGGCCTTCCTGGGTGCACCCCTGGTATGAAAAACGGGGGCGTCACATTTACTACCAGCCCGCGGTGGGCGGCGCATCCATCGCCAAAACCTACGACTATCTCTATCCGACACTGACTCCGGCGGAGCGCAAGACCATGCGTGAGGCCCTCATGCGAAACATCGTCCTCCCGACCCACAAGGGTTACGTGGTGGACAATCTCATCACCGAAAGCGGATCGAACTGGATCGGGATGCTCTTCCAGGGCACTTTGAGCGCCATGATCGCCATGTATGGCGACGACCCGGAACTGGGGAGCATGGAACCCTGTTTCACCGGGGCGATTTTCAAGATCTGGGCGCATATCTCGACCATGGGGCCGGAGGGATCCTATGGCGAACCGAACAACTATATCCTGTCCGCCATGCACGGGCTTGGCTTCTATGGTCCCTCGCTCTTCCAGAATTTCGGGATCGATATCAGCCGTCCGGTGGTGACAGTCAACAACGAGCGCATCTGGGCCGGAATAGTCAAGAAAGGGTGGAATTTCTATTTCGGCGATTCGGGGATCGATATCGGCCCCGAGGGCGAGTTCTCATGGTTCGCCCGTCATTCCCGCGACGCCCGTCTCGCCTGGTTCATTGACCATCTCAGCCAGAAAACTTCCCGTGAGCACGCCGCGGGCTCGTTCATCTTCCCCATCGACGATCTTCCGAAAAAGGACCCGTATGGGGAAAATCCGGTTCGGGCGTTCCGCTGGGACGGGACCACGGTTTTCAAGAGCGGGTGGGACGAGGACGATTTCGTGTTTGTCATGCGCACCGGGCCTTTCGTGAACCATCAGCATCACGACCAGGGGTCGTTCTGGCTCGCGGATCGCGGCTCCCTGTTCATGCAGGAACGGCCCAGTCCCGGTTATTACGGCAACGCGCTCTACCAGCCCTCGTTCATCCAGCCGGTGGCGCATTCCACCATCCTCATCGACCGTAATCCCCAGAGCCAGCGGATCGGCGATACCCGCGACAGTTTCGCTCCGGGATTCGACGATCACGCGTTCATACGGCTGTTCCTCGACGGCGGGAAAGCGGCGTACAGTTCCGGGGACATCGGACGCCTGTACTGGGGCAAGGTGCAATCCCTGCGCCGCAACGTGCTCTATCTGAAGCCCCGGACGATCCTCATGCTCGATACCGCGGTCGCTCCCAAGGGCAGGGATGTGGATGTGACGCTCCTGTATCAGGCGGACCTGCTCAAATATATCACCGCCGGGAAGGACCGCTCCACGGTCAGCAGGGAGGGCAACACGCTTACCATTCACCACCTGTACCCCGCGAACCGTACGGTTGAGGCGGTGGAAACTCCCCGGTATGTCCGTCAGACGGACGCGCCGGGCATGCTGACGCTCACCGCCCGGACCTCGGGCGCGCCCCTGGTGATGGCCAACATACTCAGCACCAGCCCATCCGGAGACGTTCAGATCACCTCATCCGGCGATGATTTCACCATCGGGACCGCGAGCGGAACGCCGTTCGCTTTCTCCACCGCGCCGGGAAAGCCCTACACGGCCGGGGACATCTCCACCGATGCGCTGGCGGTGACCTGGACCGGGGACGCCGTGTTCGCCGCGGACGTCACCACGCTTTCGCGGAACGGGAAGCTCCTGCTGAAATCCGCTCAACCGCTGGTCTGCGAGATCACTCCGGAAGGGATATCGTACGATCTCACGGCGAAGAGCGCGGTGACCCTCGGCATCGGGAAACAGCCGCGTGAAATCCGGGTCAACGGGGTGAAGACGCTGTTCACGTACGATCTCAAGACAAGGACCGCGAAACTCACGCTCCCCGTCGGAGAGGGAAAGATCGCGTTTTAAAAACGGGAACGGGCGAAGCGCGCGGAGTTTCCTCCGCCCGGTATTCACCGGAACTCCATCACGAGCGCTCATCACATGGGATACCTGTATGAACCGCCGAACATTCATCGCATCTTCCGCTGTATCGGCCACCGTGCTTCCCGGAACGGCGACGGCGGTTTCCGCGCCTTCGCGGGCATCGGGAAATAAACCGGCTGTTCCCGGCGACGGCCTTTTGGCGGGAATGACCGCCGCGCGGCTCCGGGACCGGTTCCACCACGATCTCTTCGAACGGTATCTCCCATTCTTCCTGAAGTACATGGTGGATCGCGAGACCGGGGGATTCTTTCCCTATACCGAGCTGGACGGCCGTCCGCGCCCGCCGGAGGGACGTACCGCCTGGTGGCTCGGTCGGGGTGTCTGGACGGTGTCCTTCCTGTACAGCCATCTGGACAAGAAGAGGGAATATCTCGACATCGGCCTCCGCGCGGCGGATATTCTCATCAAGAACCGTCCATCCGGCGACAATCTCTGGCCGGCGTCTTTTGATCGCGCGGGCGCTCCCATCGCTCCGCCTTCGACGCACATCTACGACGACATGTTTGTGGCGGAAGGTCTGGCCCAACTCGCCCAAGCCTCCGGAGAGAGCGGCTATCGCGCGCTCGCGAAGGAGACTGTGCTCAAGTGCCTCCGCCTTTACGACCGCCCGGACTACTCCTATGCGGTCACCTACGGTCCAAAGGCCGATCCGTTCCCCGGGCCGAGGGTGATCGGACACTGGATGGTGTTCATCAACACCATTTCCCAGATGCTCCGGTATGAGTCCGACGCGGAACTGGAAGCGGTCCTTTTCCGCTGCACGGAGGCGGTCCTGAAAGGCCACCTGCACCCGGAATACCGTCTGATGACCGAGGTCCGCGCCCACGACCTTTCCCTCCCCGAGGGGCCGCTCTCCCAGTTCAGCTACAGCGGGCACGCGTACGAGACGCTCTGGATGATCATGAGCGAGGCGGCGCGTCGGAAGGACGCGGTGATGTTCAACGAGGCCGCCGACCTGTTCGTCCGTCATGTCCGGGTCTCCCGGGACGATGTGTACGGCGGGGAACTGGCGGGCTTGCAGGATGTGGACGGGAATGTATGGCAGACCTCCAAGTCCGCATGGGCGCAGGTGGAGGCGCTGGTGGGCTGTCTGCTGCTCCTGGAACACCGCGGCGACCCTTGGGCGAAGGAGATGTACGGTGAAATGTACACCTACTTCCAGGATCGCTACTCCCTGGAAAAGCAGGGGTGTCCGATCTGGCATCTGGGCGGCGACCGTAACCTGAAAACCATCCGTCCCGGTACGGGAGATATCTACCATATCCCGCGCTGGCTCATGCTGAATCTGCTTTCGCTGGACGGCATCATCGGGCGCCGGGGGAAGACTTCGGGGTTGGTGTAAGAGCCTATCCGCAAATAAGGATATAGCCTTCTTTGGGAAAACAGCCCCCTTCTGGCCCTCCGGGCCACCTTCCCCCGGAGGGGGTAGGAAGAATTTGTGGCGCAGCGACTTCCCTTGCCCCCTTCGGGGGAAAGGGATTGAGGGTTAGGGGGCCAGGACCTCGCCAATGGTACGATTTCTTTATTTATGGATAGGCTCTAAAGGGGAAAGGCGGGGAAGAAGGCGTTCCAATGCAATCCTGTTGATTTGTACGAAAATCCATGTCAGATAATTTCGAGGAAACCATGACGACATTTGACCGTTTCGAACAGCGGCCTTTCGGGATGGATTATTCGTCCGGGCCGGTGGACACTCTCGCCGGGCGGTCCCTCCCGGAACTCCGGGAAGAGATTCGCGCCGAACTCTACGATGTTTTTCTGCCGTTCTTCGAGCGGTACGCGGTGGATGACGAATACGGCGGCTTTCTGTGCCATGCCACGCCGGAGGGAGTCCATGTCAATACCGAAAAACGCGCCTGGTACGAGGGGCGCGGCATGTGGGTGTACTCCCGCCTGTATAACAGGATGGGCGGGAACCCCCGTCATTTGGAGATCGCCGGGAAATCGGCGGAATTCACTCTGCGCCTGAAGCCGGAAGGCGATTCCTTCTGGCCCGCCTCGTTCACCCGTGAGGGGAAGCCGCTCACCGAGGGGGAAATCTACGGCGACCTGTTCATCGCGCTCGGCCTTCAGGAACTGGCCAAAGCGCCGGGAATGGAGAGGTATCGGGCCGAGGCGAAGGATATCCTCCTGAAATGCCTCCGCATGTACGACCGTCCGGATTATCCCGGGAAATCCTTCCGCGCCGAACTCCCGGATATCGTCGCGCCCCGTATGCTCGGGCACTGGATGATCATGACCCGCATCGCCACCCAGATGCTGGAAGCCGGGCCGGATCCCGAGGTGGAGACGGTCGTGGACCGCTGTCTCGATGCCATCCTGAACCGTCATTTCAACCCCCGGTACCGGCTCATGAACGAGGTGCTCAATCACGATTTCAGCCGTCCGGAAAATGAATACGAACGCTGGTCCTACCTCGGTCACGCCCTGGAGGTCCTCTGGTTTGTCATGGACGAAGGATTGCGGCGTAACGACCGCGCCCTTTTCGATACCGCCGCGGGACACTTCGCGCGTCACCTGGAAACCGCCTGGGACCCGGTCTACGGCGGTGTGTTTCGCTCTCTCGACGATGTGGAACTCCACACCTGGACGCTGGACAAGATACTCCTTTTCCACTGCGAGATACTCATCGGGCTCATGATGATCGTGGAACAGACCGGATCGCGCTGGTCTCGGGAATGGTACGGACGGGCCTACGAATACATGAGAAAAGCTTTCGACGCCCGCGCCCACGGGTACAATCCCTGGTATACCGTCCCGGACCGCGGCGGGGTTCCGCAGCCCCGAGACGAGCGCATCGACAATTATCATTTCCCGCAGTATCTCATGCTCAATCTTCAGATGCTCGACCGCATGATCGGGAAACAGGCCGGAGAAGGAAAGTAAAACTCGCTTCCCGCATGGTTCAAAACCGGTGATTTCCCGGAATCATCCCGATCCCTCTTTCCGTCATGACCGAAAGGGGGATCGGGTTTGTTTTGCCTCGGGCAAATCCTGTTTGTCTCCTTCTGTCGCACACATTTCTTTACAATCCGAAAAACCCGCGAAAAACCTGTTTTTTGCCTTTTCTTTTACCTCCGGCTTTTCGTACTTTGCGGGGTATGCGTTTTTTTACGGCGGTGTTTCCCGTCGATGCGAGAAACAGAGGGCAACGGAGGTTACTCATGGCGAAGCAGGAGAGTTTGTCCGAGTATTACAAGTTTCTGGTGTTCGTGTTTCTGTTCGGATTTGCCGTCTGCTCCGGTCTTGCCCATGTTCTGTTGCTTCAGGGCGTCAACATGTCCATCGGCAAAACTGAAATTGGCGGCGTCGGCGTGGCGAAAGGCTTTTTCGTGATCCCAGAAACGCG
>CAYRTQ010000240.1:6932-7149 GCA_964426865.1 uncultured bacterium
CATGTATGGTCCCTTGCTGTAGCCGAAGACGATGACCTGCGCCGGTTTACTGATGTATTTGAGTTTTGGTTCGGGAGCACCGCTGTTACGCGCCGCCTTGGCGGTCAACAGATAGTTCATGCCGTAAGAGGTCACTTTGAGGACGCGCGGCGGCGCCAGCGGATTTTCATCATCGAACATGTAGGCGACCCGGGGATCGGCCGAACAACAGAAATCG
>CAYRTQ010000241.1:0-7130 GCA_964426865.1 uncultured bacterium
TAGTTCTGGGCATGGACCCCCTTGAACTTGAAATGGGCCTCCGGCTCCGGAAGCTGGGGATTCATGATGAACTGTCCGCCCGAAAGATCGCCGTCCACCACGACCTCGAAGATATCGCCGCGCGCGGGGAACATATTCCAGTAATCGTCATCGGCCTCGTAGAGGAAATAGAGGCGGTTCATGCCTTTGACCCATCCGACCTTGACCGTGACATTCAAGTCTTTCGGGTCGAGATTCGCGCCTTTCCCCTGAACGGTGTCCATGAGTTGATCGGAACCGTAGGAATAACTATCCGGGACAACATCCCAGTCATCGGTCTTGCCGTCGATGGAGGGGATCATGTTCGGCGGGAACTGGAATATCTTGAATTCCATATCCGGGCGTTCCAGCGCCGGGGCGGACAGGGCGCAACAGAAGACCATGAGAAGCAGTGCGGTGGCGGATCGTGCAGACACGGTGCGCGTACTCCTTTCTTTGGGAGGCATGAATTATGGTATTCCCGACAGGTTTTGAAAATATATGTGTTCTCCGGTGAAAAAGCAGGAGAAATTTATACTTTTAGAGTAGTGCGGATGGAGCGGAATGCGTATATTCTTCGTTTTCCGGGACACTCCTTGTTCTTCACCGTATCGGGAATATTCCCGGAGCCGGGAGCCGTGACGAAGCGTACAGCCTGCTCCGTTGGAACCGGCATGGGAAAATTCCCCATGTCAAAAGCGGTGGAAGATGCGTTCAATTATCCGAGGTATCCTTGGTAAAGGAGGAATTCATGGGCGGTAAGACCTGGGGTCTGCTCATTGTACTGGCATTGATGCTATTCGCCGTATCCTGCGGAAAAGGGGAGAAGAGCGCGGGAGGGAATAAGGGCGCTTCCGCCGGGCAGCCCACCATGAAGATTGCCTTTGAATCCACCCGTGGCGGAAATTTCGATATCTATACCATGAACGAGGACGGCTCCCACCCGGTCAGGCTGACCCAGAGCCAGGGATGGAGCCGTTTCCCCTCCTGGTCTCCGGACGGCAAATTAATTGCCTTTTCATCCAACAGGGAAGTCCGCTCGCGTTTTCAGATATACCTGGTGGCCCCGCAGGACTCGGTGGGCATGTTCGGTCTGGATGCAATCCAGATAACGAAAACCGGCGCGGTCAGTTGGCATCTGAGCTGGTCCCCCGATGCAAAAAACATTGTCTGCCAGTCCATGCGTGACGGGTATTATGATCTGTGGGTCGTTCCCGCGGATACCACGGTTGCCGCCTTCCGTCTGACCGAGGGCGGGTGGAACGAGGATGAACCCGCATGGTCCCCGGACGGAAAGAAAATCGCATACTGCGTCCAGGGCAAGGAGATGAGTGAAATCTGGATGATGAACGCCGATGGTTCCCAACCGACCCGCATCACCCAGGAAAACGTGTACGCCAGCTCGCCCGCATGGTCCCCGGACAGCGCGAAGCTCGTCTACATCGGCGGCAAGGCGCCCGCGAACCAGGTCATGATCATGAATGCCGACGGCTCCGGAGTACAGCAATTGACAAAGGACACCAACAGCAAATTCCATCCCGCATGGTCCCCGGATGGCAAGAAGATCGCCTTCACCATGTACTACGGCGATCCCAAGAACGTCCAGGATATCTTCACCATGAATATCGACGGCACCAACGTGGTGAATATCACGAATAGCCCCGGACTGGACGATTACCCTTCCTGGTCGCCGATACTGGCCAAAGCGGAGTGATGTGTATTGAACGAAACTTGGTGCGGTGATTTCGGCATGACAAGCGAAACGGGGCGTTGAAAAACGCCCCGTTTCATTTCCGTCCGGATGCTTCTGCTCAATAGTTCCGAAGCCGCTCGAATTCGTCCGCCATAGCCATGAAATTGTCGTATTTCGTCCCCACCGCGATGGAATGGGTGGAGCCGAAAATGTACCGCCCGCCCGGCTTGTATGATTCCATGGCGTGCCGCACTTCTTTTCGTACATCCTCCATCGTCCCGGAAACCAGATATTCCACCGGAATGCCGCCCCAAGCGGCGAAATTTGCGCCGTAATCCGCCTTGATACGGGCAAGGTCCATCCCCGCGCTCTTCTGGATGGACTGATAGGCGTCGTATCCGGCCTCCACGAACATGTCCAGCAGCAGGGTATTGTTCCCGCAGGCGTGTTTCATCACCGGGATACGGTATTGCTCATGGATGTTCTTCACCCGCGCCCGGATAGCGGGGAGATTGAACTCCCGGAACATGTCCGGCGAGATGAACGGCCCCCGTGTGCTGGAAAAGTCCTGGCCCCAGCCCACCGCGTCCTGGCCGGGCCGCACGAAATACCGGTCCAGGAGATTGCTTTTCGCCACCTCGTGCCGTATGGCGGCTCGGACGGTCTCCGGGTTGTCCAGATACTGCATGAGGCCATAAACGAACCCCTCGCCGCCTTCCTCGATATTGCCGTCGAGAAGATAGATCCCCACCTCGCTTCCCGAGGGCCCCATCATAAACCGTTCCGCGCCGAATTCGGCGATAAGCGCGTCAACCACCTCGAAACAGCTTTCGTCCGGGGGAACGATCTCCGGCTCCCGCTCGAAATCCGACGGCGTATACTCCCGTTTCCCCACGTTGGGATTGTGCACCTTGGTGATATCTGCGGTCACATCGGAATACTTGACGACCGTGCCGTCGCGGAACTCCCAGGTGTTCTCCCCGATGCTCCTCGGCTTCTCGAACGGAAAATCCTTCTGCGGCGCGACACTGGAGGCCATCGCGGCAATATTGATGATGTCGAAGCAGTCCATCTTGCGGAAAAACGCAATGGCGTCTTCCTTCCAGCTCTGCACCACCTCGTCCCGCCGTCCCTCCCAGAAGGCGAACTGGGATTTGGCCTTGGCACGATAGAAGGTCTCACGGCCGATGATCTTTTCGACGGTATCGAAATCCACCGCCCACTCGCCCCAGGGAACCTTGTCGGGGATGTCGCCGCGAAGAACGGCGTTGACGCGTTGTTTGGAAGTCATGGGAGACCTTCTTATATAATGATAATTCTGATAATAGTGAATGCCTTTTCCGGGCCGGTGCTCTCGCAGAACCGGGCGGTTTGCCAGACGGAGTCGGTGAGCTTGCCGTCGATCACGAGGGGAGATGAAACGTACGGAGCCTCTCAGGTCGTGGGAGCGGCGGCGAATACCGGGGAACAGACGGCGGCACAGATAAATACAGCCTCAAGGGTTTTGAGGAATGCTTTCATGGATATCCAATAATTATTGGAGTCTGAGCAAAGCAGTGGTAGAGATTCATTTTTCGTCTTGCGTGGTTTGAATTACAGTCACCGAAGAAGCACTTTCAAGAATTCTTGAAACCTCATCGACAGAATACCCTTCAAGATAGATAACAGTATTTTCTTTTGCCTGTACTATGACTTTTCTTGAAGCACGACCATGCAACCAAGTGACCAGAACGAAAGCGAGTGCACCAAACGGAGAGAGAGCTTTTACTGCGTTGATGATTTCGATGACTTCCCCGGCATTTCTGATTGCGTCGGGAGCAAGTGGTAGATAATCGAATTCAACCTGTTTTTCGGTGAGCAACTCCAAAAAATCAGATCGACCGTTTTTAAATAAATGCACTCGT
The DNA here is from genome assembly GCA_964426865.1 of uncultured bacterium. Lineage (GTDB taxonomy): Bacteria > Latescibacterota > Latescibacteria > Latescibacterales > Latescibacteraceae > JAWLHT01. The sequence continues at coordinate 3,616 of CAYRTQ010000241.1, forward strand.
AGAGATGACATGTTGTTAACCTTTGTCTGCTAACGTCCAAGGTATAAGTAGCAGCGCGAAGCACATCTGCGCGTTTCGCCCGTCCGTTAAGTATGCGATTACTGTTCGTGCATCCCAATTTGTTTATAGAGCTGATCCAACAGATGAGTGATATCTGTGCGTGCATCGTAGAGGTCTGAAACCCAAGACGGCCCTGGTGTGGAGTTAGTCTTTACCCGAATACTGGCACTGGCTTGGTGAACTGCGGGAGCGTAGTACGCCTGCTCAATATCATTCAAGTCATCATGTCCCTTGATTGTGGAAATACGTCGATACTCACTATTGAGTCGGGTTTTCAATTTTGTGAGCATCTCTTGAGCGCAGGTTTTATCCTGACCTGAAACGACACACCGGTCGTCAATAAAATTCATCAGAATGTTAATCTCATCACGGAAGCTTTCGAGCTTCTCCGCACAGGCTCTCATTTCGGATTTCGACATACGTCCTCCTCTCCATACGAATCCTCCACCGCCTTCAGCATCGCCAGCACATTCGGAATCGGCGTATTCGCCTGAATATTGTGAATGGTGTTGAACACAAACCCGCCGCCGCGATTAAAAATCCGTATTCTTTCGCTGACTTCGGCGTAGACTTCTTCCGGAGTCCCGAAGGGAAGCGTCCGCTGGGTGTCCACACCGCCGCCCCAGAAGGTGATACGGTCGCCGAAGTCCCGTTTGAGCGCGTTTGGTTCCATGCCCTCGGCGGAGCACTGGACGGGGTTGAAGATGTCGATTCCGGCATCGATAATGTCGTTCATGAGGGGGCGGTTTCCGCCGCAGGAATGGATCATCACCTTCCAGTTGGTGTTGGCGTGAATCCAGCCGCACATCCGGGCGAAAAAGGGCTTGTAGAGATCGCGGAACATGTCGGGCGAGAAGAGCGGGCCGCGCTGGGTGCCGTAATCGGAGCCGCTCAGGTAGAGGATTTCAATGTTGTTTCCCACCGCCTCGTATACCCGTTTCAGGTTCTCCATGCTTATATCGGTCTGACGATCGTACACCTCATAAACGTAATCGCGGCGGATGGCGTGGGAGATGTACCATTCCTCGGTGTCGCGAATGCCTTTCGGCTCCTTGATCCAAGGGGCCGGAATGGCGGCCACGTTCCCCAGGGCCGCGCCCGGCATGGCGAGAATCACCGCGCAATCGGTGTTGGCGTGGAGGTATTCGGCGCTCCGGCGGAAGTGTTCCAGTTCGGATTCGGGAATGGGGCCGAACTCCTCCAGATTGTCGGCGGGATTCAGCGCGTCCTCGTCGAGTGGCTGTTGGCGAACGATGGCGTCGAAATACAGCCCATCTTTCGGCATACGGGAACTGGGCGGAAGAGAGGCATCCCCGCCGGGATACTGGTTGATGTCGCCGTTTTCGTCAGGAACGGTATTGAATTTTCCGGGGACGAGCACGGTGGCGCCATCGAAGAGAGTCCATTCCTTCCAGTCCGCGTTTTTGAACCCGAAACGGTTGGAGGTGCCGAAAATACCGACGCAGTCGCCGTGGAGCGCCCGACGGAGATCATCATCCACCATGCCCAGCATCTGGATGGGCTCGAATACCGTGGCGGGCTTCTCCCGGTCGTCCAGACCGAGCGCCACCCGCAGTTTCGGCATGAGATTCGATGCGATTCCGGAAACCACGGTGGCGCCGAAATCCACCGGCGTCCGGTCCGGCTGCACATGGTTCAGCGCGGCAACGATACGCTCGCGTGAGGTCATATTCCTGTTCCCCGATGAGAATGGAAGTCCGGTTCAGAGTGAAACGTTCCCCTCTCCGGCGTGAGGGAGAGGGGGACGTTTCGAGGAAATTACTTCAGTTCGCAGAAGGTGAAATTGGTTTTCAGCAAATATTCCGGAATGGTCGTGTCGGTTACCGTCCAGCGGCGGATTTCATACCGGACGCCGTCCTTGTCGTATCCGTAGCCGTTGGTGTCCAGCGCCACCGGTTGGCCGTTGTATTCGCCGATATACAGGCTGCAATGGCCGCCGCCGCAGGTGTAGGCGGTCAGGAAAGGCTCGGTGGAGCTGATGGCCTTGAGTTGCTCCGCCTTGCCTTCCGCGGGACGGACCACGCGCTTGTTGTTATCAGAATAGAAGGTGAAGAGTTCGGCGTTGAACGGCAGTTCAAACCCGAAGCACCGGAAGATATCCCGTACCGTGGTTTCGTGGTTGCGGCCGTACCAGCCCATGGCCCAGTCATAGGGATTCCCGAGCAGCTTGAACGCGATGGTCGCGACGTTGCGACGGGTGTAAGGTTTCCATCCGACACTCACATCGGCGTCCTTCGCCAGCCAGGCCTGCTCCAGCGCGAGCTTGCCGTTCATCTTACGAACGGGGACGTTCACCAGCCGGGGATTGGCTTTCGACACGAGCGGAAGGACATCGCCCATGCGGAGCCACCCGGAAGCGACACGGCAATCGGAACCGGTGCAGAAGGGAACGCGGTCGCCGGTGCAGACCACGAAGTCCGCGGGACGGGAGAATTTCTGAATTTCCGCTTTCGTGGCGAAAGCGATATCCTCCGACCGTATCCAGCCGTATCCCTCGGGAGACTGCACGTACACATATCCGCCGGACCGGCTGCTGTGCAGGACACTGACCGGGCTTCCGATACGAACCGCATTCACGTTCCAGACATCCCAGCGGGCTTTGCCGCTCTCCATGAGTCCGACCTGCTCGGGAGTGAACGTGGGGACGATCCGCAGACGGGCGTCGCGAACGGTGATCGCATCCCGCGGAGTGACCCCGCTGCCGATGAGATCCAGCGCCATTTCCTTCTCGAAACGGTCAATTTCCCAGTCGGCGTACTTGAGACCGAGCATGTTCCCGAATTCCTGGAACTCGACATTCTTCATGCCCACGACGCTCCGGGAGTATTTTCCACGCATGAAATTTACATCTTTCGTCACTTCCTCGCGGGTGACCTCCGCCACCTTGGCCGGGGTCATGGCGGACAGGTCCGGAAGGGAAACGTACCGTCCGGGCCAGCGTCCCAGATCGTCCGGGTTGGGAACCCGGTCCTTGTCCGCTCCCTGGAACGGGTCGGCGGCCTTCATGCGCTGCGCGTAGGACTCGTTCATTTTACGAATGGCGGCGGGGGTCAGGATGACCGCATCCGGGGCTTTCATCTTCGCGATCCAGTAATCGGCGGTGTTCAGTTCGGGAGCCATTCCCGGCAGCACATCGGGGGCGCGGTTGTAGAGTTCGGCGGCGGCGGTCATGGTCAGCGCCGTGGCGCAGAACAGCATGACCGCGGCGGTTTTTCCAACATTCTTCACGAGTGATTCTCCTCATTGTGAAACAACGCGTTATTTCCGTGGTTCGTGATCGTTGAACCGGGCGAAGTAAAAGAACTTGATGGGCTTTTCGGAAACGTTGATATTCTCGTGCGGCACATTGTCATTGGGCGGAATCATGTAGGCGGTGCCGACCGGCAGCTTGCGGATATTTTTGCCGAGGACAAAATACACCTCGCCATCCATGG
>CAYRTQ010000242.1:0-7118 GCA_964426865.1 uncultured bacterium
ACCGGTCATCGGCAAGAAGGTCCGGGGCGCGGGAAATCAGGGTTGACGCGGCGGGAGAAAATACCCATCTTTCTTTCTCGATCCGTATAACGCTCATGACAGCCGTGATCCTCTCCCCGTAATGGCAGGGTACATTTGCATGCGTCCATCCGTTCTCATCCTTGGCGCGCTGGGAATGCTGGCGCAGGCGGCTTTTCTCCGGGAGATTCTCTCCACGTTCCGGGGCGGGGAACTGACCATCGGAGCGGCGCTGCTGTTCTGGATGCTCTGGACCGCGGCGGGAAGCGGCCTGTCCGGCGGAGCGGCCCGTCGCATCGCCCATCCGGAGCGGTGGTTCCATGCGATTCTGCCCCTCTACGGTGTTCTCGGGTATCTGGGCGTGGCGCTCACCGGGAGCGCGCCCTTCCTGTTTCAACTGGTTCCGGGTGAATCGGCGCCCTACGATATCCAGTTCCTGACCGCGTCAGTGACCATGCTGCCGTTCAACCTGCTGGGCGGGTTTCTCTTCGGGCTCGGGGCGAAATCTCTGGAACGTGGGAAACACCCTTCCGCGGGATCGGCGTACACGCTGGAAGCGTTCGGCGCGGCCATCGCGGGAATCCTGTCCAGCCTCGTTCTGGCCGGATTTCTCTCCAACCGTCACATCGCACTCCTCGTTCCCCTCGCGGCCTTCGCGGTTTCCACGGTCTGGGCGCTGCGATCCGGATCGCTCCGTGTCCTGACCGCGCTCGCTCCGGCGTCGCTCCTGCTGACGGGGGCAATTACGCTCGATTTTCGTGCCGACGGTTATTTCTACCGCGGGCAGCAACTCGTGGCGCAGGAAGAGACCAGATTCAGCCGTCTGCGGGTGACCCGGAGCTGCGGACAGGTCACCTTCTATTCCGATGCCTCGGTCCTGTTCAGCGTCCCGAACCCGGAAGCGAGCGAGTATATCGTCCATTTCCCCATGCTTACAGCGCGTGAACCGCGAAGAGTGCTGGCGCTGGGAGGCGGCCCCGGCGGCGTGATCGGAGAAATACTCAAATACCGGACAGTGGCGCGGGTGACCGCGGTGGAACTGGATCCGGGGGTGTTCGCGCTGGCCGGACGGTATCTGAAAAACCACGGGGAAAACGACGCGCGGGTGAGAACCGTGGCGATGGATGGACGGGCGTTCCTGGAACGGACCGGAGAGCGGTACGATGTCATTGTGATGAGCATGCCCGCGCCACTTTCCGGGACATCCAACCGGTACTATACCCGGGAATTCTTCCGATTGGCGGCCTCACGGCTGGAACCCGGCGGCGTATTCGGATTCTCCCTGCCCGCGGCGGAGGACTTCATTTCTCCGGATATGGCGTTTTCCCTGGCCTCGGTGCGGGCCACCCTGCGAAGCGCATTCCCCTCGGTGGCGTTGCTGCCCGGAATCGAGGTCCGTTTCCTGGCCTCGACGGAGCCCGGACGATTCGATTCCCTCACCTGGGAACGGATGGAGAGCAATCGTGCGGCGTTCGGCATCGAGACCGCCTATGTTCGCGACTACTTCCTGCGCTACACCATGTCTCCGGAGCGCATGGCGTTCCTGCGCGAATCCCTCAACCAGAGCCGTCCCCCGGAAATCAACACGGATACCCGGCCCTCGGGATATTTCCGGCGCACCCTGCTCCAGGGGAGCCTTGACCGTTCCCGCATCACCCGGGGGCTGGACGCCCTTTCCCAAGAAGGCAGGCTTCCGCTGCTCATGGGCGGCGTCACTGTCCTCCTCCTGCTTCCGGGACTGATTCCGGGACGGGGGGCGCGCCAACGGACGGTGACTTCCGCCGTACTTGCCGCGGGGCTGACCCAGATATCCCTTCAGGTGCTCGCCATCCTGGCCTACCAGTCCTTTTTCGGGTTCCTCTACAGCCGTATCGCGCTCCTCACCGGATCGTACATGGCGGGTCTTGCGGCGGGAGGATTGCATGGCGTGCGGCAGGTGGAACGCGCCGTTCCCTCCATGTCGCGGCTGGCGATGGTGCAGGGGGGAATCGCGCTGATCGCGGCGTTCTGGAGAGCGGTCCTTCTTCTCGGGGATCACGGGCTCTCCCGGGGCATCGCCATGGAAACGGGATTCATCCTTCTGACCGCCCTCACCGGCCTGCTCGGGGGATGGCTGTTCCCCATCGCCGATTCCCTCTACCGTCAATCCCGCACCGTGGCGGGCATCGGCGCGGTCTACGGCCTCGACATGGCGGGAGCGGCGGTCGGAGCGATCCTCACCGCCGCGCTGGTGATACCGGTGCTCGGGATGTACCCGGCGCTCGGATGGCTGACAGCGGTGAATCTCCTCGCGGCGGGAATGAGCATGCGGAAATCAACCTCCTGATTGTTCCCACCCCCGCCACAGCCTGCCCTCTCTCCCCGCCCTCTCTCCCACGCGAAATGACGCGCGGGCGAGAGGGAAAGGAAAACTGCTCAAAAACAGGTCGGGAGCCAACGCAAAGCGGTACGAAGAATGCTCCTCTTTGAGCGTGTATATTCTTCTTGAGCCTTACCCGAAACGTTCTTTCACCGCGCGCCAGCCGAACCGCTCCGTCCATCCGCCACCGCCTGGGTCGCCAGCACCATGTACAGGTGCTGCATGTCCCAGTCCAGCGGTTGGATCTGGGTGAGAAATATCGCGAACATGTCCTCGGTGGGATCGATCCAGAAAACCGTGGTGAAAGCCCCGGTTTTCATGTAGGTTCCCGGAGACAGAATCGCCGCGTCATAGATGAGTTTCGTGCGGACGCTCACGCCGCCCAATCCCCACTTGTCGCCACCTTCCCGGAGACCCGGTTCGATGTCCCCGACCCCGTTGGCGCTCATCATCTCCACGGTCTTGCGGCTCACCAGACGCACCCCGTCCAGCTCTCCGCCATTGAGCAGCATCTGGCAGAACCGCGCGTAATCGTGGACCGTGGAATAGAGACCGCCGCCGCCGGAGAAAAAGCGCTGTTCCGGGGGACGCGACAGGTCCTTCTTGCTCGGCGGAAACTTTTCCAGGCCTTTTTCCGAGGCCCGGTAGAGCGCCGCGAGACGATTCTTCTTCCCTTCGGGCACATAGAACGAGGTATCCCGCATGTCGAGCGGTTTGAGAATACGTTCCTCGACAAACCGGTCGAACGGCATGCCCGAGATCACCTCGACAAAATACCCGAGCACATCGTCCGAGAGGCTGTAGGTATAACTATCGCCCGGCTGGAAGAGGAGCGGAAGCTTCGCTATGGCCAGGGTCATTTCCTTGCAGGTGTGCCCGGGAGCCTGGAGTTCCTGTATTCCGGCCTTGCGGTAGGCTCCGGCGTGAGCCCCGGAACCATAGCTCAGCCCCGCGGTGTGCAGGAGGAGGTGCGCGACGGTTATGGGGCGGACCGCCGGTACGGTCGGGGGATTTTCCATCCCCCCGGTATTGGCGGCGGATGGATCGATCACCCGCATGTCCGCGAACTCGGGGATATATTTCGACACCGGATCGGTAAGCAGGAACTTCCCCTCCTCGAAGAGCATGAGCACGGCGAGGCTGGTGATGGGTTTGGTCATGGACATGATGGCGAAGATGGCGTCTTCGCGCATGGGGGACCCGGCCTCACGGTCGCGGCTGCCGTATACGCCGACATGGGCAATCTTGCCGTGACGCGCAACGAGGGTTACCGCGCCGGGCATTTTTCCCTGATCCACCCAGCTTTTCAGGGCGCGGTCGATACGGGCCAGGCGGTCGGCGGAGAGCCCAACCTTTTCAGGACTCGTTTTCGGAAGCGGTTCGGATGCGGCCGGTCCGATGGAGCAGACCATGCCGATCAGGAAGAAAGCGATGGCGCATTGCAACCGTCTCATACATCCTCCACAGGTGGTGTACTATTTCCTCTGGCCCCGTGTGCTCCGGGGAGAGGTATTCTCACGGGAAAGCGTTCAGTAACAGGCAGTTGGTTTCGATACGTTTCTCTTTCCGGAGCGCAATTGCCTTGCCATATCGGGTAGATTACGCCTTGACACTTCGACAGGCTCAGCGCCCGCCGCTGGCTGAGCGTGTCGAAGCCAGCACCCTGGAAAATGTTTACCCAATACTATCAATTTGACAAGGCGCTATTTCAGTTCCAGGAATGTCACCGGATGATCGTAGAAGTACCAGGGCTGGCGGGTATCTCCCACGCAGGTGCGTTTGATCTCCCGAAGCGTCCCTGCGGAATCCGTGTAGTCATACCCGTGGTTGTCGAACACGATGGGAACGCCCGCGTTCTCTCCGAGGATGAGCTGCACGTGCTCCCAGGAAATCATCAGGGTCATGAATGGCTCACGGGCGAGAATGCGGCGGTTTTTCTCCTCTTTCGGCATGGTCACCGGGAGCACTTCACCATCGGAGCCGTAATGGGTGAACAGCTCGCCCTGACAGGGAAGGCGAAAACCGAAACACGCGAAGATATCCCGCCAGGTGGTCTCGTGGCTGCGTCCGAGCCACGCGCCGGTCCAGTCATAGGAATTTCCGAGGAGCTTGAACGCGGTTTCCACCACGTTCCTCCGCGTATAGGGAAGATATCCGGCGTGGACATCGGCATCCGCCGCGAGCCGTGCTTTTTCGATGACAAGTCGGCCGTCGTTGCGGCGCAGGGGGACGAGGATGGTTCGGGAGCCGCCTTCCCGCGCCAGGGGAACCCGGTCCCCCATACGCAGCCAGCCGGAAACGAACCGGCAGCTATCATCCGCGTAAAAGGCGACCCGGTCCCCGGTGCAGACCAGGAAATGCTCCGGTTCGCTCAGACGACGGATGTCACGGGGAGAGGCCAGCGCCACGTCCTCCGGGCGCACCCACCCGTATCCCTCGTCCGAAAGCGCGAAAAGGAACGCCCCACTGAGCGACCGGTGAAGCAGCCACACCGGACGACCGGCGCGGAGCACGCCCAGATTCCACATGTCCCAGGCTCGCACGGTCCGGTTATCCTTCACTCCGGGATGCAGTTCCGGATCGGTGGGAAGGAGGCGGATACGGGCGGTGCGCACGGTGACCGCGGCGAGGACTTCCGGACGGTCGGGAACCCGGTCGAGCGCCGTTTCCCGCTCGAACGCATCGATCTCCCGGGGACTGTATTCCACCGCGTACATGTTGCCGAACGGGATGCTCCGCAGGAAAGCGGTTTCCCTTTGGATGACATCGCGTATGGTGTCGGCGATCGCTTCCGGACGCATGGTCCCGATATCCGGGATGGAAAGCACCCGTCCGACACGTTCCAGCGGCTTCTTGCGGGCGTCGAGCGGGTAGAGAATGGCCTTCCGCTCCGGGGCGGCATCCCGGAACGGATCGGGAGCGCGCATTTTCTCCTCGAAACGACGATTCATGGCCTCGATACGGTCCGGAGAAAGGATGACCGCATCAGGGCTTTTCATGCGCGAAATCCAGTAATCCGCGCTTTGCATCCCGGGAAGGACGCCGGGAAGCACCTCCGGCGCGCGGGAGTAGAGGACGGCGGAAAGGGAGGGGTCCGGAACGGCCAGGGTATCGGCGGAGAGAGATGCGGAAAACAGACCGTACAATATGGTCAAGAGCGGCATGACGGACATCGGAATTCTCCGTAAATATGGAAACGAGGGAGCCGGGTTCGGATGGTCACCCACACGGGGGCGGGATGATTTGCATCACCCGCATGGCATTGATTTTATAGTGTATATGAATGACGGCTTTTTCGCAAGCGACTTATCGCCCTGCCTGGAATTATTCCCGGTTGCGCCGTCAGTATCCTGCTATGTTGGCCGGTCAAACCGATTTTCCCCCGCGCTCCCCTCCCCCGCCGCCTCACCCCGCGTTTTTCCCTTGATTCGGGAAATAAAGTACGTTATATCATTCTGATTGAAAGCGGAGAAATCATCGAAAATCTGATATTCTTTTCATGGCAAGGGAGAACACTCATGAAACGGCGGGCATTTCTGGAGGCAGCGGGAGGAACGGCGGCGTTGGCGGGTTTGACCGGCGCGCCCTCGGCATTTGCGGCTCCCGCGGTACGGTCGAAAAGCGCGGGCAACGGCAGAATCGGGAAGCTGACCATCGAGGCAGTGCGCAACCAGTTCCGAAGCGAACTCGATGAATTCGTGACTTTCTTCGACAAGAACGTGGTGGACACCCAGTATGGCGGATTCATGTGCGGGGTGAGCCACGACGGCTCCCGGTTCAACGAAAACAAGGGCGCATCCACCGAGGGACGGGGCATCTGGTGCTATTCCTTCATGTACAACCACGGCCTGGTGAAAGACAAGAAATGCCTGGATTACGCCAGACGCTCCATCGATTTCATCATGAAGGACAAGCCGGGTGGAACGAATTTCTGGCCCTCTTCCTGGGCGCGCGACGGCAAGGTTCTGAATCCCGAGGGAAGCCTTCCCGGAGATTGCTACATCGCGGAAGGGCTGGCCGAATACTCCCGCGCCACCGGAGACCAAAAGATCGCCGGTCTGGCGAAGGACACCATGCTCAAATGCCTCGCCCACTACGACCGTCCGGATTTCAAGGACTCCTCGACCCCTTTCCCCGGCGCGAGAAACCTGTGGTACTGGATGCTCTTCATGTGGTTCGGCACGAACTGGCTCCAGAAATCGCCCGACCCGGAACTGGAGAAGATCGTGGACCGCTGCATGGAAGCGATCATGACCTCCCACATGAACCCCGAATTCCAGTTGCTCAATCTCGAAATCAACCATGACAACACCCTGGCTTCCGGTGAGTTCGAGAAATGCGCAAAACTCGCCGGGTGCGGACACGCCACCGAGGCCACCTGGATGATCATGTACGAGGCGGTGCGTCGCAAAGACCGGGCGCTTTTCGACCGGGCCGCGAACATCTTCCGACGTCATGTCGAGGTGAGCATCGACGATGTCTACGGCGGCGTGTTCAACGACTGCGAGGATGTGAACGAAAACCGGTGGGGGCTGACGAAAATCTTCTGGGCGCAGGCGTTCGTGCTCATCGGCGCGGCCATGGTCATCGAACACACCGGCGAGGACTGGGCGCGCGACATGTACGCCAAACAGTACGATTACATCCAGACCCGGTGCCGTCTGGACCGGTTCGGATATCCGCTCATGATGGACAGCATGGACCGTAAGACCGCCGTCCTCCCCAAAGCCTCCCGCAAGGA
>CAYRTQ010000243.1:0-7109 GCA_964426865.1 uncultured bacterium
CCGGGAAAGCAGCCCCCTACCGGCCCTCCGGGCCACCTTCCCCCGGAGGGGGCAGGAAAAGCATGGAGCACTGCGACTTCCCTTGCCCCCTCCGGGGGTAAACGCAGTTCCCGCGAAGCGGCAAGGGATCGAGGGTTAGGGGGCCGGGATCTCACGAATTATACGATTTCTTTATTTATGGATAGGCTCTAAACCGCACCGCCCATACCGGCTTCATTGCTGGATATGGCGAATACCGCATCAGTACCGTTTACACACAGAAAACCGCAGAAAACCAAAAAACCTTCCAACCCCGCCTTCCTCCGGAGGAAACCATGTCCCGCCGTCTGACCCGCAGAACCGCTCTCGCCACACTCGGCATCCTCAGTTCCGGAATTTCCGGCGTTTCTTCCACCGGAGCGAAAGAACGATCCGCCGTGAACCCCGCTCCCGGTTCCACCCCGATCCGCCAGGCGATCAACATCCGCCGCATCGGGAACGAAAGCCCGGTAGACATGATCCGTCGGGTAAAGGAAGCCGGGTATACCGCGATCAAGGGAGCCCGGCACCCCGGCGGCAACGTCGGGGAACCCTGGCATTCCATGACTCCCGCCGAGCGTGCGGAAATCAAGGCCATCTGCCGGAAACTGGACGTGGTGATCTACGAGGTCGGCGGATACACCAACCTGATCACCCCCGACGAGGAAAAGCGGAAAAAGAACCTCGCCGGTCTCGCCCACTGCCTGGAAGTGGCCGAAAGCGTGGGATGCCCCATGGTGGGCACCGTGGCGGGCTGCCGCGATCCCCGATATCTCATCAACGTCCACCCGGACAACTGGAGCTCCGCCACCTGGAATCTCCTGGTCAAGAGCATCCGCCAGGTGATCCGCGACACCGCGGGAATGAAAGCGGTGATCGGAATGGAAGCCCAGGTCACCACCATCATCGACGGTCCCCGCGCTCATCTACGGCTCATGGAGGAATTGGGAAACGAGCGGGTCCGGGTCAATCTCGACCCGGCCAACATGGTTTCCCTCCATAATTACTACCACACCACGGAACTTATCCACGAATGTTTCGATCTTCTCGGGGAGAACATCATGGGCTGCCACGCCAAGGACACCTACATCATCCCCGACCGTCAGACCGTGCTCGTTCAGGAAGTCTGTCCCGGAAAGGGAGTGCTGGACTACCGCGCCTACCTCGCCCGCATGAGCCGTCTGGCCTGGCCCCGGGCGCTCGAACCCGAACACATCGCCGACGATGAATACCCGGAAGCGAAAGCGTACATAGAGCGCGTGGCGAAGGAAACCGGGGTGCGCCTGTACCGGTGACGGGAAGCTCCGAATTTCCCCGGACCTACTTGCTCGCCCGCACGTGCATGAATATCCCGATGACGAAAAATATCCCGTTGGATATCCATGCCGCCAGCAGCGGATTGACCGTCCCGGTGCGCCCCAGCACCTGGAAAGCATTGATGAAGGCGTAAAAGACGAAGCTGATCATGAGCGCAATGCCGAATGACGCGGCTTTCCCCCGCCCCATCGATCCCGCGACCATGGGCGCCCCGAAGAACACGATGACAAACGATATGAAGGGGAAGGAGATTTTCATATACATGTCCACCAGCCATTCGGAAGCATCGCCTCCCCTGTCCCGTATACCGTGGATATAACTGCGGAGCTGCAGGAAGTTCATGGATTCGGGCTTGAGATTGATCTCCGCGAAATCCGCCGGTTTGCGATTGATGAAAGCGGCGGGCATCGACTGGCTCCGGACAAGCTTCACCCCCTCGCTCAGGAATGTCCGCTCGGTCACGTTGCGGAGTTCCCATGCACCGTTAACATACACCATCGAATCCGCATCGATGCGGGAGGTCAGCCGGGAGATCGGGTATCCCACGGCATCGCTTTTCTTTCCCTTGTCCACCGAGGGCGCGACAATGAACACTCCTTCCGCGGTCTGGGTGCGGGCGTGGTAGTACCGGGAATAGATCATGCGCCCGTCGCCGTTCATCATGAATACATTGTCACGGTCGCGCTCACGGTTGGAGAAGATGGAGAAAGAAAAGGTCGTCCTCGGGGTAATATTGCCGCCCGCGTCCTTTATCTCGTTCTTGCGCGTCTTCACGAATTCCCATATCTGCTGGTACTGGAGATTGGTCTTCGGCACCACCAGTTCCGAAAACAGCATGACTCCCAATCCCACGAACAGCGAGAACACATAGATCGGGAACACGATGCGGTACAGGCTGACCCCTGAGGCTTTCATCGCGGTTATCTCGTTATCCCCCACCAGCCGCCCGAGACTGAACATGGTAGCGAGGAGCATGGCCACCGGAACGACCATGGTCATGATGTAGGGCAGGAAAAACAGGTAGTAGTAGAAGATGATCCGTATTCCCACCCTGCCGTCGATGAAATAATTCAGACGGTCCACCATGTCGATGAGAATGAACACTGCGGCGAACGCCAGGAGCGAGTACCCGAGATACGAGATGAATTCCCGGAGAATGTATCGGGACAGAATGCGCACGTTATCTCCTCGCGGCGTAGACGAGCATGTAAATTCCCAGCGCGCCCAGGACGATATTGGGCGCCCACATGCCTATCCAGGGGGCGATGAGCATACGGTCCCCCGCGCTCTCTCCGCCGATGAGCGCCAGATAATAAAGGGTGAAGAACCCGATGGAAAGGCCGATGCCGATGGACGCTCCCGACCGTCGGACCAGAATGCCGAGCGAGGCTCCGAGCAGCACGAAGATCATCGAAGCGAAGGGAATGGAATACTTCTTGTGAATCTCCACCTTGTACTTGGAGATGGTCCGCTCGCGCGAGTCGATTTCCTCATGGAGCCGTTTCACCTGATCCGCATAACCGGGCCGGTCGGCGGGCAGCCGTCTCACATCCGTCTCCAGTCCGGCGATTGCGGCGCGCTCCTGCCCGATGTTATCGTTCAACTGCCGGCTGGACATGGTGCGGTCGCTGAGGGGAGCCTGATAATTCGCTTCAAACCCCAGGTTGATGGTATAATTCTGGAAAAACTGGTGATAATCGCTCCACACATACCGTACCGGCTGTTCCGGGTTGAAATGATGAATCTGGCCGTCCACCAGGGCCAAAACCATGCGGTTGTTGGCCTCGTCGGTGATGAACCGTCCGGATTTGGCGGTGATGATATCCTGGTATATCCCGTTCGAGTTACGAAACAGGGTGATGCCGTAGAGATCGTCCGTTTTGTAATTGATCGACTCCACCCGTACGGTGACATCCGGAATATCGCTGACGAACTGTCCTTCACGGTTCTTCAGCGAGAGCGTGGGACGATAGAACGCCACCGCCGCCTGAAGATTGCGGGAGCGGTAGTTGGCCTGAGGAAGCACCTCGTTGTTGAACCAGATCATGCCGGCGGTCAGCAGCGCGGCCAGCAGCAGCAGGGGCGCCACGATACGGTACATGGATATCCCCGCAGACTTCATGGCCACGATCTCTCCCGAGGAGCCCAGACGGCCGAACGCCATCACCGAGGCAACCAGCACGCTCATGGGTACCACCAGGGCCACCATCCAGGCAAGGTTGTACACGAACAGCTTTGCCAGGATCATGAGCGGGATGCTCTTGGAAATGACCACATCCGCGAGATCGAGCATGAGTTTCAGAACGAGAACGAACATGATCACGCTGAAAGCGAGAAAAAACGGAGCCACATGTTCGCGTATCACGTACCGATAGAATATGAACATCATCCAGCCTTTCCGGTCCGGGTGGGGATGCTACCGTAATAATATACCAGCGGCGGCGATGGTAATCAAGGCATCCCTCGAATCGCCCCGGAGGAAAAACGGCTCACCGCTCCCGTTTCCCCCTTGCGACTCCGGAACGGGTCAGTGGTTCCCTGAAGAGCGCGGCGAGATGAAAGAGACCGGTTCCAAACGTACAAGAAACCGGCGTTGCTATTGGGCTGTCAAATGGATAGCATTGGGTGGATTGCGCTTCGACACTTCGACACTTCGACAAGCTCAGTGTCCGCAGGCTCAGTGTCCGCTGGCTGAGGCCCGCCGCTGGCTGAGCTTGTCGAAGCCAGCACATCGAAAAGACTCACCCCCACGATATTGAGTTGACAAAGTCACTGGATCGAAATCATGTAAAAAAGACGGGAAAAGGGGAAATTCTCCGATACTTCAGACACCGTTCAAGCGGGAATGCGAGCGACTCGCCCGAATGGAAAAAGCGCGACCGAACCGGTGATTCGAATGATGGAAATGGTGTAAACTGACAGAAACTTTTTCCTGTATCAGCTCATATCATTCCAATCGCACGAATCACCGGTACGGCCACGCTTCCAATGCAGGCGTCCCCGGTGGAATGCACGGGGGGAAACTTACGCTTTTTTACCGCACGACATCCGATACCGGGACAAGCCGTATGCCGCGGGCGACGAGACGGGGAAGCTCTTTTTCGAGAACATCGATGGTGGACTCCCGGTCATGCCCGATCACGATGACCGGCCCGCCTTTCCCGGCGGCGTCGGCCAGTTGATTCAACCGTAAGCGGATACTGTCGCGCGCGCCGATGATATCTATATATCCGGTCATCGCCGCGCATTTCACCCGGTTCTTCTGCGCGGTATCGAAAAGCACGGAATGGTTCGAGGTGCGCGAATCCACCACGAAATACCCGTTCTCGTTCATGAAACCAACTACCGACTCCATGGCGCGGCGATCCTCGGTGGCGCGCGAACCCATGTGGTTGTTCACCCCCTCCGCCCCTTTCACCACGGAGAATGCCCGGGCGAGCTTCTGACGAATCGCCGCGTCCGGATCGCCGGCCAGGATCGCGCCCTCGCCGGGTTTCTCGGCGGTTCCCTTCGGTTCCATGGGCATGTGCAGGATAAAAGGCGTTTCGGTTTCGCGGGCGAGCTTCACCGCTTCGGAGGTAAACCGCCGGAACGGCAGAATGGACAGGGTGAGCGTCAGATCGCGTTCGAGAAGTCCCCGGATATCCCCGGTATCCCGCAGCCCCACATCATCGATCACAATCGCCATCACCGCCTGATGCACCTTCAGCCCCGGCACCTTTTTCATGGTGATGACATCGGTGGGCTGCGATCCCGCCCCCAGGGTCACGGCGAGCGACTGGCCATCGGCGCCCTCAACGCCCCGGAATACCCGGCCCCCGCGGCTCCGGGCCAGATCGCCGAGTTTCAGATGCATGAGTGTCAAAGAAGTCGTGGACGGAACATTCACGGTAAACATGTTCCGTATGCCCATACTGCCCTGACGCCGCTTGATATCCGCTTTCCCGACCCCGTAATCGGCGAAGAATACGACCAGGATCGAGTCCATCCCCGAGGTGAACTCCTCGGGAGTCGCCTCGTGACGGGGACGCGGACGCTCCACACCGGCTTCACGGGCGACGGTCGGACGGGCCTGCTGCCAGAAGTACAAAGACACCCCTGCCGCCAGAAAGGCGGCAAGGGGCAGAAGTATGGAGAGAATCGGGATGATTTTTCGGGAAAAGCTGGGGGTCAAGCTGCCGCTCCGGAGAATTACTGGTTCGTCAGATCGTTCCACTCGATGATGGAGTACAGGCTGTCCTTCTTGACGAACTTGAATTCCATAAACTGATGTACATTTATATCGCCGTAGCTCTTGGTGAATATCTCCATGTCCACGGTGTAATTGATTACCAGCCACATTTCGTTGGGATGCTTGTTCGTCTGCAACGCCCCCATCGGGATGTTCGGACAATTCTCGCCGTACTCTTCGTACTGCGCATTCTCCTGGGCGGTAAAAATAAACTTGTTGCTGCCTTTCATGATATTTTCGACAATCTGGACATCCTCGGACTTGTTCCACCGGATAGCGAGACTGTCGATATCCGACTTGCTCACATAGAAATAATTGTCATGCAGGCATTTGCGATAAAACTCTATATTATCCAGCTCGAAGGCCTTTTTCAGATTGTTCAGCACATTCTCGGGGGTTTTGGGCTCCTCCCATTTCGGATCGATATTTACCGGGTCGTCGTCGCTGGGCTTCGGCGAGAAAATGCACGAGCCGGAGAAAAGCAGGACCATGAAGAGAACAGCGATATTACGGGTGACGCGGGTACGGCCGATGCACATGGCAATCATCCTTTGAAACGAACCGCGGGGTGAGACCGTTACTGCCACACAGAGTTGCTCACTTACATGGTATCCAAAACCCACCATTCGCGCAACAGAAAAATGCGGAGGGATGGAGAAAATTCAAAAGAAAGGGGCGGAATGCGGTAAAAAGGATCGCCACCCTCCCACGGTCATGGAGAGGCTGGACTGATTATCGTTCATTATCGGGAGGAAGACCCGTTTCCCCTGACGGTTTCGACTCCGCCAAGCTCCAGCGACCGGGGCCATTTTTCCTTCGCAGGGGCAGCGAATTCATCCGAATGGACGAAGGCGTCAACTGAACCGGGCCCGCAACTCCCCGCTGGTGGGGAAATTCCCCACATTGTGGTCCGCCCAGAGATATATGCTCCATTTTCCTTCCGCATTCTCCCGGAAGTAGAGCCATGCCATCCCTCGGACGGTCACCGCCGGAATGGTCTGCCCGCCGTAGGTGATCTTGTAATAGTACGTGTATATGCGCTCGCCGGAATTATACTCGGACTGTTTCCAGGTCACCATTTCCACCTCGAATGTGGAATCCTGCTGCGCCTGCTGGAAGAAATTGAACGCGAATTCAGATTCACTTTCCTTGGTCCAGCGTCCGCGGTAATCCTGCTCCCAGGCCAGGGAGTCCTTCGGATCGGGGCTGAAGATGAAATCTTCGCTGAACACGTCCAGGAAATCCTGGATGCTCTTGGCGCCCACGGATTCTTCGAGATTGTTGAGCACCCGCTCCGGGGAGGTGGCGGGAAGAATCGCCGCGCCGCCTTCCGGGGGAGGTTCCTCCGGCGTACGGGTGCTGAAGGGATTATTGCATGCCGCGGCCAGGAGGAGGACGGACAGCAGAACGAGGGCGAAGAGAGCATACCCGCGCCGCATGGATCACCCTCCCTTGACCGGGGAGGGAATGGCGCAGAGAATGAAGATCACCAGGGACGCCACCGCGAGAACAGTGCGGAATTTCCCCAGCTTCTCTTCCATAT
>CAYRTQ010000244.1:0-7090 GCA_964426865.1 uncultured bacterium
GAGGCTTCTTTGTCTCTTCTCCAAAAAATGGCCCTTTTCATTTTCAGATAAAAAGGATGGAAGAATCGCTTTATCCCAAGTAAAGCGAAAAGTGGTGTTGTATGATGGCGAGAATTTCGGGATATACTCTCCAATGCCTCATGACATAGCCATTGACCGGAACGATAATCTCTGGGTAATTGCGTATGACAGTCTCGTGGATTATCAGGATCACCCCTCTCGAATTTTCCGGTATGATGGACACAATAACATATGGTTCGCCACAGAGGAATCCTTGTCCTTTTGGGGATTCCTCAATATCGCGGCCAGCCCGGACAATTCGATATGGATGACCGCCATACCCGGACTCTGGCACTACCGGGACAGCACAACCGGCGTATCCGAAGCCGTCCCTTCGGCGCTTCCGGCGATCGGCAATTCCCCCAACCCCTTCAACCCATCCACGACCATCCGCTTCACCCTTCCGCAGTTCGGGAAAGCCGAACTCGCGATCTACTCCATCACCGGCCAGCGGGTCCGGACGCTCGTTTCCGGCGCTCTTTCCGAAGGTGCGCATTCCGTGGCGTGGGATGGCCGCGACGATTCCGGGAAGGCGGTTTCCTCCGGGGTGTATCTCTCCCGGCTCAGCGCGGGGAAGCACACGGCGACCGGGAAGATGGTTTTGCTCCGGTAAGATTTGTTGGAATGATCCCGATACAGAAAAGCCGGAACGGGCGAGAAACCCGTTCCGGCTTTTTCCATTGCGGCGGCGGGGTTTATTCCGCCTGTTTCGTTTCCATGAACTCACCCAGCGGGTTGTTGGCGTGGTTGAGTACGATGCGGGAGGGATGGCCTTTCACTCCGAGCTTGGAGACCGCCCGCACCCGCAGTTCGTTACGGCCCGAACCGAGGAACCAGGTCCAGTGGTCGGCGGTTTTCACCCATCCGGTATCGTTGTGGTTCACCTCGAAATGGCTGAAATTGGGGGTGTAGGTCTCGAACCGGAGGAAGAGACGGTCGTTCCCGAATCCCTGGGTGGCGTCCACATGCACCTTGTTCAGGTCCGGCCACATGTCCTGCGGGCGGTCGGTGTGCCAGGTGTACTGGCGTTTGGGAGGGGTTTTCTCGTCATACCAGTTGATATAGCCGTCCCAGGGCCACTGGGAAGAACCGTGGGAGAGCGGCCGGGGATAGGGCTTCTCGTAATAATTGTTCCGGGGCATCATGCGCATGAACGCGGCGTGATTGAACCCGTTGTGGCCGACACCGGGATGGTCGCCGATGGTGCCGCGCTGAACCGGCTGCTTGGCGGGATCGTATTTCTGGGTGGAGGTGAAATCGGTCATCCAGTCGATGGGGCGATCCGGGAAATAGTAATCGGTGTACATTTTGTGGAGGTCGAGCATGCTCAGGGGCTCGGCGGTCTTGGGATCATAGACGTAGTGGTTGACCAGGCTGGCGTCGAGATAAATCCACTTGCCGAACTCGTCGTTCCAGACCTCGCAGACCTCGTGCCCCACGATGTTCACCAGACGGGTCTGGTAGCCGTAGGCGATGCACAGGCCGCCGAGGAAGAGGTTGAACTGGATGCACATTCCGCCGCCCCCGAGCGCGTCGATACGGTTGGCGATGGAGAGCGCGTCCCAACCCGGATATTCGGGAATGGGGTCCGTCCAGCGCCAGCGCTTGGTGGCGTAATCGAGCAGTTTCACCTGGGCGTCGAACTGGGTGAGACTGCCCTCGATGACATGGTCGAGATTCTCACGGGTGCGCAGTTCCTCGAATTCGGGACGATCCCAAGGTTCCCATTCCCAGGGAATGGAGGAATATTTGATGGGCGGGTTGTCCGTCTCCAGAACCACGATATTCTTGTGGAGCGGTACCGGGAAAGGTTCCTGAAGGTCCGCGGAAACACTCATGGATTTCACTGTGGGGCTCACCAGCGGGTTGGTGGTGGAGAGCGCCGCGCGAATCTGGATGAACCGGCGTCCGATACGGGATCCCTCGATGACCGTGTCCAGAGAGGGGCCTTTCCCGAGCAGTTCGTATTCACTCCATTGGTTCGAGAATGGACCGGGGTCCATGCCGCGACGCATGTAGTATTCCACCGTCGTTCCCTCCGGTGCATCGGCGCGGAGGCTGATTTTCACCTGACGGAGCACGTGCTGGCGGACGATGAAATCTTCGGAATCGCCTTTCCAGAGATCGATGACCGGGGTGGCCAGCCAGCCGGTTTTCACCGCGCGGTCCAGGCTGAGACGGATGGTGTATTCGCAACGGTCCTGCCCGAGCGGGCCGAAGGGGCTTTCCTTCCAGTTTTCCCCGCCATCGGTGGATTTGAAGGAGGTCTTCCCAACCTCCGCCGGGTTTCCGCCACCCTGCTCGAATTCATCGGCGCGGGCCATGTAGATGTCCCAGCCCGCTCCGGCCGAGTCCGCCCCGGGGCAGGCCATTTCGATGACATTCCGTCCTTTTTTCAGCCACTTCGCCGGGAATTCCACCCAGTGGTAGTATTCGGTGCGGTTCTTGTCCTTGCTCCAGTTCTCGCAGGAGAAGGCGTTTCCGTTCACTGTAATCCGCAGGGGCTTCGTTCCCTGGCGTTTTGCCCAGAAGAGGACGTACGCCTTGTGGGCGCGGGGATCGTCCACATTCAGAATCTTTCTCCCCTGGCTTTTCCCCCAGATGACATCGGACCAGGGGCCTTTCTCGCTGTTTCCGGCTCCGGGCGCGTCATTCTGGATCAGGTCCATGTTGAAAAGGCCCACGCCCCCGCTGTTTTTTGCGAGCATGTGCATGAACCCCTCGTCATAGATTTTCTTTGCGTCTCCACCCCAGGTCGTGGTGAGCGTCTCGGCGGACACGGATGCCGCCGCCCCCATAATTCCCAGCGCAACCGCCGCCGCGTTCAGTATCCTCGCGAATTTCATGTTTCCCGCTCCCGATGATGAGTTTTTTATCTGTTTGTCGATGTAAATCGGTATTGAAGGAAGTCGCCCTCCTGAAGGTGCATCCGGATTTGCTTTCGACCTTACATAAAATCCGTTGCAAACCCCGTCCGGTCGGGATGAACGCTGGAATAGACGATGCGCCCCGCGCGACTATCGGAGCAGGAGCATCTTTTTCACCGTTGAACACGCCCCCGCGGTGATCCGCGCGAAGTACACCCCGGAGGATACCGTCCGCCCGTGCTCTTCCCGCCCGTCCCAGACCAGGGCATGGCCGCCCACGTTCATCTTTCCGGAAAAGAGGGTTCGAATGCGCTGTCCCGAGAGGGAATAGATCTCAAGAGAGGCCGGACCGGATTCGGGCAGCGTGAATTCGATGGTGACGGATGGGTTGAACGGGTTGGGGAAGGTGGAGAGGGAAACCATCGAAGGATGGAACCGCTCCCCGATTCCGGACATATCATCCGCATAGGCCGAAATGCCTCCCCATGTGCTGAACCATTTTGTATTGCGGGCATCCACCAGGACAATGTTTGCGGTATTGTTGAGAAGGCCGTCCGCAACTGTCAGGAGTTGCCATTCTTTTCCATCGAACCGCTCGACTCCGCTCAGGCTTCCGAGCCAGATCACTCCGTTACGGTCGCGGGCGATGGATCGCACCGATTCGGAACTGAGCCGCTCGAATTCCCGCCATGTTTGTCCATCGAAACAAAATAAACTCGATTCGACCCCAAACCAGAGATTTCCCTCGCTGTCGCAGTAACCCGCATTTGCCGGTCCGGTGGAGAAGTTTTCCCGCGGGAAACGGTGCGTCGTCCAAGAGTGGCCATCGAAACAGGAAAGACCCTGGTTCGTGCAGAACCATTTGCGATTGTCGCGGTCGATGGCGAGAAAGGTCCAGCTTGTGGAAAGCAGGTTCTCACTGGAATAGAATGTCCATTGTTGCCCGTCGAAACTCGCCGCGCACGCCAGCCGGTCTTTCTCGTACGTGCACCATATCGTTCCGGCGTGGTCTACCGCCAGCAGGGAATAGTTCTCATTCGACGGACCTTCGGGGTAGGGCAGCGTGGACCAGGTACTTCCATCGAACCGGACGATTCCCTTTTGGGCGCCGAACCACTTCACATTCCAGTCATCCACGACTATCGAACCAACCGAGTAGTCCGCGAGAAAATCGGAATCTCCGCCGTACGATTCCCACTGGGAGCCGTCGAAACGGGAAACCACTCCCCGGGATGAAAACCACAGGGCGCCGTCCCGGTCGATCACACCGGATGACGTGTCGTTTTGCGCCAGGCCGTCCAGGAATCTTTTCCATTTCACGCCGTCGAACCGGAGCAATCCCTGCTCGGAACCGATCCAGACGATTCCCTCGTCATCGACCCGGACGACATGCATCCATTCGGTGAGCACCGTTCCGTTATTACCGACAACGGGGGTGAATGCGCTCCAGGTCGAGCCGTCATACCGGACAAGATCCCGTTCCATCCCGAGTCCGGGTTCGTGATTTCTGATCAGCCAGAGCACGTCATTCCGGTCGATGGCGAAATCGGGATACAAGCGGGCCGTTCCGTCATAACCGGGTGTTTCATGGTACATCGTGCTATCCCCGGAGTGCGTCACCAGGTCATCGACGGTAAAACCGACGTAATATGTATTCCAAAGTTTCCCCGTGCTGTCGGTACGTACCGTTTTTGCCTTGCTTCCCCCTTTATCCCAGGAAACGCCGTCAAACTCCCAGAGCACCTGGCTCCCATCGGAGTATCCCGCCGAACACCAGACCGTTCCGTTCTTCCCGAACGCGATGGAGGAAAGATCGGTGAATTTCCCTTCCGCATAAGAGGGAACATTCTCCCGATTCCACCGGGTCCATTCCCTCCCATCGAACATCGACATCCCTGTTTTCGATCCCACCCACACTTTTCCATCAGGGCCGACCTCGATGACATTGACATCATCGTCCACCAGACCGTTCGCGGAGGTGTATGTTTTCCAGTCCGAGCCGTTGTAGATGCTCACTCCGGCGGCGGCGCCGAACCACTTCCGTCCGGTCTTGTCCACCGCAACCGCGCGGACATTGTTGGAGATAAGCCCGTCCGTGGTGGAATACCACCGGCGCGAACCGTCCCGTTTGTCCCAGCGGGTCACCCCTCCGGTCGTACCGCACCAGACATAATTCCCCTCGAACGCGATGGCGCGGACATCGTTGTGGCTGGTATACGAGGTCCAGGTCCCGGCGAAGACCTCCGGCGCGGTGAGAAACAGGAGGATAAGCAGATATCGGAGATGCATGGGTACACCTATGGCGATACGGATGTTCGAAATTCGGGACTGGAAATGCCGCTGGTGATGATTTCCCTCTCGCGGGTGTGACGGAGAGATGGGACTCTCTTTACGCCTTCTCCCCGGCGAAAATCCGCCCCAGGTCGTCGCTGACCCCGCGCAGGTATTCCTCGTCGCCGCCGCCGAGTTCCGCGGAGACATAGCCGCTGTAACCGATATCGCTGAACGCCCCGCGGACCGAAGGCCAGTCGATGGTGCCGCCATAGAGGCCGGTGAATTCCCGCTTTTTCTCGTCGAATCCCTTGACATGCACTTTCGCGATACGTTTCCCGAGCGTTCGTATCCAGTCCTGGGGGAAACCGTAGAGGACGATGTTCCCCACATCGAAATAGGCCCGTAGCCAGGGACTCCGGAACTCGTCCACATATCGGGCGAACTCCAGCGGGCTGAGAAGGAACTTGTTCCAGACATTCTCCACCGCGATGACCACTTTCAACTCTTTCGCCAGCGGGAGAAGTTCCCGGATATTCTTCTGGGAGCGGGTATAGGCGTCACGATAGGAAGTATCCGCGTTCACCACCGCCGGGACGAGCAGGACCGCGCCCGCGCCCAGTTCCTTCGCGTTGCGGAGCGAGATTTCCATGCCCTCGATGCTCTTTTTCACCACCGCAGGGTCGTTCGAGGAGAGCGGAGAACCCCAGTGGCGCTGGTTCATGATGGAGTGGATGACCAGTCCGGTTTTCCGCATGGCGGCCTTGAACTCGGCGACCGCGCCGGAGTCCTCGATCGTGGGAATCTCGATCCCCTCGAACCCGAGTTT
Source organism: uncultured bacterium (assembly GCA_964426865.1). Lineage (GTDB taxonomy): Bacteria > Latescibacterota > Latescibacteria > Latescibacterales > Latescibacteraceae > JAWLHT01. The sequence continues at coordinate 6,028 of CAYRTQ010000244.1, forward strand.
GCGGGCCAGCGCGAACCGTTCCTCCACGCTCAGCTTCTCGGGGAGCATGCCGTAATAGAGGCTCTTTTTCAGTATCCCGGAGTACTGTCCCGAGACCTGCGCGGCATGAGCGGTCCGGTTCGCGAGTCCGGTGAGCGATGTCCCCGCGAGCGCTCCGGCCAGTGATGTTTTCAGGAATGAGCGTCTGCCCGTTGTTTCCATGATTCTCCCCCGGGTGAAAAGATGGAATGACAGTCGCGGAGCCGGTCCGACGGTCCCGCCCAAGCGGAGCACGCAATATGGGGTAATATATCCGAATCTTCGGATAAAGGGAACGGGAAAGAGCGGGATACCATCCACAATGAAAAATATAGGGGGCCGCCGCCCGGAGAGAAAAAAACCGGAGCTTCCATTTTTTCATGGGTGGATACGATGACCGGGCATGGCCTGCATGTGCCGGTTGCACAGGCGCTTTGGATGGGTAAGGAACGCCCTTGTCCTTCCCACTTCCTCTGTACTTTTCTGTACGCCCAGAAAAGCGCCAAAAGAGGGCGGTCCGGGAAAAGCCAAAGATTCCCCGGGTACGGCATGGCTTCCGGGGACCGCTGAACTCGCTGTCGCTCGAACAGACCTCGGTCCACTACCCCGGAATCCATGCCGTACACGGGGGGCTTTTCCAAGACAGGTGAAAACCGCACGAGCACCATTTGCCCACAGCAAACCGCTGAGAGCAAAAAAAACCGGAGCTCCCATTTTTGTTTCCGGAACTCCGGCTCGTATTTTTTGTAGTCCGTACGGTTTACTTCTGCGCCCGCAGTTTCTTGAGCGTGTTGGTCGCCTGGACCCGGACCTCGTAGACTCCGCCGGAATCCTTGTGGGCGTCTTTCTTCTCGATCTGCTCCAGGGCGGAGATGACCGAGGCGTCGCCGAAGTTGGCCAGAGCATCGACCGTATAAACCCGGACATTCACATTGGTGTCCTTGAGATTGGCCACCAGACGGTTACGGATGAGGGTACGATCCTGGGCGGAGAAGAATTTCCCGCTCTTGTCAAACTGGGCCATCTTGTTCAGTGTCTGGGCGGC
>CAYRTQ010000245.1:0-7071 GCA_964426865.1 uncultured bacterium
GCGGCGGCAACTCCCCGGGTGAACACGGTCTTTCCCGCCCCGAGATCCCCGGTGAGCGCGACCACGTCGCCGGGCCTGAGCGTGGCCGCGAATTCCGCGGCGATGGCGAGGGTATCCGCCTCGCTCCGTGAGAAATGACCATCCATCATCGCGGCCTCAGGATTCCGACCGGGAGAATCATTTCCTCCATGGATATTCCGCCGTGCTGAAGTGTGTTCTGGAGGAGTTTCTCGTACTGCCGGAAATTGTTGGGATAAATAAGATAGAAATCATCCTTCGCCAGAAGATAGGTAGTTCCCGGCCCAACGGAGGGAAGCCCCCACGCCGCCGGGTCCTCCACCAGCAGCACCTCCGCGGGATTGCACTTCAGGCTGCGCCCGTACTTGTAACGGACGTTGGTGGAGGTGAACCGGTCGCCGCGCACGATGCTCGCCCGCTCTCCCGAGATGCTTCCGTGGTCGGTGGTCAGAACGATGGTCGCCCCCTCGTTGGCAATGAACTGCAGGATGTCGTAGAGCGCCGAATGGGTGAACCAGGAACGGGTCAGACTCCGGAACGCCGCGTCGTCCGGGGCGATCTCCTGAAGGATATCGTTCTCCGAGCGCTGGTGGGAAAGAATATCCACGAAATTGTAGACCACGGTGATGAACCGGTTGTCCTTGAGATAAGGCAGCCTGCGGAGGAAGGTCTGCGCGCTTTCGGTATTGGCGATCTTCTCGAAATGCGGACGTCGGTCCAGACGGATACCCTTGCGGTTCAGGTACATCTCCAACAGTTCCGGCTCATGGACGTTCATCCCCGATTCATCGTGCCCGACAGACTGGTAGATGTCCGGGAACACCTTGGCGATATCCCGGGGCAGCAGCCCGGAGAAGAGGGAATTACGGCAGAAGGGGGTGGCGGTCGGAAGCAGTGAGTAATAGTAACTGCGCTGGAGCTGGAACAGGTTTTCCAGCATGGGTTCGATGGCCAGCCAGTGATCCAGCCGGAAGCAGTCGATCACGAACAGGTAAATCCGTTCCCCCTTCTGGAGCAGCGGGGCGACCGTACGGTCGAGCAGGTTGTGGGAAAGCACGGGACCCTTGCCCTGGATCCAGGACAGGTAGTTTTTCTCCACGAACCGGGTGAACTCCCGGTTGAACTCCTTCTTCTGGTCCTGATGTATCTGGTGCAGGCCGGAATCGTTGTACTCCTCGATCTCGATATCCCAGGAGGAGAGGCGGGAGTGCATCTGCGCCCAGCGCTCATGATCCATCCCCATGGCGAGATCCATACGGTTCTGGTTGGACTGCATGGCATACTCGCGGCTCACCCGCTCGCTCCGGAGCTGGCGCGAATCGAGAAGGCGTTTGAGCGTGGTGAATATCTGGCTGGGGTTCACCGGCTTGATGAGATAATCGTTGATCCGGGAGCCAATCGCGTCATCCATGATGTGCTCTTCCTCGCTCTTGGTGATCATGATCACCGGAAGCCCCGGATCCAGATTCTTTATCTCGGAAAGCACGCTCAATCCATCCATGCCCGGCATCATCTCATCAAGAAGAATGGCATCGAAAGTCGTCCGTTTCACCAGGTCGATGGCATCCAGTCCATTGGTGACCGGGGTGACATGATACCCCTTCTTTTCCAAAAAGATCACATGCGCTTTCAGGAGGTCTATTTCGTCGTCCACCCAGAGGATGTTACGCTGCATGGTTTTTATTCCATTGGTGAAAAGTGATGGGTTCGGGAATGCGCGGCCCGGAACGGGCGCGGAATTTCCGGGGAAGCCGCCCCGGTTTCAGGAAAGCGCGGAGTCGGAAGGGATCGCGCCACTCCCGCTTTTCCCCGTTTTCCGCCGTTTTTCTTGCTCACCATTCCCGACCGCCGGGAGCGTTATGCGAAACGTGGTTCCCACTCCATGACGGCTCTCGAAGAGCACGATACGCCCGCCGTGATATTCCTCGATGATCCGTTTCACCAGGCTGAGCCCCAACCCCCATCCACGCTTCTTTGTGGTGAAACCCGGTTTCATCACCTTGTTCTGGTCTGGATAGGGAATTCCCTTGCCGTTGTCCTTGAAATCGAGAATCACCTGACGGAAATCCTTGCTCATGGTTCCGGTGACCGAGATCACTCCCTTTCTGTTCTCGATGGCGGCGAGGGAGTTCTTGACGAGGTTTTCGAAAGCCCAGTTGAGCAGTTCGTGGTTACCCCTGACCCGAAGCGGCCCGGTGTAGCAGCTCTCCAGAACAACGCTGCTTCCCATGCGGGGAACGCGGGCGCGATAATAGTCCAGTACTTCCTCAATGACGTCTGAAACCGGCATCGGTTGCAGTTCCGGGCGCGAACCGATGCTGGAGAACCGCGCGGCGACCCGGGTGAGCCGCGTGGCGTCGTACTCCATCTCGGTAATGGCCTGTTCCAGGAGAGCGGGATCGGGGTCCGTCTTGAGCAGCTCCAGCCACCCCCCGATGGAACTGATGGGTGTCCCGAGCTGATGGGCTGTTTCCTTGGCCATACCCACCCAGATGGAACGCTGCTCTGCCTTGGTGATGCTTTTCAGCCCGATGAACCCGGCGATGAGCAGAACCAGAATCACCGCGAACTGGATGAACGGCAGCCACTTGATCAGAAACAGGAATTCAAGGTCGCCATAGTGGAGGAGCCATTTTTCGTAAACGGTGGTCAGATACGAGGACACGATGGTATTCGATACCCCGTACTCCGCCATTTCCGCGGCCTGGAGAGACAACTCCCTTCTCGCTGCTGCGGAGGTGTCGTCTTCCGCCACATTCTCGATGTTCTTCCAGTAGACAGGAAGACCGGTTCCGCGGTCCATGATGATGATCCGCCATCTCCCCATGTAATTCGCGCCGTGGAAGACCAACTGGGGCGCGTTTTCCCGGGAGAAACGCACCGGGGAGGAAACGGCGTCGATGGCATCGATGCTCTGCTGCATCTGCCCGGCCTGCGTGGAATCCGCCGGCATGTTGCGCGCATAGAGAAGTGTTCCCGCGTCGTCGGTGACAATCAGGGGTAAAATGAGAGAGGGCGGCTCCTCGTAGACAACCAGGGTATCGGTGCGCATCCCTCCCAGCCGCGGCTGGGTGAACGGTTCGGGCTTGTTTTCATGGTCCATCTTGCGCATGATATCGATGAGCTTGCGACGGGCGGCGAGCGTGGTATCGGCGGGATCGATCCCCACGTTGCGCCAGTTCTGGTCCACCGGGTTGTTGAACTGATCGGAGAAGATGACCTTGTAGGGCGAATCAAGCACAAACTTGCGGATGAGCTCCTGCACCAGTTTGCTGTCCTGCCCAAGGTCGTTGGCCCGGGGGTCGATCAGGCTGACATACACCTCGATCTGGGTACGGATCGCTTCCTTCTGGTATTCTTTCACCCGCTCGAAAATCATCTGGGTATAGAGCCAGAACCCGATGGCGAGTCCCAGGAGGATGATGAAGATGGAGGACTTGAGCGCTCCCGGGAACATGCCGGGGAGCCGTCCCGTGTTGAACAAGCGTCTCAATTAATGCGCGCCTTTTGTACCGACGACCACATACACGGTCGCCAGCAATATCTTGAAGTCCATGGAGAGGGACATGTTTTCGATGTAATAGAGATCGTACTTCAGCTTCTCACGCACATCGTCGAAGGAGCTGTCGTAATCGTGCTTGATCTGCGCCCAACCGGTGAGACCGGGTTTCACTTTCAGCCGGAGGGAATAATAGGGTATCTTCTTTTTCAACTGCTCCACGAAAAACTCCCGCTCGGGCCGTGGACCGACCAGGCTCATATCTCCCCGGAGAATATTGTAAAGCTGCGGGAGTTCATCGATACGGGTCATGCGGATGAAACGCCCGATCCGGGTGATACGACTGTCGTTCTTGCCCGCCCACACCGGCCCGCACGCCTTTTCGGCATCGACCACCATGGAGCGGAACTTCCAGAGCCGGAACCGGCTGCCCCGGTATCCCACCCGCTCCTGGACATAGAATATCGGTCCCTTCGATTCGAGCCGGATCGCCGCGGCCACCAGCAGGAGAAAGGGGGCGAGCGCCGTGAGCGCGATAATGCTCACCGCGATGTCGATGAGCCGTTTGACATTCTTCTCCCAGGGCGGCATGGGTTCCGCCAGCACCCGTATCATGGGGAAACCGTAGAGGTGGTTGAACATCATTCGCTTGGCCAGGACATCCGCCGGGCCGGGGAGGATGGAATAATCCACATCGAAAGAATCCACCGCGGAAACCAGCCGGAATATCTCCTCTTCTTCCTTGAACTCCAGAGCGATGAGAACATCGCTGATTCCGCGGTTCCGCACCAGGGTATGGAGATCGTCCACCGTGCCCAGAACGGGAATTCCCTCCACCACCGACGGGCGGGGATCGCCGTCGATGGGCACCACGCCCTGCACATCATACCCCAATGCCGGGGCGCGCCGCAGATTCCTCAGCATTTCCGGGATATGGTGCATTGTCCCAACGATCAACGAGGGGCGCAGCCCGACTCCCCGGAGCAGCATCGTGCGCTGGATGGAACGCACTCCCACCCGCCCGACGCCGACGAGCAGCACCAGAGCCGCCCAGTACCCGAGCGCGATGAGCTTGGAGGATGAAACGGAGCTGTCCGTGGTGAACGCGATGAGCAGAAAAGATATCCCCCCCACGGTAATGGTCTTGTACACGGAGACGAGTTCATCGAACCGGGAGAGGTACTTCCATTTCCCGTAGAGCCCGAAAAGCGCGAAAAGGAACAGCCAGAAGAGATTGATGACCGCCATCGGGGCGAGAGCGTGCCGCAGGGGAATGTAGGGCTTGTCCGACGAGAGGCCGCTTTCGAAGGATACCCACCATGTCACGAGAAACGCGGACATGATCATGGTCTGGTCCAGCATCAGCAGCAGCACCCGGTCGGAAAGAATTCTCGCGCCTTTCATCTCCTGAAGCTCCCCCTCCTTGACAAGATGTTAATATAGAGAATAACCGGACATTCCGCAAGCGCCGGGCGAAACGCGCGGCGGCGGATACGAGTACGCAACGTCAGCGAGGACATTCCGTTACAATCTCTCCCCGTGTGTCCGCCGCCCGTCTCTCCCCCACCGGTCGAGCACCGCCGTATAGACTTCCAGAATGCGCCGGGTCACGATGGCCGGAGAAAACCTCCGGTCCACCGATTCAACCAAGACATCCGGGGTGGAAATGCCTTCACGGGCCAAACCCCGGATCACCGCCTCGGCGAGCGCTCCGGAATCGCCGGGCGGGACCAGCAGTCCGAGCCCATCTTCCAGAATGTCCTCGGGGCCGCCCGACCGGGTGGCGACCACCGGAACGCCGCAGGAGAGCGCCTCTCCCGCCACAATCCCGAATCCCTCCCGAAGACTGGGGAGCACAAACAGGTTGGCCGCGCGCATCCATACCGGCAGAACGGGGTGGGGAACTTTCTCCTGGAATCGTACTGCATGTTCAACTCCCAGACTCCGCGCAAGTTCACGGTATTTTTGGGCGTCGGTTTCTCCCGGGCGAGCCCCAAGCAGCACCAGTTCGCATTCGGGAGATGACGCGAGAATGTCCGGCATCGCCCGGACCAGGTACTCGATGCCCTTTACCGGAACGAAGTTCCCGGCGAACAGGAGACGCGGACGATCCGGATCGAGACCCAGCAGCGCGCAGGCTTCCCGACGATCACCGGGACGGAACATGCGGGTGTCCACACTGTTGGGAATCACGGTCAGTTCCGAGGAAACCCCGATTTCACGGAGCCGCGCCGCCAGGGAGCCGCTGACGCAGATCACCCGGTCCACCGCGCTGAGCGCCCGTCGTATGCCGGGCTGGAGACGGGGATCCATGGCGTTGATATTGACATCGGAGCCGTGAACGGTCGCCACCACGGGATATTTTCCCCCGAAAGCCCTCATCACCGCGACCACGTCCGGGAACGCGTGATTTACATGGAGAATATCGCAGCCGGAAAAGAATCCGCGGTGAAGGAAGAGTGTCGCCGCCATACACTCCGCGAAGAGCGGCTGGAAGAACCATGTGGGGAATCCCAGGGTGAACGGCCGCAGGATGGGATATCCGAGAGGGGAAATCTCGGAATGGGGACCGCCGAACCAGAACTGGTTGGGAAGCGGCGCCATCACCCGCATGGACGCATGCTCGGTCAGACGATCCACCTCCTCGCGGATGAATATCCCGTTAAACGGATGCCGCGGAGTGGGGAAATTCCATGAAATCACGCCGACATTCATGATTCGCTCCGCCGTAAAACACCGCTCACCCGGGACAACACGAGCGCCACATCCGAGTACCGGGGAACCAGGACCTCATGGAAACGCATGCCAGATTCACGGCAGAAGGAGCGGGTCATGTATACCAGCCAGATCACGCTGACCACGCTGAAAGAGCAGGTCGCGCCGCTCACCCCCCAGCGGGGGACCAGGAGAATGTCGAGCAGCAGTCCGGCCGCCGCGGCGGCAAAGGAGGACAGCGAGATGCGGTAGGGGTAGCCGTGCCCCCAGTAGAAATTGTTCATGAGACTGCCCGCATTGACCGCCACCATGCCGGGGAGCATGATGAGCAGCGGGATATACGCCGCCATGTACTTGGAATCGGAAACGAAAAGAATCAGCCCCTTTCCGAGCAGTACGCCGCCAAGGACCAGCGCCAGCGAAAGCAGCACGATATTGCGCACGGAAATGGCGGTCATCTGGAAACCGACGCCCTTGTCCCGCTGCACGACATTCGAAAGAAGGAGCATACCGGTGACATCGGAGAACCGCTGGAGAAGCTGGAAAATACGGAAACAGACCGAGAACACCGCGATCATGACCAATCCCCCGCCCGTGCCGCGGGTGATGGGTTCGAGCGCGAAAACGTGAATATTGATCATGAGAAACATCCCGAGGATGGCGATGCCCGCGCGCATTCCCATGCCTCTCGTCTCCCGGAATATGCGAAGCGAGGGAAGCGGAGGAAGACCATGCCGTGAAATGTTCACTGCCAGCGACCATACCGCGGCGCACAGGAGACCCGCAGCCCAGGCCACCACCACCGCCTCCATCCCCCATCCGAACACCACGAGGAAAAG
>CAYRTQ010000246.1:0-5598 GCA_964426865.1 uncultured bacterium
AGGGCCGGAAGGGGGCTTCCGGCAGTCGGAACCAAACACTATCCAGTTGAAAAAGTACTATCAGCCGTTCATCATTTCATCACGCGCATCACCAGAACAGACGTTCAGACAATCGTTTCATATTCTTCCCGAATTGAGTGAACGCCAATATCAACCGTATTCCCCGGCCCCCAAAAACAGCGAAGGGCGGCATGGGGGTGCCGCCCTTCGTGTTCCGTTCTCCGGAAAAAACCGGAGCCCGGCGGGGTGCTGAAAAGCCTACTTGAGCAGGGTCATTTTCATGGCCTTGGAGAAGGAACCGCTTCTGACCGTGTAGAAGTACACACCGGCGGAGAACTTGGCGGCGTTCCACACCACGGAGTGGGAACCGGCGCTCAGAGTTCCATTGACCAGAGTGCCAACCTTCTGCCCGGTCACATTGTACACCTCGACCGTGGTCTTCCCGGCCTTTGCCAGGGTGAACGTGATCGTGGTGGACGGGTTGAACGGATTCGGGCTGTTCTGCGCCACGGTGAACGCAGCGGGCTGGGCGCTGCTGACCGCGGAGGGCGCCTCGGTGTTCGGGGCGACCACGATGGTGGAGAAATGCGCCACCCGGCCCGTGATGCGATTGGTTTCCTCATCCACCACGATATCGGTGATACCGGGATCGTCCTCGATCGCGCCGCTGTCATCGGCGAAATACATGGCGAGGTCTTCCGGGTTGATTCCCAGATTGGCGAGCAGGCCGCGCTTGTAGGGCATCGACAGTTCCAGCGGCTCGCCGAAGTAGTAGGGACTGACCACGGAGTCGTTCACCGCAACTTCAAAGGTGACACCGGTGAGAGTCTTGCCGTTGAACTTCACACTGTCATTCACAACCTTGGCGAACTTGGGAACGGTGAAGGTGATGGAGATGTTTTCCTTCAGGGAGCCTTCCGGGAAGGTGAGCTGCATTCCGTTCAGGAAATTGAGCGGAGAGGGAATTCCGCCGATGGTGACCGTATCACCCTCGACAATCGCGGACTTGAACTTTGTGATCTTTCCATCGGTGGTCTTGCGGAAGAGAGTGACCGTGAACGCGCTCGGGTCCACCGGGGGTTCCTCGACGGCGACAGTCACTTTGACCGTATCGGCCAGCGCGCCGACGGCGACCACCACGAACGTCTCGCCCGCCGCTTGGGGAGTGAAGATCCCGTCCTGGTCGATGGTTCCGATGGCGCCGTCGATCACGCTCCAGGCGAAATCGGCGTCCACCGGCTCATCCGCGGCGTTTCTGGCCTCGGCGCCGAACTGGATGGTTTCGCCCATCACCGTTTCGGCATCCTCGGGGGAGATTTCCACCGCGACCGCGATTGTGTCGGCGGGCGCTTCTTCAGGGGCCTCGACCCATACCATGGTGGTGTCGGCCAGCAAGCCAACCGTGGCGATCACCGGGGTCGCCCCCTCTTTCACCGCCTTGAGCAGACCATCGGAGTCGATGGTGGCGACCGTGGTGTCCGCTACGGTCCAAGATACTTCGGCTTCCAGGGATTGACCGGCGGAATCGGTCACCGACGCGGTGAACTGGAGATCATTACCGACAACAACCCGCTGGGAGTCGGGAGAGACGGTCACCGCCACGGGAACCGGGGTTTCCGACTGGGCCTGGACGGAGCCGGTCCAGCCCGCCAGTCCCATAATTGAGAATACCACCGCGAAAATACCCGTACGTTTCATTTCGTTCTCCTTTCGGTTTTGTGGAACGGAATACGGTTTGCTGCGGGTGGTTCAACATAGATGCCCCAAAGATAGTCGATCCACCGGGGAGCGCTGTGATATTGGTCACCCCCGGGGGATTAATCTACAGGTGAATGCAATAAGAATGCCAAAAGGGAGTTGGCGGATGAAAAGCCCCGGAAAGGCCCAGTTATCCGGAAACCGTGAATCGGGGGATCACCGGGAAGGAGACCGGTGGAATTCGACATATTCGTCGATCATTTCAGGGGATGTATACTGGAATGTATTGCGCGGCATGCAACGGGAACGATAATCAGGAGAGACCCGGGTAAGCCGGAATTGTCGAGCCGGGTGGCTGTAACCGGGTGGCTGTAACCGGGTTTGCGGCATCGGGAATGCGATATGAGGGCGGGGTTACGGCCTGTTCAACTGGTTTCAATCACGCGCATCACCGGTCAGACCGGTGTTATGCACGTTTTTCCAAATGCAGCGCGACTATCTCCCACCGGGATATCTGCAAAGGGAAAGGTGGGATACAGATGCCATTTCTCTCATTGCACGGAAACCCGCCGGTAAATACAAACGGAATGCATCACGCCCGGACTCCCGGCTCCGAACTTCGGGCGGTGTGTTTCTTTCAAAATTCCGTACTCAACCGTACATGGAGCTTGCCATCGCCGGGACCGTCGCCCTTCCCGAGGCCATAGTCGAATCCGAGCGTTCCCGCCTTCGACTGGATGCGCAGCCCGAAGCCATAGCCGATCCGGGTGATCGAGGTGGTCGCCGTGCGCTCCCCGGTGCGCACACGGTTCCAGAGGTGGCCGATATCGGTGAACACGAACACCCGTGAGGAGCCGCCGGTGAGGAAACGATACTCCAGAGTGGAAAGGAGCGCGGCGCTCGCGGGGAATATCTGCTCGCGGTAGCCGCGGAGCGAGGAAGCGCCGCCGATCCAGAAGCGGTCGGCGGGATCGAGAACCCGTTTCCCGGCGTCCACCCGCCGGTAGCTGAGGAGGACGGCGACGGTCTGGTTACGGGCGGCGGGGATATAGTTGTCCACGGAGAGGGCTGCGCGGGTGAGCGTGACCCGCTCCCGGGCTCCGAAACGATATCGTTTCCGGAGGGAGGACCATGCGCCGGAATAGCGCAGTCCGCTCCGGGGATTGGAGAGATCGTCGAGAGCGTTCCAGGAAGCTCCGGCCTCGATGCCGGTAGCGGCGGCGCTGGCGAGGGAGTCGGCGCTGGTGCGTTCGTGACGGACTCCGGCGCTGGCATGGATACGGCCCAGGTCGTACCCTGCCCCGGCGGTGAAGAGCGTTTGGGTGTACCCCAGGTTTTCGCGGCGTTCCTGGGCGAATGACCCGGTGAGACTCACCGGAAGCCCCAGCGCCCAGGGTTCGGAATAGCCGATCTCCATGTCCTCTGTGTTTGCGCCCAGGTTCTCCCAGTGCAGACGGAGCGCGCGTCCGGTTCCGAAAAGGTTCTCCAGCCCAAGGTCCACCTTTCCCACGATCTCGCCGGAACCGCCGCCGGTGGCGGGCTGATACCCGAACGCGCCATCGAAGGAGCCGCGGCTTCCCTCCTCCAGGGGTACGGCGAGGAGCGCGCGGCCCTGCTCCGTATACTCCACCACGGGATCCCCGGCGGTGCGGACGAAGCGGAGGCGTCCGATCGCGGCGCGGGCCGTGGCGGTCACCTCCGGAGATACCAGTTGCCCCCGCAGGCGCTCCAGCTCACGGCGGACGATATGGTCTTTGGTCACCTTCAGCCCCCGTACGGCGATGGAATCCACCCGCGCCCGGACTCCGGGAAGAACCGTCAGCGCCACATCCACGGTGTCGCCGCGGGCTTCAAGCCGGGGGAGGACCTCCGCCCCGGGATATCCCCGCTCCGCCAGTTGGAAGAGGAGGCCGCCGGTGACACGATCGAGGTCCTCGCGGGTGAACGGTTTTCCGACGGTCTCCGCATACTCCTTCCGCTCGATTCCGGGAACGGGGGCGTCCAGCCGGACCTCCAGCCGTCCGAAACAGGCGCGGCGTCCGGGAATGGCCCTGAAAGTGAGTATTCGTTTCCCATTCACCGAATCCGCCGCCGCTTCCACCTCGGCGTTCCACCAGCCGCGTTCCCGAAGATACCCGGCAAGGGTTTCGCGGTCGTGCTGCACCAGCCCGTCATTGAGAACGCCGCCGGGACGGGAAAGGAGCGCCCCCATGACCTCGGCGCGGGACAGGGCGTCCGTTCCGTCAACCCGCACGGAGTCCAGACGGGCCTCGGCGGCGGACGATACCGCCGGAAAGGTCAGCAGGAGGAGCAGGATCGATGTGACGGTCAGTTTCATATGAGACCTTGCGGAATTCCTTTTTTATGGCGTTTCGCAGTTTCCATTGGTACATGCCATGACCGGACATGACCTGCATGTGCCGGTTACAAAAGCGCTTTCGTGGGGTAAGGACTGCCCTTGCCCCTTCCACTTCTTCTGTACTTTTCTGATGCGCCCAGAAAAGCGCCAAAAGAGGGCGGTCCTGGCCAGACGCATCAGTACCGTTTACCAACAAAAAACACGAAGGCGCTTTCTTTTCAAAACATCGCCCGCATCTGCACCTGGGCGTAATTCTCGAAATCTCGCCCGGCGTATTTACGGCCGGTATAGGTGGCGACCACGTTCATCCGCTCGGTGAGCCGGTGATCGTAGGTCGCCTGGATATCGTGGTTGGATCCCTCCTTGTTTCCCCGGGCCATGGTGTAGGGCAGACGCGCGCCGGATGACGCCCCGATCAGTTGCACCCGGGTGAAGGCATAGGATGTTTCCACTTTCCCCTGAGCGGAGATACGGTAGGTATACCCCGGTTTGAGCAGCCACCAGACCGCGCGTATGCCGCTCACCCGGTCGCGGTCCGTTCCGCCCCCGGCATTCAGCGCCACCGTGGAGGACTGCGCCGGATAGAGGGACACCCCGGCGTCGCCGTTCCAGGAGGTCACCCGGAAATTCCCCGAACCGGCCTCTTCCATGAACCGCGACCAGAACGACCGCGCCAGGGCGAGTTCGGCGTCCACTTTCTCCCGTACGGGAAGGCGGAGCCGAAGGGACTGCTCCTGCTCGCCCCGCCGCTCCGCGCCGCTGACGTACTCCGCGTTGTAGGCGTCGCGACGGAACAGGCGCAGCCGAAGGGAGCCGCTCCCGGCCAAAGGAAGGGTGACATCCTGCTGGAGACGGGAATCGCCGGAGGCGGTCACTCCCGCGCGACGGAAGGTCCCCAGTTTCAGCAGGAAAACATCCGAGGCGGAGGCGGAGGATTTCTCGTTCACCTCGAACGTGGTTTCCCCGCGCACTTTCGCTCCCGGGCCGGTCTTGCCGAAAAGGTCCAGCCCCAGTTTCCCGAAAGCGTGCACCGTATTCACCGGACGGTAATCGTCCAGGGTTTCCTCGTACAAGTAATACGCGCCGTGCTCGTCGGGAATGAACTCATCCGGATCGCGGACATCATCGCCGTTCTCGTCCTCCCAGCGGTACTGGCCCCTCCCCGCGCCCATGTACAGGTAATTCTTGCGTTTGGAGGCCTCCCGCAGTCTTCCGGCCTGATAGGAACCCTCGACGCGCACCCGGCTGCTTTCGGGATGATAGTAACCCTCCACCCGGGCCTGATCGGTGGAGTTCCGCTCCGAACCGGTGATGCGCTCACGGCGGGAGTATTCGGTTTTGAGCTGGCCGAGGACGCCCTTTCCGGCGCTCAGCCCCACAGTTCCCCCGCGAACGAGGGAACTGTCCCCCCAGGCGGCGCGCGTGCTGTCCCCCGGATCGATGCGTCGGGAGAGTTCCGAGCGGTAGAACCACTCCGCCTCGCCACGGACCCCTGCCGCTTCCGGGGTCTGCACGGCGGCGCGGTAATCGTCGTATCCGGT
>CAYRTQ010000246.1:5608-7058 GCA_964426865.1 uncultured bacterium
GGGCCGCCGCCCATCGCGCGCTCCCGTTCCCAAACCAGTGAGGGAATGAATCCGCGCACCGTCCCCCGCGCATCGCCCCGGAGACGGTCGATATCCTGGTCATCCCACCCCGTGACACCGGAGCGGGAGATACGGTTCGCTTCCAGGCGGGCGCGTCCGCGCGTCCCGAGCGCGAGAACGCCGGTCACCCCGGCCCTTCGCGAGGAGGCGGTCTCCCCGAACCGTGCGCTGCCCCCATCCACGGTGATTCCGGTTCCGAGAAGCGCGCCCTCGGCGAAAGAAAGCCCGCCGGAATACTCGGTCACCGATTCGCGGCCTCCGGAGAGGAGGAGCGGCAGCCCCCAGCGTCGGTTCTCCTCGGCGTCGCGGTCCCGGTCCAGCGCAAGGAAGGTTTCCCCCTGGATGCGATGGAGTCCGGTCATCTCCACCCGGAGCGGCACGACCGTGCGCAGTGTGGGAGCGAGACGCAGTCCGAGACGATACGCTCCGCCGCCGTTGTCGGAATCCTGGATCCCGGAAAGGGTATTGCGGTCGTAGGAAGAGGATGCGGCCTCGGTCTCGATTTTCATCCAGGGAAGCGGCTCCGCGGTCATCTGCACCCCGGCGACCGCATGGGAAACCGGCGCGGGGAGAGTCGCCACCGGCTCATAGGACGCGCCGGAGCCCGGCCCCCGATCTTCCGGGGGAACGTACTGATAAATGCCGCCGCCGGAATACCGGTAGGAACCCTTGTCCTGCCCGGCCCAGGAGAAGGTGACATTGTAGCGGCCCTTCCCGTGCGGGTTGTACACCACCCGGCCATCCTCCAGAAGGTCGTAGGCTCCCGCGGAATCCGCTTTGGCGGGGCGGATGCCGCTCACCACCGCAAGCGAATCCCCGGACTGGGCCAGAATATGTTTGGCGGCGTCGTCCAGCCCGGTGAGCACCGGGCGCGAGACATCGTCGGCCTCGCGGGCCGCAACCGCCCCGATTTTCACCTTCCCGCCGAAGAGCGAGCCGTCAGCGCCCGCGGAATAGAAGGAGCGCCGGTAGCTTTCGCTGGTGTACTCGTAGTCGGCGACGATGCGCATGTCCGAGCCGATGATGCGCCGTGCGGCGAAGGTTACCTCCCCGGTGGTATAATCTATTGTATAATCTTCGCTCTCGCCGCGAACCAGCGGCTCCCCGTTGATCCACAGCTTCTCCGTTCCCGGAATGATGGAAATATCGCTGTTGCCATCGGAGGCGATCAGACGGTAGGGACCCTGGTTGCCCTCCACCGGGGTGAGTGTCGCGCTCATCCGCCTTCCGCGGGATACCGCGCCCGAGGCGAACGCGGACACCCCTCCCGCGCTCACCCCCACTTTCGCCCCGGATAGACGCCGTGACCAGGAAAGCCAGCGCCCGCCCTCGCGCCTGAGATCGGCGTCCCCCATGTCCGCGCTGAAGTGCGGTCCCCGAAGCTCGATGA
>CAYRTQ010000247.1:0-2209 GCA_964426865.1 uncultured bacterium
TAATTGATCTCGATTTCGCTTGGGTGTCCGGCCACTCCGAATCCCGAGACCGCACGCATCTGGAGACGATTTTTGCCGGAATGCATGTTCCAGTTGAACCGGGAATCTGAATCCTGCCATTCGCCATCATCCACTCGCACCTGGAAAGTCTTGAAACTGGGGGTGAACGTGCTCATGGTGATGAAAATGAGATTGCTGTTGATCTCGGGAATCGCCTCGAAATGTACCTGGTTTAGTGTGGGCCAGAAATCCGCCTCACGGTCGGTATACCATGAATACTGGAGTTTGGGCGGGGCCAGACGATCGTACCAGTTGATATAGCCATCCCAGGGCCACTGTATGCATCCCTGCTGGAGCGGTTCGGGTATGGTGGTCGTGGAGAAATCATTGCGCGGCATCATGCGCACGAAGTCGAGGAGTTCGTAATATCCCAGCCATCCGACATGGGACAACTCAACCCGGGGGTCGGTGGTGGAGAACGTGGTGGTGACCGTTTTGGGATCGGGTTTGACGGTGCGCCAGGATTCGGGACTCTTCATCCAGTCGATGGGTGTCTTCACCCCGTACATGTCATAATATATCTTGTGCATATCACAGAGGCTGAGTGGTTCGCCGGTTTTCTTGTCATACATGTAGAGATCCACCGCCTGGGTGGGATCGAGATAGATCCATTTGTCGAAATCGTTGGACCAGACCTCAACCACTTCATGGTACTGGATATTCACATGTCGGGCTTGAAAACCCATGACCGTGAGCATGTGGGCGAGATAGGCCGCGTACTGGATGCACATGCCGCCGTCACCCAGGGAATGGGCGCGCTCGGCCATGTCGATGGTGTTCCACTTGGGATACTCAGTCGTGGGCCCGTTGTATACCCAGCGACGGGAGGAATAGGCGAGCATCCTGACAATGGCGTCGAACTCGCTGGCGGAGCCTTTCACAATCTTGTCAAGGTCGTCGCGGTCGATGACTTCCTTGTTGTAGGGTTCGTCCGCGGATTGGTAGGTGAACCCGGTGGATGAGTATTTGATAACCGGGTTATGGTAGCTCCGCACGAACATGTTGGCGGGTTTTTCCATGCGACGGGTAATGTCGCGGTCGACCGAAACCGATTCGACTGTCGGGGTTTTGAGCGGATTGGATGAGGAAAGCATCGCCCGCCACTGGATGTAGCGTACCTTGGGCATGGTTACCGATCGTTCGGGGTCCCAATGGGACGCGGGCATCGGGATGCGTCCCTTCGCCTCCCACGATGCGGAAGCGCCCTGCGCCACCGTGGTCCACTCCGACCAGTCTTTCTCGCTCAAGGGGTCCATGGAAAGCCCCACCCGAATCTGCCAGGTGATCGATGTTTCCGCAGGAACGGCGCCCCGGAAGCTGAACATGAGTTTCTCCACCTCGCTGAAGGGGATGAGCGCGGCGGGCTTGTCCGGTTCGCTCCACAGGTCGATCACCGGTGAAATGAGCGCGCCCCCGGTAACATACTGCTGGAGATTGAGCCGAGCGGTATATTCGCCAACCACTCCGCCCTTGTCGAACTTGTCCTCGCTGCCAAAATTCAGCGTGGTGCGCGGCTGGAGCCCCTTGCCGCTCACCGACCAGGATTTGCCGCCGTTGGTGCTGAGGAGGGACCGGTTGCCGAGCCCTCGTGCCTTGGTTTCGATGGGACGGATTTCGTCCTGTCCCTTGACCAGGAGGCTGATGCCCTGTCCGGCGTCGGACTTGGGCTGCATCCCGAGCAATGCGGGGTCGCCGCCGCCGGCGATGAATTCATCGGCGCGGGCGATGAGAAACTGGTAGCCGTCCTCCGGTTTCTTCGCATCCGGGCAGGAGAACGTGACCTCGTTGTCGCCTTTCCGTAGCCAGGAAGGCTCCACCGGGACATAGCAGTATTGCTCCCCGTTCTGGAACGTGAATGTGGAGGTATGACCGTTCAGGGTGACTTTCAACGGGGTCTTTTTCGCGGGGCTGTTCATGGAAAAGAAGACCACGTGGGCTTTCTCGCACCGGGGGTCGTCAACAGTGAGAATTTTCCTGATCTGGATGTCGCCGTATACCGGTTCCGTGAACGCGCCCTTGTTGCTCGTGCCCGAACCCGGAGCATCATCCTCGATCAGCAGGTGATTCCAGAGTTTGACCGCACTGTCACCCTCGCGCATGACACGCGTGGCGAATCCCTGATCGTAGACGGTCTGGGCGGTCGTGATCT
>CAYRTQ010000247.1:2219-7054 GCA_964426865.1 uncultured bacterium
TGGCGATTTTTCTTCCATCGGAGGCGGAAGCGGTCTGGAACTGAAGACCCAGCATGACCGCCGCACTGAGGATGAGAGCACTTGCACCGCGCATACGGTGTTTCCTCCTTCGAATACGGTGTTGAACCCGGCTCCAGAACGTGCGAGCCCATTCCCCCTGGCTCGCTTCCGGCCATTTTTTGCACAGTCCCGTAGTATATATAAAGCGTTGAGGCGGTGCAATGGAAAGAAAACGGAGCAGCCCCGTGAATCTCGGGAAACCGTGCGTTTGGGATTCATGGGGCTGTGGCTGATACCGGGCTGTAAGCATAACGGAATCTATGCTATCGTTGCTGCAAGGAAGGATAAACGCGTATTCGTTCCTTGTCGGTGCTGCTGGTCTGAACCGGTGATGTGCGTGAAGAAAATGTTGAACGGTTGATGGTGCTTGCCGTTCCATTTCTCATTTCCGGCTCCGAGAATTATGGGTATGTTTACCTTGCGCTCGAATTCATTCTGTCCGTAGCCATTTGTTGAATTCGGCTTACCGGTATTTGGCAAGATAAATCGTGTGCAACCGTATAATGGCAAGAACTTGGCTTCAATTTCCCTTTTCACTTTCGATAGGAAGGAAGATTGATTTTGTTCAGGTCTGGATATTTTTCTTTGTAATCATTCAGTACCTGTTGAACCTGTGCAGATATCTCCGGAGTTTTGGAGAGGAAGAAAAAACATATTTCGTTGTCGGCAATGTGCGAAACGAAGCAAGGAGTAGAATTCTCTTTTATGAGATTTATTTTTACCCCTTCAATAAACTCGCTATGCTTCAGCCTCGGGAAGTGCTGGTAAATCATGAGGACAGAGTCATCGAGTCGTTCCAGCAGGGATCTCGCTTCGGAATACAGGATGTGTTTGGATGTGGGCTTGTCTGCTTTAAGACCATTATCCGGATCAACGAGTACCAGCGAGCGGGTAAGATACTCCTGAGATATGTCTTCAAAATACATATTCCTCCGGCTGTTTCCGAAATACGAATTCTTGCCGTATATCCGCGCCGGTATTCCCAGGTTCACAAAATACTGTTCAATCCCGTGGAAGGTTACTCGTTCTTCAATCAGTTGGTTCAACTGCACATGGCACTCGTCCAATTCGAGCCCATATTTTTTTAGGCACTTTCTGAGTTCGTCATTATTTTTTCCCGCCCTCGCCTTGTCATAGTCCCTTTTCCGACCATCGTTGTTGTCGTTATCCGGGGTCAGCATGAGAATGAAGCTGAACGATTCCAATACAGGTACCCCTTGAATCACATTCTCGATCAGGTCATACTTGAAAAGGTCCCGCACATCTCCGAGATATTTTTTCTTCATGCTATTTCTTCTCCTGACGAGGCGAAGTGGTTTGAGTAATTGGAATTATAGTAAGTATATAGGATTGCCAATATGTTTTGTCAAGGAATTTACGATAACGCAGGCCTCAAATAGAGCGGGTTGGAGTAGGCCTTGCGACCGTAATTCTTCTGACTGATCGACGTCTGAAATCTCATGGATGAGATACAGCGGGGCCGGAGAGCCAGAGACCACAATAGTTCGAGGCAACTCGCTGCATTCTCCGGGGCTCCGGATGTGTGAGCCTATCCCCGAACCGCCCAGCGAAGAATCTCTCCCAGCTTCGGCGGTTTCCCCTGCATCAGGATGCCGATCCGGAATATGCGGCCTCCCGCCCAGACGGTGAAGATTGTCAGGATGAGAACTCCAATCATCCCGACAAAGGGCTGCCAGAGCGGGATGCTCTCGGGCGCGCTCATACGGAGCATCATCAGCAAAGGCGTGAACGGAGGAAAGAGAGAGAGCCAGGTCGAGAACGCGCTGGTCGGCTCCTGGAGCACCGGCATCATCAGGAACATGGGAATCACCATCGGGAGCATGCCCGGCAGGGTCAGGGACTTGACATCGTTCGAATCATTGCAGACCGACCCGAGGGCGGCGAGCAGCGATCCATACAGGAATATGGCCAGAAGCAGGAAAGCGAAAAACCAGGGGAGCAGATGATAGGGGATGTATGAGCCCAGTCCCATGAAATGAACCGCCAGAATTCCGCCGGCGCCGTACACCAGCAACGCGGTAAGGGACACGCCGACTGCTCCGACAACTTTCCCCATCATGAATTCAAATGGCTGAACCGAACCGAGCAGTACTTCGGCGATACGCTGGTTCTTTTCCTCCATTACCGTGGAGATGAGCGGAGTGGCTCCCATCACGAGCAGAAAAAACATCAGCATGAGCATGAATATGGGAACCATCAACGTTCTGCTCTGGTTGGCGCGCTCGGCCTTCCTGACTTTCCCCGTTCCCGCATCCACCGAAACCAGACCCAGACCATCCAGATTCACCCAGGCGAACAGGTCCCGGACCCGTGATTCATCGATGCCCGCATCCGCCAGGCGTAAACGGCGCAGTTGGTTGTTTATGGGCCAGGAAAGCCAGGACCGGGCATCGTCCATCACCGCGTTCCCGGAATAATAGGCGATACGCGAAATTTGCGGGTTATCATTGGGATGCGTCACATCGGCGCCGATTTCCACGAAAGCGTGCAGCTTTTTGGCGCGTATACGGTCGGAAAGCTCCAGCCGCTGCTTTTCCGGGTTTTGATCGTCCGGGGCGACCGTTTCAATCAGGTAGGCGGGTTTCACCTTTTTGCCGGTTTTCCGGTCGAACACCTCGGTTTCGTTACGGGTTTTTGCCGCCTGTATGATAGAATCGGCGATGATTCCCGAGCGGTCGATGAGCGCTATTCTTTTGTCGGTCACATCCACATGCTTTTCGGTCAACTTCTGGGCGATAAACCCGCTGCTCGCGAATATCGGCATCAGAATCAGGCCGAGGATGAATCCTTTGGTCTGAATGGTGGAAAGGTATTCCCGTCGGGCGAGAGTCAGGATTTTACGCATGATTCACCTCCATTGACCCGGGTCCGGCGATCCGCAGGAAAATGTCGTTGAGCGAGGGTTTGGTGATCTCGAAGCCCTGCAGGGGGGTCTTTGTGAGGATGGCTTGCAGGATGGACCGGGGATCGCATCCCGCCGACATTCGCAATTCCTGCATGTTACCGTAATCCTTGATGCTGTGGATACCCCGCAGTTCCCGGAGTTCCGGGAGGATTTCCGCGCCTCTGATCCGGATGGTATCCGTTCCCCAGGAATCCTGGATGGAACACAGCGTGCCGTCGAGCACCTTCTTCCCCTTGAATATCATGAAGATGAAATCGCACATCTTCTCGGCCATATTCATGTCGTGTGTGCTGAAAATAACTGTGGCCCCCCGTTCCCGCAGTTCGAGAACGGCATCCTTGATGACCTCCGAATTGACCGGGTCAAGTCCGCTGAACGGCTCGTCCAGAATAATCAGTTCCGGTTCCGCCGCCACGGTGGCAATGAACTGCACCTTCTGGCTCATACCTTTACTGAGTGATCCCACCCGTTTGTTCGCGCAACCGGACAGGTCGAGTTTCGCCAGCCAGCGGTCAACTTCTTTGGTCACATCTCTCCCGCTTTTTAGCTTTCCGTAAAACTGGAGTATCTCGCGGACTTTCATTTTCTTGTACAAGCCCCGTTCCTCGGGGAGGTAGCCGATCCGGTCCGTGCAGGCGCCCGCCAGTGATTCTCCGAACAGGAATATTTTACCCCGGTCCGGATAGAAGATGTTCATGATCATCCGGAGTGTCGTGGTCTTTCCTGACCCGTTTGGGCCGATGAATCCGTAGATGCTGCCTTTCGGCACCGAGAGGGAGAGCGAATCGACCGCGGTGACCGAGCCGAAGGTTTTGGTGACTTCCTGTAACTCAACGGTGTGCATGGGAGCCCTTTTCGGTGAAGGGTTTCATGTGAAATACAGAACCGGAAAACCGGAGGACCGAAGAAAATTTCTGTTCCCGTCGGGGATTACAGAATCTGGGGTGGGAACGGGCCGGGTTCGGAACGGCCATACCAAGTGAGTCGGTACGTGGGGATAATAAGTTCAAACGGAAAGGTCGATTGAGTGGAAAATAGTACATTCGGTGAAAGGTGGGGGAAATTATTTTTGCGCTGACCCGGGAGAAAAGGGATCAGCGCGAAGCACCGCTTATTTCGGCAACTGGATATGTATCGTGGTGCCTTTCCCCTCCACGCTGGCGAGCGTGATGGAGCCGCCGTGGCTCTGGACGATGCGCTGGGAAATGGCTAACCCGAGTCCGGTACCCTTGCCCCGGGTGGTGAAGAACGGCTCGAACACCCGCTCCTGGAATTCGGCGGGAATTCCCTTGCCGGTGTCGATGACATCGATTCCCAGCCCGGACCCGTCGAGGGTGGCGCGGACCATGAGATGGCCGCCCTCGGGCATGGCGTTCAGGGCATTCTGGATGACATTGATGAGCACCTGCTTGACCTGGCTGGGGTCCAGCCGGAACTCCATGTATTCCGGCGAGAATTCGGTTTCCAGGGTCACCCCGCGGGATGTGATGTCCTTTTCGAGCAGCGCGATGGTATCGTTGATGAACGCGGCCACATCGGTGCGTTCCAGACGGGGAAGTTGCGGACGGGAGAAATCCAGCATGTCCGCCACGAGGCGCTCCAGACGCTCGATCTCGTCCGCGATAATGCTTGCGTTGCGCACCGCGCGCTCGGTATCCTCGGGGCGCTTTATGATGGTGCGGGCGAAACCGCCGATGATGGAGAGGGGATTTTTGATCTCATGGACGATGGAGGCCGCCATTTCGCCGGTGGCCGCCATGCGTTCGGAACGGATGACCTGCTCCTGGAGACGTTTCAGATCGGTTATGTCCCGGGCGACGCACAGGAATGCGCTTTCCCCCCGGTAAGG
>CAYRTQ010000248.1:0-7052 GCA_964426865.1 uncultured bacterium
TTTTCATCTCTTTTTAGCGGATCATGCGACGCAATAGCGATTGACAAGAGTGGTGACTTGTATATCACTGGGCAACCAACAGCATATTTTATTACCACACCAGGATCGTACGATCAAAAACAGGACTTTGTTGATTGGAACTTGCTTTATGCAAGGAAATTGTCCTCGGATGGATTGACACTGATATATTCGACATACATTGAAGCATGTTATCCCACATGTATAGCCTGTGATGACCTTGGGAATGCCTACATAGGTGGATATACATATTATTCTGATTTTCCGGCGACATCCGATGCTCACGATACTACCTATAACGGAGCGTTCAAGTCGGATGGGATTATTGCTGAATTGAATTCCGATGGAAGTAACTTGTTATACGCAACATTTTGGGGTGGATCGGGGGATGACAATATCTCAGATATTGAAGTTGATGGAGAAGGGAATATTGTTTTCTGCGGCACTACACAATCCACCGATTTCCCGATCACGGAGAATGCGCCATATCCGGAGATCAGGGGAACGGAGAACATTTTTCTCGGCAGATTTGAACCCTCATGGAAGGAACTGTCGCTATCAACCTATTTTGGCAGCGGGCAAACGAGAACGCCCTCGATCGCTCTCGATGCGAAGCAACATATTTTCATGACCGGATGGGCCTTTTCTTCATCATCCATCCCCACCACCAATGACGCATTCCGGCTGCAACTCGGGTATGCGGAGGGATTTCTCTCGATTTTCGGCTATGACGGACGGTTGTTCTATGCAACCTGTTGGGGCGGCAACAACAACGATTATTGTCGGGCGATTGCGGCAAATGAACGGGGGGATATTGTTATTGCCGGAGAAACCGAATCCAGAAACTTTCCGCTTTCCGCGAACGCCGTGGACGATTCCCTGCAATGGTTGAGTTATGTATGGCCGGTTATAAAGAGCACGGATGTGTTTGTCAGTGTATTCTCCGCCGACGATTTGCTCTCCGTCGAAGAAGAGGCAGCATCCCCCAAGCCATCGGACTTCCGGATCACTTCCGTGTTCCCCAACCCCTTCAACCCCTCCACCACCATCACCTTCTCCCTTCCCTCTCCCGCGCCGGTCACCCTCGCCATCTATTCCGTTACCGGTCAGAAGGTCGCCACGCTCCTTTCCGGACCCCAAGCCGCCGGGAGCCACACGGTACGGTGGGATGCTTCCGGTTTCGCGAGCGGGGTATATTTCTGCCGTCTGGAAGCGGACGGACGGGCGGTCACCGGCAAGTTCACGCTGGTGAAATGATCTTCTCACGTCCGGGCCTCGGGAAGCTCCTTCTTTCCCTTGCAATCCTCCCCCGGGGAGTCTATCTTTATCGGTATACTGCAAGAAAGGGAAGGGAATCCATCCACTATCGGAGGTCTTCATGAAAAGAGGATTGGTGAAATACGGTCTGGCCGCGTGTGTTCTTGCCGGTCTTTCGCTGGGTTTCGTATCGTCCGGTTCCGGCGCGGTGAACAATGCCGGGACCGCAAAAACGGTGTCGATCGGGCTGGACAATTACGCCGATTTGTACCTGCGCGGGTTTTACGATGTCCTGCACGTATTCAGGGTGCGGGAGATGGGGAAAATCGGAGAGGGCTGCAAGATCGCGACCCAGCGCAAGCTCGCCGGGGGAAAGATCATGTCCAACATCGGCACGCCGCACATCATGTACGCTGGAGCGTGCGCCGCTGATGTGCCGGGAAATCCCAATATCGCGCCGGACCCCTATAACGCGCACAATACCTTCGCCCGTCTGGACAGCCTGGGCGCCGGTGATTTCGCCATCGTGGCCAATCCCATGGAGAACGTAAAAGCCGCGCGGGACCGGGGCTGCTTCGTGCTCGGGATCGGGTTCCCCATGACCACCAACCGGTATTCTCCGGCGAACTTCAACGATTTCCCGGACACTCCCATCGAGTCGATGGTGAATCTCATGATCTATGACTGGGCGCCCAAAGAGGACGGCCTGGTGACACCGAAGCTCACCCCGACGCCGCATTTGCGTATTCTCCCCACCAGCCCCATGACCGTGGTGGAATACTGGACCATCACCGCGCAGCTCGCGAAGAACCTGGCCAATGCCGACACCTCGGGCGATTTCTCCGCCGCCGCCGTATACGTGGACACGCTCATGGCTCGGCTCGCGCTTTTCCATGACCGTAACATCCTCAGCATCAACCGCGCGGGGGAACGCATGGCGGAAAAGATTCTCGCGGGCGGGAAGATGATCCCCTGGAGCACCCGGGGCGAATTCTTCGCCGAGGCCTCCGGCACCGCGGGCGGACTCATGGGCATTTATCCGCTGAAAGTGGAAACGCTCACGAAAAACGACGTGGTCATTCTCGCCGCGGCATCCGCCGACATGAAAAAGGAAATCGAAACCGCGCGCCAGATTCGCGCCAAGGGAGCGTTCCTGGTGGGCATCTTCCCGTTCAGCCGGGAGGACGGCATTTCCACCGCCCCCCTGCGCAAGCTCTGCGACCTGAGCTTCGACAACCTGAGCGGCGATCATTACGGCATCCTCACGGTCAAGGGCTACCCGCAGAAGATCATTCCCACCACGGTGATGATGAACAACTTCGCCTACTGGGCGCTCACCGGCGCGTATGTCCAGGCCATGGAGAAGCGCGGGATTGCGCCCTACTACTGGATGAGCTTCCATGTCCCCGGCGGGAAGGAGTATGACGACTCCATACGGCCGTTGTTCGAGAAGCGGGGGTATTGAGAAGCGGACACGGAGGCATACGGCGCAGAGGGGGGAAGAGGTATTCACCCCTCTGCGCCCCGGTGATCCCGCCCTTCCCTTCCTCCCGGTTATTCACTGTGTTTCTCCGAGAAACGGTTCTCTCCGTTTCCGTTTAATGGCAATTTCTTTCCCGGAGTCACCATGAGTCAGTCCCTTGAGCAGGCCGCCGTCGAACGCGGCAGTTCCGCGTATGTATTCGTCATCTCCATTATCGCCGCAATGGGAGGACTCTTGTACGGGTTCATCCTGGGGGTTGTCTCGGGCGCGGGTCCGTTTTTTACCGAGGCGTTCGATCTCACCCCATACCAGGTGGGTCTGGCGGTGGGGAACGTTGACATCGGGGGCATGTTCGGGGCGCTCTTCGCCGGAGTCCTGAGCGACCGTTTCGGACGCAAGAAGATTCTTCTCCTGACCGCGGTGCTCTTCGCGCTGGCCGGGATTCTGACCGCCACGGCGGCTTCGCTGACCGCGCTCATCATAGGGCGGCTGGTGGGCGGGTTCGCGGTGGGCGCATCGCTCGTCTCGGCCCTCTACATCGCCGAGGTGGCCCCCGCCGGAGTGCGGGGATTTCTGGTGACCCTGGTACAGTTCGGCATCGTCATTGGCATTCTGCTGACCTATGTCACCAACTGGCTGCTGGTGGATATCGGGCCGGACAACTGGCGGTGGATGTTCGGAGTGGGAATCGTCCCCGCGGCGATCTTCCTCGCCGGACTCCTCTTCGTTCCGGAAAGCCCCCGCTGGCTGGCGCAACGGGGTTTGAAAGACCAGGCGCTCGCCATCCTCACCCGCATCGGCGGAGCCGCCCACGCCCGCTCGGAAATGCGGGAAATCGAGGCCGCCGTGGATTCCGGAGAAAAAGGATCGGTATGGGAGCTTTTCCGTCCCGGGCTCCGGACCGCGCTTGTCATCGGCGTGCTCATCTCCGTTTTCGCCCAGAGCGTGGGCATCAACACGGTGATCTATTACGCGCCCATCATTTTCATGAAAGCAGGGGCCGAAAGCGCCTCATCCGCTCTCTTCGCCAATATTGCCGTGGGAGTCATCAACTTCCTCTTCACCATGATCGCCATCGGAACCATCGACCGGTTCGGCCGTCGGCCCCTGCTCCTCATCGGGCTTTCCGGCATGACACTCGCCATGCTCTCCACCGGAATCCTCTTCCAGGCATCCTCCGGCGGCGCGGTGATGGTGCTCATCCCCATCCTGGCGTTCGTGGCGCTCTATGCCCTGAGCATCGGCCCCATCGCCTGGGTGATCGTCTCCGAAATCTTCCCCAACCGCATACGGGGCGCAGCCATGGCCATCTCCATGATCGCGCTCTACATCTCCGATTTCATCGTCTCCCTCATGTTCCCCTGGATGATCGAAGCTTTGGGGAATGGAACGTTCTACCTGTTCTCGGGGATTTGCGCCCTCGCGGTCCTGTTCGTCTTTACCATGGTGGTGGAAACCAAGGGAAAATCGCTGGAGGAAATCGAGCGGATGTGGCGGAAAGTATGAAAGTGGGAAATGAAAGCGGGGCGGAAAGGATGAAACGATATCGCAGGGGCGCACGGCGTGCGCCCTTTATATTGCCATTGGCCAACTTTCGTTCCATGCCGGAAGAAACAACTTTTCAATATTGCTGGCTTCAACTCCGCAAAACGCCAGCGGTCAGGGCCATCCTTCACCGCAGAGGAGAAATCTCTTGCCGGAATTGAACGGACACCGGTATGGATTATGCGCTCACGGCAATCCGGCGCTATACCAGCGTCTCCGTCCGTTCCCCGAAGATCGCCGCGCCGCTTCCCGATCCACGGGAAATGTAATGTCCCAGCGTGGCTCGACGATAATCCCCCACCAACACCTCCAGCTTTCCGATGTTGACCCCGCACATGCTGTCCCGCATGGTCAGGCATTCCAGCGCCAGTTCCATCATCTCAAACCGTTCCGCCCGTAATGTGTTGATCAGCGCCGAACGATGGTCCCGGAGGTAGCGTCCGAGCTTCTCGTAGTTGATGGAAATGCTCCGAAACCCGAAATCAATGCGCTTCCAGATGGAACTCATCTCCAGCATGTTCGAGGGCCGGTTGAACTGGTAGATGATGTTCTTCGAGATCCGCCCGTCATCCGCGTCCGTACAATCCTGCATGAGGTCCACCCCGGCTTCGTTGAATATCCCGACAAACGCGTTCCAGTCGCGCAGGGTGATCGTGGTCGGATTGCCGGTGTAATCCTGAACCTGCCAGGGGAACCCCTCATCCCCGTAGACCCATTCATACAGACAGGCCTCATAGAGCGGGTCCCCCTCACGGCTGATGGAACCGAACGGGCGCGGGATGTGGGAGACCTTGTACACCTGGGTGCGGAAAAAATAATCCTCCAGCTTCTTGATGATCAGATGCCGGAGAAACATGGTGTGTCCCGACCGGGGAGTGGGATGAAATTCCTCCCTGAGCGCTGAAACTGCGCCCTCGCTGGTAAGGATGGTACCGCCGATGCCCGGGAACTTGGTGCGCAGTTCGATGATGATCCGCGCCTCGGCGCCAATGCCACCCTCCGCGATAAACTCGATGATGCCATCGGTATCCCGCATGCCTGTATTCTCCCGGAATTGAGCGTGAGACCGCCGAATGGAGTATAGAGCGTTATGTTTCTATTGTGTATTATTTCCACTACAGTTTAATCTCTTCCCACCGGTTTGTCAATACGTTTTTCGCAAACGACTCCAAATGGGATCCGGGAAAAGGAAAGGAGCATACGTGCAGAGGGAAAACCGCAATTGATTGTCTGAACCGACTTCAAACGCTTTCCAACCAGTTTGACCGGGAATTTGTATGAGAGCGGAGTTCAACGGGGATGAGCGCAGGGATCGAAAAAAACCGGGAGACAATCCCGGCCTTTTTTTCGTCCATTCCCGCAATCATCCTCCCACGCTCTGCTGCGGCGGTTTGGAGAGAATTTTCAATCTGGCGGGAAGGAGATCCAGGCGATTCGCCCGGCGGAGGAGCATGAACAGCGACTTTATCGCCTTGATATCGTTCGCGTTCGCTTCGTAGGCCGCCAAATACAGTTTATAGGCGGCTTCCGGGTTGTTCCGCTTCTCCTGGATATATCCCTCGGCGGTGAGACGGCGGCTTTCGCTGAATCTGCGGGCGAGATCCCAGTTGACCGAACCGGTGAAGAGCGGTTCGTGGGACTCCCGGATCGCGAGGAACTGGCGGCGCATCTCCAGCGGCCCGACACCATCCTCGTTCCAGTGCGTGATGGGCGCGGTGAACTCGAGCACGGGGTGATCATCGGTGATGACCGGATGGTCCCGGGTTATTTCAAGGAGTTTTGCACGGGAACAGACGAAATTCCCGGTGAGCGCGTAAACACTTTCATCCTCAATCCGGATCAAGTCCCGCATCACACCGTTCGGAAGCTGACGGGAGGGATCGATATGCATCGGTGTGTCCGATCCCAGCAGAATACCGTCCGCGCCGTTCATGAAAAGCAGGACCTGATCGAACGACTCGGCGAAGGTCCTGATCATGCTCCAGGAATCCTTTACTCCGCTGTTGTACACCGGCAGCCACTGGGCGACGATCCCGCCGGGATTGAGCGTCCGTTTGCAGGCATCATAGAATTCGCGGGAGTAGAGATTCACCGTTCCGCGGGTATAGGGTTGGAGCGGCTCGGCGGTGACAATGTCGTATTTCTCACGGGTCCCGCCCAGGTAAAAGCGTCCGTCATCGATGATGATACGGCTGCGGTCACTCTCCAGAATCCCGAAGTTCTCCTTGTCGAACCGTCCACGGCAGGCTCTGATTACCTCCGGATCGATCTCCACGCAGTCGATGTGCTCGATCGGATACAAGAGACAGGTTCCGAACGTCTGACCGGTCCCGAACGCCACCCCCACCACCCGTTTGGGATTGGGATGGAACAGCATGGGATAATGGGCGAGAAGCGCATGAGTGCCTTCCTTGGAGGTGCTGGAAACCCAGAGATTGTCGATCCAGATTCTCCGCAGAAGATTCGATTTGTGGGAAATCCACACCGTGGAGGACGCCCCCTCCCGCATGTATTCGATTTCCTCGTTCGGTTCGAGAATACGGGAAAGGATGTCGCGGGGAATGGCGCTCTGGGCGGAAATGGCGAAGAGAATGAAGAAAACCGCTCCGGCTGTCCCCATGAGGACTCCCCGTGATCCTCCCTTGTCCCGGTTCAGGAAAAAGAATGCCGGGATCATGACCAGGACGGCGCACAAAATCAAGGTTCCCTTGATGCCGATGAGGGGAACCAGAATGAACACCGAGGCCAG
>CAYRTQ010000249.1:0-2768 GCA_964426865.1 uncultured bacterium
GCGATCACCCCGAGAAGGTTGCGGGCCTCGGCGTTGTTGGGATCGATTTCGAGAATCTTGAGGATGTAAGGCTCTGCCATGGCGAACGCGTTGATTTCCATGAACATCCGCGCGATGTTCAGGTAGGGCTCGATGTAGAGGGGATCGGAAGCGATGGCGGACTCGTAGAGGAGCGCGGCGGTGCTTCGGTTGCCCAGCCGCTGGGTGACTCCCGCCAGGTTGTTCAACGCCGGGGCGCTCTTCGGATCGAGCGCGACCGCCCGTTCATAGGCCTCGCGGGCTTTGGCGAAATCGCGGGAGAGTTCGTAGGCGATTCCCAGGTTGCTGTAGGCCGCGGCATTCTCCGGATCATCCTCCACCGCACGCTCCAGCGCCTGAATGGCCGGGGCAATATTTCCTGAATCCAATTCGCGGATTCCGAGGTCCAAGTAATAGTTGTTTCCAGCCTTTTCCGGATTTTCCGGCATGATGTAAATCCTCATTTTGCGGGCGGACATACTCGCTTTTGCAATTCCGCACAATTTTCATTACATTTCCGGAAAGAAAACACATTCACCACAGATGCGCACAGAAAAGAAGTATGATGAAGAGAACGCCCGGATCGGGTTTCCTCTCATGTGTTTTTTAACAAACTGCTTTTCAGGGATTTCTCTGTGCATCCGGGGTGAAATTCTTTCTCATCTCCACAGGCGGAAGGTAACATCATACTTTGTCAATCGGGAGATGCAGGGTGTAGGTTTGCCGGCTTCGACAAGCTCAGCCAGCGGTGAGCGCTGAGCCAGCATCGGACACTGAGCCTGCGGACACTGAGCCTGCGGACACTGAGCCTGTCGAAGTGTCGAAGCGCAATCCACTCAATACTATCCAAGTGACAAGGTAATAATCCCGTCGAATAATATAACGGAAAGAGGAGGGGAATGCTCCAGGAAAATATGGTCGGAATCATCAGCGACACCCATGACAATCGCCCGTATATCGCCAAGGCGGTGGAACTGTTCAATTCCCTCGGGTGCGCGCTGGTGGTGCATGCCGGGGATTTCGTGGCGCCGTTCACGTATGGTGAATTCTCGAAGCTCGAAGGGAAGTTCATCGGGGTTTTCGGGAACAACGACGGGGAGCGTGAGGGGCTGGCTGAACAGTTCTCGAACGTGGGCGGCATTTTTGCGCCGCCGTATGAATTTTCCTGGCGCGGCAAACGGTTTGCGGTGATGCATAAGCCCTCCCGGTTGTACGAGTATACAGGCCGCGAGGATGTGGATGTAGTGGTGTACGGGCACCTGCACAAGATCGACATACGGCGGGAGAAACCCCTGGTGGTGAATCCCGGAGAATGCTGCGCCTGGGTGACCGGGCGGTCGACCGTGGCGGCGCTCGATTTGAATACAATGCACGTGGAAATATTCGATCTGAATCTATGACACCAATGAAAAAAGCGCTCCGGGAAAAGGCCGCTCTGCTGCCGACCACGCCGGGCGTCTACATGTTTCTCGATGCGAACCGTAAGGTGATCTATGTCGGAAAGGCCAAGAGCCTCCGGACACGGGTGCTTTCCTATTTCCGCGAGGAGGGCGATGGCCGTCCGCAGATTCCCTGGCTCATGCGTCAGGCGGTGGATCTGGATTTCATCCTCACCAACTCCGAAATAGAGGCCCTGGTCACCGAGGCCAACCTGGCGCGCTCGCAGAAACCCAAGTTCAATGTCCGTCTGAAAGACGACAAGAGCTATCCCTATATCAAGGTTACAAAGGAGAATGCCCCGAGGGTGTTTCTGACCCGCACGGTTTCCGAGGACGGCGCCCTGTATCTGGGACCCTACACGGATGTGAAAGCGGTGCGGAAAATTCTGGACCTCGTTCATTCCCTTTTTCCGATACGCTCCTGCACGGAAAAGCTGCCCGCGAAGAGCATCACCCGCGCCTGCCTGGACTATCAGCTCCGACGGTGCGGCGGGCCCTGCGTGGGATGCATGAGTTTCGAGGAGTATTCACGGTATATCCAGGATGCGGTGCGGTTCATTCAGGGGCACAACGACGAACTCATCCGCAATCTCGAACAGCGCATGGCGGAAGCCTCCGACACGCTCAATTTCGAACACGCCGCGCAGTTGCGGGATATCATCGCCGCGGTCCGCAAGATGAGCGAGCGCCGGAAAGCGTTCTCCACCGAGAAGCTCACCGGCGACTGGGACGTGGTGAATTATTCCATCCTCGATACCGAGGCCTGCGTGGTGGTCATGGAGATGCGCGACGGCGCTATTCTGGGGAAAAAGGATTATCTCATGAGCGGCGTGCAGTACACATTGCCCGCGGAGATGCTTTCCACTTTCCTGACCCAGTACTACCTGCGGGTTTCCTGGATACCCCCGGAGATTCATCTTCCGGAGGAGCCGGAGGATGCCGCGAGCATCCAGGAACTCCTCGCCGAGCGACGCGGGGGAAAGGTGGAATTCATCTATCCCCAGCGCGGTGAAAAGGCCCGTCTCCTGCGCATGACCCGCATGAACGCCGAGACGGTCATGAAACGCACGGTCATCGTCCGCGACCGGTACAAGGACGCCATTCCCAGTTCCCTCCTTGCGCTCATGAACGATCTGCATCTGAAAAACCCGCCGCGCACCCTGGCGTGTGTGGATATCTCCCACTTCCAGGGGAGCGACACCGTGGCCTCCCTGGTATTTTTCCGCAATGCCCGCCCGGAAAAGGGGGAGTACCGTCATTTCAAGATCGCCACGGTGGAGGGGATAGACGATTTCGCCAGTATGCGCGAGG
>CAYRTQ010000249.1:2778-7042 GCA_964426865.1 uncultured bacterium
GGTGGTGCACCGCTATTTCACCCGCCGTATCGAGGAGAAAAAGGAACTGCCCGATCTGCTCCTGGTCGACGGCGGCAAGGGACAGCTTTCCAGCGCCCGAGCCGTGCTGCTGGAACTCGGGCTGCGGGATCAGGCGGTCGCCGGGCTGGCCAAGCGTCTGGAAGAAGTGTTCCTTCCCGGCGCGTCGGAGGCGCAGAACATTCCCAAGACCTCTTCCTCCATTCACCTGCTCCAGCGTATCCGGGACGAGGCGCACCGTTTCGCGATCACCTACCACCGCAAGCTCCGGGAGAAGCGGACGCTGACCTCCTCGCTCACCGGAATCGAGGGCGTGGGGCCGAAACGGGCGGGTGACCTGATACGGGCGTTCGGATCGGTTGCCGCGGTACGGGAGGCGACCGTGGAGGCCATTGCCGCCGTGCCGGGAATCGGAGGGAATCGCGCCCGTATGATCCATGACGGCCTGCGGAAGGCCGGGAATGGAGGAAACGATGGGGAACCGGTCTCTGAGGAAGCCCCGGCGTCACACGAGAACAGCGGTTCCTGAGCGCGTCCGCCGAAAAATATATTGACTTACCTCCCGGATTCTGTTATAATTTCAGCATAATTAAGATTTTTGGCGCCATAGCCAAGTGGTAAGGCAGAGGTCTGCAAAACCTCCATCTCCAGTTCAAATCTGGATGGCGCCTCCAATATCGAAAAGCCCGCATCTCATTCGAGAATGCGGGCTTTTCGCGTTTGATACCACTCCTTTCACCACCCGGTCCTTGCATCTCCCGCCATTTTTCTCCGTAGCCATCCGTGATCCCGTTGTTTTCGGAATACGGCGCGAAAAACATTTAAAATCGAGCATCCATTCCCGCTTTCCATCTCCCGTATTTTCCTTATATTACCCTCTGAATATCACATTCCTCTTTTCCCTCCACACCGGAGATCACTATGTCCGAACCGAATAATTCCTCTTTTACCCGACGCTCTTTCATCGCCGCCGCCTCGGCCGCGGGCGCCGCTCTTTCTGCCGGGGTGACTCCCGCGCAGGCCGCCCCCACGGGAAAGAACCGGGTGTGCCCGTGGTTCAGGGACACGCGTCGCATGCTGCATCTCGATTCCCATTTTTCCGGGTTTTCCGATATCTACAACGGGTTCGACGCCGAACGGGCCGCACAGATGTATGGCGACGCCGGATTCCAGATGGTGAGCTACTTCGCCAAGTGCTGGGGTGGGTATTCGTACTATCCCACGAAACTGGGGATCGTGCATCCCACCTGCCGGGCGGACTACACCGGGGAACTCACCGCCGCGCTGAAAAAACGGGGGATTCGACGCATTGTCTACTTCATGATGATGACCGAGCGCGAACTCCAGAAACAGCATCCGGAGTGGGTGGTGAGCGCCGATCCCTCCAACTGGGCACCAGAGAACATCAAGAAGCAGAAAGTGGCGATCATGTGCTACAACTCGCCCTATGTGGAACAGGTGGCCATCCCGCAGATGAAGGAAGTGATACAGAAGTACGACGTGGATGGTTTTTTCGTGGATATTGTCATGCAGCAGTATCTGGAATGGAACTGCTACTGCCCCAATTGCCGTGAGCAGTTCGCCAGGGAAGTGGGCGGCGAAATTCCGAGAAGCGATTCCGATCCCAAGGCCTTTGCCTACCGCAAGTGGTCCAACAGCCACATGGAAGGGCTCATGGAGAAGGTGCATCGTGAGCTTTCCACGGTGAAACCGGATATCGCCATCATTTTCAATTATACCTGGATGGCCGCCTACCCGGTAACTCCACCGTGGTATATTCCGCATGTGACCTGGGATACCCCGACCCCGCAGGTGGGAAACTACTCCTGGAACTTCTCGGTGGAGTCCCGGTATCTCAATACCCTGCCCGATGTTCCGTTCAGCGCCATGAATACCCGAGGGAACAACTGGGGCGATTACGCCCTGCGCGAACCGGAAGCCTTCCAGCACGAATGCGCCATCCTGCTCGCCTCCTGCGGCGGCAACTATCTCTCGGATATCCCGTACCCCTCGGGAAATCCGGACCCGGCGGTGTATGAGGTTTTCGGGCAGGTAAACCGTCGCTACCGCTCCCTGGAGCCGCTTCTCGAAGGATCGAAGCCGGTGAAAGAGGCGGCGGTGCTGCATTCCGCCGATTCGGTGTGGTCCAAATCGCCGCTGAAACCCCACCCGAAATGGAATTTCACCCCGGCCTACTACTCCATGACCGGAGCGCACAAGGCGCTCACCGAACTTCACACCCAGATGGGAATTCTCAATACCGAAGTGTGTCTCGACACCCTTCAGGACTACCGTGTGCTCATCCTTTCCGACCAGCGCATTCTCAGCGACCGTGAGGCGGAGAAAATCCGGGAGTTCGTGAAGAACGGCGGCGCGCTGCTCGCCACACACGAAACCGGAACCCGTGACACCGCCAATGGAAAGCTCGCCGATTTCGCTCTGGCCGATGTGTTCGGGGTGAAACTGCAGGGTGCGGGCGAGGTGTCCAACTGCTACCTGCGGGCCACCCCGGAACTCAAGCCGTATGGCGCGCCGGTCATGGACGTGGAGGCGGGCGGTTCGTACACGAAGGTGACGCTCACCACTGCGCGGAAGCTTCTGGATCTGGTCCCGCCCTACAAGGGAACAAAGGGCGGCCCGCCGGACTCCCGTCCCGAGGGTCCGGGCGTGACCCTGAACACCTATGGCAAGGGCAAAGTCGTTTACTGCGCCACGGACCTTTTCGGCGGGTACTACGATAAGGACACCCCGAACATGCGGAAACTCGCCGCCTGGATGCTGGACCGGGTCTACCCCGCGAGCGCCCGTCGCATTGTTATGGAGAACGCCCCGGTGACCGTGGAACTGTTCTACAACGAGCGCAAGGGCGAACGATTCGTCCATCTGGTGAACTACTCCGGGGACAAACGGGAACTGGGCACCCCCCAGCCGCAGGGCTTCTCCGCCGTGCACGGCATGCGGGTGAGGGTGAAACTCGACAAGAAGCCCTCCGCGCTGACACTCATCCCGGACGGCAAGGCGGTGAATTTCACGTTCTCCGATGGGTGGATGACATTCGAGGCGCTCCCGCTCCGCATTCATGACGTGTATCGCATCGTTTTGTGAAATCAAAACACAATTCGCCACAGAGAGCATCGGGAGCACGAGGAAAAGAGATATGAAGTCTGAAAGGGAGACTGCCCGGATTCGGAATTCTTCGTTTCCTCTGAATTTCCCTGTAGTCCGTTGCTCTCCGTGGTGAAATCCTTTGGGAGGGTGTCCATGCATACGGGTCATTCCACCGGACGGAGATTCCTGTTCAAAACCCTGGCCCTGTCCGGGCTGGCGTTCTCGGGGATTCCGGGGCTCGCGTTCGCCGAAAGCGCCGGGAAAGGGAAGGTGAAGCACTGGGATGTCATCGTTCTGGGCGGCGGTCCGGGTGGAGTTCCCGCGGCGGTGGCGGCGGCGCGCAACGGCGCACGGGTGCTGCTGGTGGAGCGGTACGGTTTCCTCGGCGGCATGGCCGCCTCCGCGCTCGTGCTGCCCTACATGAAATACTTCGCGGGCGACCGGTTCATCGTCCGCGGGCTCTTTGAGGAGTTCCTCGACCGCATGGAGGCGCATGGCGCGGTCAAGAGCACCTTCTCGATCGGCGGACGTCCCACCCGAACCTGCTATGACGACGAAGCGATGAAGCTGCTGCATACCCAGGCGGTCGGAGTTCTGAAATCGGGAAACGATATCCGGGCGGTGCGGGTGTTTCATAAAGGGGGGATGGAGGACCTGAGCGCGGATATCTTTGTCGATTCCACCGGCGATGGCGATATCGCGGCCTGGGCCGGGGCGAAGGTCGAGGTCGGACGGGATGCGCCGGATCACGCCTGTCAGCCCATGACCTCCTGTTTCCGCATGGCCGGGGTGGACCCCTCGCGCATTCCCGATGCGAAGGAAATCAACCGTCTCTACGACGACGCCAAGGCGCGGGGAGAGGTGAAAAACCCCCGCGAAAACGTGCTGAAATTCACCACGGTGCACACCGATGTCATTCATTTCAATACGACCCGCGTGGTCGGGGAATCGGCGCTCGATGGCTGGTCCATGACCCGCGCGGAGATCGAGGGCCGCCGTCAGATCGAGGATATGGTGCGGTTCCTGCGGAAATCCATCGCCGGATTCGAGAACGCATATCTCCAGAAAACCCCGGCGCAGATCGGTGTTCGGGAATCCCGGAGGGTTATCGGGCGGTATGTGCTCACCGAGAAGGATG
>CAYRTQ010000250.1:0-6983 GCA_964426865.1 uncultured bacterium
ACAAACACTCCTCACCAGAGAGCGCATTTTACAGAAAATTCAGGACTTGACTCACCACATCCCGGAAAGGTTTTATTACAATAGCCATCAGGAAAGTGGATGTTTTGGGACAACTTCATATAAAACAGGGGATGAACATGAAAAAAGGAAACGGTGTATGCAGTATTGTGGGAGCCATCCTTCTTTGCGGGCTGGTTTCGTCCGCGGGCATGGCGTTCGGGGCGAAGGACCCCGGAAATGTGAAAAGTCCGGAGAAGGTCGATGCAGTCGCTTCCGGAAAGCTGACCACCGCCAATGCCGCATGGTGGGGATTCGATGAGATTGATGCGACCGATGCCCTCCAGGCCGCAATCAATTCCGGCGCGAAAAAAGTGATCGTCCCGAACATGGGAAAGGACTGGATTGTACGGCCGGTGAAACTTGCCCCCAACCAGGAGATCGAATTTCAGAAAGGGGTGGTGGTGACCGCGAAAAAAGGCCAGTTCCGGGGAGGGAATGATTGCCTGTTTCGCGCCGATAACCTGAAGAACATCACCCTGACCGGGTATGGCGCTGTTTTGAGAATGCAGAAGCAGGATTACATGAACCCTCCCTATCAGAAAGCGGAATGGCGGAATGTGCTCCAGTTCGGAAGCTGTGAGAACATCAAAATCCTCGGGTTGACCCTGAAAGACAGCGGCGGCGATGGCATCTATCTCGGGGTGGGAGACAAAACAAAGCCCTATTGCTCGAATGTGACGATTAAAGATGTCATCTGTGACAACAACTACCGTCAGGGAATCAGCGTCATCAGCGCACAAAACATGACAATCGAGAACTGCACGTTCAAAAACACCTGGGGAACCAAACCGGAAGCCGGGATCGATCTCGAACCGAATTTAAACACCGAGGTGTTGACGAACTGTCTCATCAAGAATTGTGTTTTCGAGAACAACAAAGGCGCGGGAATTCAATTCTGGCTGTCCCCTCTTTCCGGAAAATCCGCTCCCCTGTCGGTGAAATTTGAAAAGTGCCGTGTCACTTCCGATAAAGGCGGAGGTATTTACGTGGGTGGATTGAAGGAAAACGGCCCGGCGGGTTTGATCGAGTTCAAGAAATGCACGGTGGAAAACGTCGTTTCCTATGGCGCACAATTCGGGAAAACGGCGGACCGTGCGCTGATCCGTTTTCGGGACTGCTCCTGGAAGAATGTCGGAGTGGACAGCAAGGACGCCCCCATCCAGGTTGTGCTCAACAAGTGGGTGGGAACGGGAAAGCAGGGAGGAATCGAGTTTACAAACTGCAGGGTTGAAGATACCAAGAATCGTCCAGCCATCGCCGCCATCGGCAAAGATACCGGGTATACGGTGCGAAAACTCTCCGGGACGATATCGGTGAAGAACCCCAATGGCGTGTCCATGGATATGGGGCCGCTCACCGAGGAGGTCACCCTGAAAGTCAAGTAGACGGGAATGTTTTGATCGTTGTATCTCCCTGGTTTATTTCAGCCACAGGTTTCAATCCCGTGTCGCCCGCCATATGTCAGCCCCTGCAACTCAATACGTTGCAGGGGTTTTTTATTGTTTCTTCCCGTGATTCGCGCAGAACACATCAGATTCCCGTTTGACGCATATTTCGCAGCAGCGCCGTATTCTCATTTTGAGAGGAGAATCATTATTTCCCTGGAGGTAAGGATACCGGACCCGGAGCGTCAATAGTGGACCACCAACCCAATAGTCTTGAATTCATCCTGTTCAATCATCTGGCTTCGACAAGCTCAGCCAGCGGACGCTGAACCTGCGGACACTGAGCCTGTCGAAGTGTCGAAGCGCAATCCACCCGCCTGTATTGAGGCAACCGTTCAATAGTGCTTCTTCAACTGGAAAAAGTTTGGCGACACCCGGCGACCCGCGGCCCCCTATCCGGCCTGCGGCTACCTTCTCCCCATAAACGGCGGGGAAGGAAAGACATCCCACTCCGGACGGGTATGGCAAGGAAAACACTTTTTACCTGCCCCCGGTCACGGGGGAAGGTGGCGCGAGCCAAAGCGAGGGCCGGAAGGGGGCTTCCAGCAGTCGGAACCAAACACTATCCAGTTGAAAAAGGGGTAGCAGTTCCCCTCCCCCCGGTCAGCTTCCCCGCAGTTCATCCAGATGGACTTCCGCGCCACGGCGGGCGGATTCATATATCGCCATGATGAGGTGCACCGAACGGCGTCCCTCCTCGCCGGAGCAGATGAGCGTTTCTCCCGTGCGCGCCGCGGAGATGAGATTCGCCACCTGAATGATGTGGCCCCGGGTGGCGAACGAGGTGGAGGAAGACGCCGCGGCGCTCCGTTCGGCTCTCGACGCCGGAATGGTTTCCTCCGCCAGCGTTTCCTTGGAGCCGGAAACCGCCCAACTCGTGATGGTGTCGTCGGCGAGCGCCCCTGTCCCCAGAGCGCCATTGATCTCGATGTACACGCCCTGCCCGGGATTGACCGCGGTGGCGGTCTGGAGACGGCCGTACGCCCCGTTTTTGTACCGCAGGAGGGCGATGGCGATATCCTCCACCTCGATGTCGTGCGCCACGGTATCCGTTTTCGCGTATACGCTTTCCACGTCCCCCATGATGTGGAGAAGGATATCGATGCCGTGGATGCCCTGATTCATGGTGCATCCGCCGCCATCGAGCGCCCGGGTCCCCCGCCAGTCGCCGCTGTCGTAGTAGGCCTGGTTGCGCCAGTATTTGATGGAGGCGTCCCCGAAGAATACCTTTCCGAACGTGCCGTTCTCCACCGCGCGTTTTAACCGGTTGGGAGCCTCGTCGGTACGTTTCTGAAAAATCACCCCCAGTTTGACCCCGTTATCCCGCGCGGCGCGGATCATCTCGTCGCATTCCCGGAGCGTGATCGCCATCGGCTTTTCCACCAGCACGTGCTTGCCCGCTTCCGCCGCGGCAATGGCCTGTTCGGCATGCAGCCCCGAGGGCGTACAGATGCACACCGCCTGGATGTCGTCGCGTTTCACCATCTCCCGCCAGTCGGCAACCAGCGCGCACCGGCGCTCCAGGGCGAACTTCTCCGCCCGCTCACGGGAACGGCTCGCGATGGCCGCGATACGGCCCTCGGGATGGGCCTCGATTCCCGCGGCATGCCAGGCGCTGATCACTCCCGCGCCGATGATTCCGAATCCGAAAGGTTCACTCATGTGGGTCTCCTTTGCCCGTTTCGATTCCGACCGGGAACATTCCGCAGAACAGCTCGTTCCGGCTCATTCTACTTCCCATCCGCCTTCATTTTCTCCCGCGCCGTGGTAATCATTTCCTGAACATCGAACCCGAGCGGCTCCCCGCGCCTGTATTTCTGAAGAGCCGAGGTCACCGCGGCCTCCAGTCCTTCGGGCAGGGCGTTCACGTCCGGGGCGGGCTCGCCCGCCGAGGGGGTGTAATTCTGCCACCAGCTCATCTTCTCGCTGTAGCACCAGACATATTCGTCGGCGGTGGTCAGGGAGTAATAGACGTTGTTTTCGAAGAATTTCAGACGGTCCGCCGGGGAAAGATAGGAACCGGCAGTCTTGGTATTGCCCCGCATGCCGAGCGCCTGGTCCACATAGAGCGCCATGCCCGCCTGAACCTGGGAGTCGTACTTTTTCCACAGGGCGCGGGGGACGAAAACCTTGACCCGCTGTTTCATGAGATGGTATTCACGGTAATAGTCAGCGGGACTTTCATAATAGTAGGACTGCTCGTTGCCGTCGATGATCACCGCTCCCGGCCCGGCGGCGTCCAGCATTCCGAGGAAGAACGCCGGCATGAGCGCCAGGAAATTGTGCCAGGGCTTCGTGGTCTGGATTTCGGCCCGGAGCCGGGGATCGGGCTCGTCCGCCGCGGGCTGGAAAAGCGCGAGCTGGAAGAAGTTCAGCACCTTCAGGTTGGGCATGTCCGTCTGAAGCGCGGTCATGAACTGGGCCCCGCGCTTGCGGACCTGGGCCTGCACTTCCTCGAAGGACTTGTCCGTGAACTTGCCGGGATAGAGCCAGGGATTCTCGCCATAGGGTTCGGGATCGAACACAACCCCCACGCACCGCCCGGCCTTGAGCGCTTTCGACACCAGTTTCAGATTCGCGGTGATGGTTTTCCACTGGGCGTCGTCATACCAGTTCATCTTCCACTGGTTGGCGGCATAGAGGGTCAGGAAGTTGTCGGTGAATTTTCCCCACTGTATCGTGGCGAGCGTATCGATCTGGGGCTGGAAGGCGGAAAGTTTCCAGGGAGTGGTATCGAATGCATGATCGAATCCCCGGGTGCGGAACATGATGCCGTCGAAGGGACGCTTTTCCATGTCCTTGATGTGTTTCAGCACGAAATCGGGATAGGGCACATCCCAGCCGTATTCGATCAGCTTCTTCGCCGGACGCTCCTGCGCATCGGAGAGGGAGGTCATCACCCCCGGGGCGACCAGCGCCACGGCAATCAGCGCAACCAGCAGCTTCCTGCTCATATCGGATATCCTTTCGGGATTGGGGGAACCGTAACGCCTCTCCCCCGGAGAAACACACGGGACAGCGGGCAACCCGCGGTATTTCCCGTTATGTAAAGAAATACTCACCGGAAATCAAGATTTTTCTATGTACCCGCGGATGGAATGCATTACTATTATGGACGCCAGCGGACATCCGGCCATACCCGTGTCTGAAAGCCGGACCGATCCGGGCTACTCATCACTGCCATCATCCACCGGAAGGAGTTGCGTGCACATGCCCGCCAGATCCCTTTTCCCGCTCATCCTGTTCCTCTCCCTCTGCGTTCCCCTCCTCGCCGGAGCGGATTCGACCCGCTGGGAGAAGGATATCGCCCTTTTCGAACGGCTGGAGTTGACCCAGATGCCCCCCACCGGCTCGGCGCTCTTCGTGGGAAGTTCAAGCATCCGCCTGTGGCGGACCATGCCCGGGGACCTTGCCCCCTCTCCGGTCATCAACCGGGGATTCGGCGGGTCCACCATCGCGGATTGCACTTTTTTCATTCCGCGCATTGTCACCCCGCTCAAACCGGCGGTGATTTTCCTGTACGCGGGCGACAACGACATCGCGGCGGGGAAATCTCCCGAACAGGTGCTGGCGGATTTCCGGGCGTTTGTCGCCGGATGCCGCAAAGGTCTGCCCTCCACGCCGATCCGGTACATTTCCATCAAGCCCAGCCCCGCGCGGTGGAACCTGTGGGAAAAAAGCATGAAAGCCAACGCCCTGATCAAACAGTATGTCTCGGGACAAAAAGGGCTGGGGTATATCGATGTGGCCACCCCCATGCTCGACCAGAAGGGCATGGTCCGGGGAAATCTCTTCCTGGGCGACCGTCTGCACATGAATACGGCGGGATACCGCGTGTGGACCTCGGCCATAAAGCCGGAAGTGGAGAAATACATACCGCCCGCCTCGACCGGCGTCAAACGGGAAAGCCCGCTTTCGAGACCGGCCTCGAAGCGCTGATCATCATGGGTGCGTTCCGGGGACAAGCGGAGAAACGAATCATATGAGAGGCTGAAAAAAGAGAGGCCGGGTTCATGGGAATCCGGCCTCTCTTTTTTCGTCACATTCGGTGGTCCGCCCTGCCGTTGTCGGTGAGGCGGTGCTGCAGGAACCAGTCGTATAATTCCTGGTTGTGGTAGGTGCGGGTCACGATGTCATGGCCGGCTCCCTTGTACACGGTGTACCGGACATTGGCGTTGAAAGCCCGGAGCGCCTCCACGATGCCGTTGGAATAGCGTATGGGGCACACCCGGTCCCGGCTGCCGTGGAAAACCCACGATGGCACCTGTTTCAGCGTTTCCGCCCAGGTCGTCTCGACACGGCCGCAAAGAGGCGCGACCGCCGCGAAGCGATCCGGATACCTGTAGGCCAGGTACCAGGCGCCGTGACCGCCCATGCTGACCCCGGTGACATAGATACGGTCCCGGTCCACCGCATATTCGGCGCAGATCTCATCGACAATGTTCATGATCCAGCCGGTGTCCATGTCCACCCATCGCGTTCCCTTGGGACACTGGGGCGAAATGGCGATGAACGGGAAATCCCGGTCGTGATCCGCCAGCCAGGGAATGCCGCACTGCCTGACCCGGTCCAGATTGGTTCCCCGGGCCGAGGCGCCGTGCAGATACACGATCATCGGCCACTGGCGGTCCTCCTTCCCGTACTCCCGGGGCAGGTGGAACAGGTATTTCCGCACCGTGTCCGCATCCCGATACTCGCGGGTATGCTGGCCAACCGTCGGCTCCTGGGCCATCGCTCCGGCAACGAATGTGACGAATGTCAGTACAGCTACACAGCACCTCGAAATTGCAGCTTTCATGAGCCCTCTTTCTACTTACCGGTAACGCGTGACACAAACGTCATAGTAGTGAATGATACGTCCTTTCGCCCTCCGCCACAACACTTTTTACGAGCGTACGTGATAAGTTATTGTTATTTACTGACTTGCGAGGTCATTTTTTTGAGGGCCGCGTCTCCCGTCCCTTCCGTTCCCCTTCTCCCCCGCCTTGCCGCTCTTCCCTCCCGGTTTTTATCGATTCAGGGAATGAACGGACCAACGGGGCAAAATCCCATCGCGAAACGCGGGCGTCGGGGAACCCCGATATGGGCGTCACTGCCCGACGTCCGCTCGAACGGAACCGCGCCCAAGCGACACCATGTTTATCGCGAACGGCGCGGGTCTTTCATGGCGCGCGTTCAGGAGGAGCGGCCGTTTGAATGGCTCGCCACGGTTCAGGACCCGACTCCGCTTGAAACCGGAGAAATTGGCGCCGGGAATGAGGAAAAACCAGCAAGCCCATCCCCTGCTCCCTCGAAGGAATCGAGGGACATGCCTCCCCCAAAGGGTGCTTCGCAGTTAATTATGGGTTGATGCCTCATGGCCGGGTATCGACTGGAGTTGCCGGGTACAAAAGCGCTCTCATGCGGTAAAGAATATCCCGCGCCCTTCCCGCTTCTGTACTTTTCTGGTGCGC
This sequence comes from uncultured bacterium, assembly GCA_964426865.1. Taxonomy (GTDB): domain Bacteria; phylum Latescibacterota; class Latescibacteria; order Latescibacterales; family Latescibacteraceae; genus JAWLHT01. The sequence continues at coordinate 6,959 of CAYRTQ010000250.1, forward strand.
CCAGAAAAGTACCAAAAGAGGGCGG
>CAYRTQ010000251.1:0-6644 GCA_964426865.1 uncultured bacterium
TGGAGAGTCCTTTCGTTACATCTTCACCGGCAGCTTTCCCCCGAACGGAATCTCCCCGAAAAGCGCCCGCACCGTGGCTTTCTGCACCAGCGGCGAGTACATGTAGGAGACCGCGAAGGAAGCCGCTTCCGGAATCTGTTTGATCACATAGGGCGACCCGAAGGAAACGGCCGCCACCGGAACTCCGGTTCCGGCCAGTCGCCGCACGAAATCCGCCGCCCGGGGACGCAGGTTGGGGGTGTTACGGCGCATGATGATCCGGTACACCAGGGCGCAGACAACCATATCATACTTCCCGGCCCGCGCGATGGCTTCCTCCTCCAGACGGGGATCGCAGTCGCATGGGAGCGTGATGGTCTGGATGGTTCCGGACTCATCCACCAGCCCTTCCTGGTAATACTGACGGGAAGCGCCGGTGGCGCGCCGCCGCATCTCCTCCTGAAAGGTATCGCCGATGTTCCCCAGCGGATGATCGTAATAGAGAATGCTGAGGATGCGCGGTTTTTTCTCCGCGCGGATGGGCAGCAGGCCACCCTCGTTCTTCAGGAGCGTGAGGGAGGATTCAGCGATACGGATCGCGTCGTTCGGAATGCTCCCGGCGCCGATACGGTAATGCAATTCCCCGGGATCGGTGAACCGGTTCTCGTGAAGGTCGCACCAGGTCTTGGCGCGGAGAATACGGCGCACCGACTCGTCCAGACGCTCCGGGGCGAGCCTTCCCGATTCCACCGCGGTGAGCATGGTACGGTATGTCTCCTCCAGGAAGGGGGCGAGAATGATGTCGGACCCGGCAAGGAAGCTCTGGAGTTCCGCCTCTCCGGGCGGGAAATACTTCGTGATGCCGTCCATGCGCATGCAGTCCGTGATGATGATCCCCTGGAACCCCATTTCACGCCTCAGGACGCCTTGATTGATCGCGGGCGAGAGGGTGGCGGGATACTCCGAGTCCGGGTCGAGCGCGGACACCCGGATGTGTGCGGTCATGACACCCATCGCTCCGGCTTCGATGACGAGACGGAATGGATGGAGGTCCATCCGTTCCACCACATCGCGCGGGGCGGTAACCACCGGCATGTCCATGTGGCTGTCCACATCGGTGCTGCCGTGGCCGGGGAAATGCTTGGCGCAGGCCAGCATGCCGTGATCCTGCAGTCCTCGGACGAACGCGGCTCCCATGCGCCCCACGAACTCCGGGTCATCGCCGAAACTCCGCACCGCGATGATGGGGTTGTCCGGATTGACATTCACATCCACGGTCGGGCCCTCGAACAGGTGCACTCCGAGCGCCGTTCCCTCCAGTGCGGTGATCCTGCCCTGGAGATAGGCCATCCGCTCATCCCCGGAAGCGCCGATCCCCATGTTATGGGTGAGATGGGTGGCTCCCGCGATACGGTGCCCCATGCCGGTTTCCGCATCGCAGCCCACCAGCAGGGGGAGTCGGGAGAGCGCTTGCAGACGGTTCAGCAGGAACGCCGCGCCATACGCATCGCTGAAAAATATCTCCAGCCCGCCGACATGATATTTCTCCACCCAGTCCGCATACTCCCGGAACCGCTCGTCATCCGCACTGAGGAAATACCCGTCGATGCGGGGCATGAGCACCTGCCCGACTTTCTCCTCCACGCTCATTTTCCGCAGCGTTTCCTCAACCCAGCGATCATCGATCATCGAAAAACTCCGTTGATGGTGGCCATGCTCATTCCATGAGACAGAAAGATACCGTTCATGATGAAAAACTCCAAATCACAATCGCAGGGACCTTGGCCTTTGTCCATCTTGAATTCTATAATGATAGGTGATATGTTGATTTTATCCATATAGATTTTTACAAACAAGCATCCGGTCGTTCCGCTCCAGCAAATACCCTCTGTATCGATCATTCACCCTGCCTCAGCGTAAGCACAAAAAATCATCCGGATAAAGAAATATCCCTTGACAAATCATATTACCATAATAAATTTAATAAATAGAACCACCCGACATATCTTCGCGCCCGCACAAAAAAAACGCGGGTCGGGATGCACATGGTTTTCAGAAGGAGGCACGGCATGAACAGGTTTATCGTATTTGCGTTCCTGCTTTTCTGTACGGTCACCGCCTATGCGCAGGATACCGACGTTGCCGCTCTCAATTACGGGGCCCGGTTTGATTTTCAGCCCGGTGTGTACACCACCAGTATTGACCGAAGCTATCTGAACACGACGAACACTCGGTCGCTGGGCAGGGGTGAAGAATGGATAGGCGAATGGCAGATATCCCCCGTATGGAGTCCGGACGGGGAAAAGATCGCCTACACCGACCGTAGTTTCATCTTCCTGGTTCCCGCGAAGGGTGGAATTCCGGAAATGCTGTTCGAAGCCGTCTTTTTTTACCCCTATAACGATCAACAGCTTGCCCTCGGGGGGAGAGTCGCCGGTATTGCGGGATTCTCCGCCGATGGAAGGAAATTGTATTTTTCCTACCAGCAGCGCGACCCGTCAACCATACAAATTACTGAACACGATCAATTCCTGCGTATAAGCGCTACAGGTCTTTTGTCGTATGTGAAATGCATCGATGTTGAAACCCGCGAAACAACCGACGTTATCCCGAATGCCGCCGCGATCGCCGTCAGTTCATCCGGAAGATACCTGGCGTATTATTCAATCCCCGATTTAACCTTGCGAGTGAAAGACCTTATGGGCGACGGGGATTGGGAAATCGCACCCAAAGGCGTGAACGGCGCCTGTTTCACTCCCGATGAGCAATATGTCCTGTATTTTTCCCCATCCGGAGAACTGAACAAAGCCCCGATCCAGGGAGGAGATCCGATACAACTTTCTTCTTCCGTGGGGAAATGCGGTTACCAGATGGAGTGTTCCCCTGACGGTGCATGGATGCTTTTCGTGAAATATGGCGGCTTGGTGACCGTGACTTCGGAATTTCCCAACAGTTCCTCCACAAGCACCCATGAGAAACAAACGCTCTCCGCCATCAACCTGAATACGGGGGAAGTTGTTGACATGCTGCCTTCGGTGGACAGCATCACTTTCGGAAACATTGACTTCTCGCCGGACGGGAAACAGATCTGCTATTGCCGTCAAGACTACAAGAATACGAATCATGTCAACGGTCAAAACATCGGGAGTTGGACAGACGAGATTCTCTACATCATGGATATCTCCCTCCCCTCGGCCCCGGACGAGCAGGTCTCGGTAACGGATGCCGCGCCGAAGGGTTTCGCGCTCACCGGCAACTATCCCAACCCGTTCAACCCCTCCACCCACATCGCGTTCACCATCCCTTCATCGGGAACGGTGCAGCTTACAGTGTATGACGCGACCGGCCGCACGGTGCGGAACATGGTCTCCTCCACCCTTTCCGCCGGAGCGCACGAGATGGTCTGGGATGGCCGCGATGAATCCGGAGCGGCGGCGTCCTCCGGAACCTACATCGCCCGCGTGAAAATGGGGAGTTTCACCGCCTCGCACCGGATGACGCTCATGAAGTAGGCTGCACGCTCAGGCAATGCAAAAGGCCCGGTTCTCGCCGGGCCTTTTGCTTGTTTCCGGATTTGAATGGGCGGGCGCGGAGACCTGCCCATTCAAACGATTCATCCAATGCCGGACGCCACACTATACCCATGCAACCCGGCTTTGGTTCTCTGCATCTTTCGATCTTTTTACAGCGCGTTGGGCGGCGGAACCAGGTGACGCAGGTTCTCGATGGCGGTGTCCACATGCATCTGACCGTTGCCGAGGGAGAAACATCCGTGACCGGGATAAAATTCATCGACCCCGAGTCCGGCCAGACGGGGCATGCTGCGGCGCATGGCCGCCATATCCGAGCCGAGACAGTTGAGGAACATGAGTTTGCCGCCGTGGACCACCACATCGCCGCTGAAAAGGATGGTGCGGCCGTTCATCTTCACCAGATAGCAGGTACAGCCTTCAGAATGCCCCGGAACGTGGATGGTCCGCATGGTGAAATTCCCGAAATCGAAAGTCTCGCCACCCTCCAGTTCCTGGAACGGCTCGCAGGGCGGAAACACGTATTCCGGGGGATAGAAGCCATCGGCGCGGGCCACGTCCAGCCCCAGTTCCACCTCGTCGGCGGTGCGCAGGGTATGGGCCTCGGCCTTGTGGATGTACACTTTCAGCCCGAGCTTCTCTTTCAGCTCGGCGCAGCCGCCCGCGTGATCGGAGTGGACATGGGTGAGAAAGAGATGCCCCACATTTTGCGGGTCCAGACCGTCCTTGCGAATATTGTCGATGATGCGGTCCACCTCCAGACCCACCCCGGCGTCGATCATGACATGCCCGGCGGGACTTTCGATGAGGTAGACATGGGAATCGGCGCGGTTGGAGATGCCGATGCCATTACGACCGCTGCCGACAAGATAAATGCCGTCCGTGATTTTCACAACGCGCTCCCGGGTTGGAAGGAAATGTGCCTGAATGCAAAGTGTCAAAGACAAAAAATATACACCCGCCCCGGCGGTCAAGAGGTATTTCCTCTTTTCTTCAGTTTCCCGCCCTCTGTTCTCCGTCTTCTCCTCTCCCCCTACTCCGCTTCCATTTTCGAAAGCAGTTGCCAGCCGTAGAGAAGCTGCCGCGGGAGATGGAAGCAGCCTTTCCAGGCGGAACCCTTGAACGTGTGGGAAACGGAGCCGTCACGATGCAGGTAGCCGAACCACTCGCCGTAAACCGGGTCCGGATGCACCAGGAACGCGTAATCGTGGACCTTGTCGTACCAGGACTCGTAGACCTCGTCGCCGGTGAGATGATGCGCGAGGAGAAGGGCGTACAGCGCCTCGTTGTGGCACCACCAGAGTTTCATGTCCCATTCCAGCGGGAGCGGCTGGTTCCCCTCGGAATCGAGGAAGTAATACAGTCCGCCGTATTCCCGGTCCCAGCCGAAATCGAGCATCCAGAGCGCGAGGTCGCAGGCCTTTTTGATGAGATCGCGGTCGTTGCGGGCCATTCCCTCCTGCATGAGGAACCAGGAGGATTCGATGGCGTGGCCGGGGAGCACCAGACGGCCTTCGGGGATGTCCAGCCTCAGGGAGCCGTCGGGGGCCACCTGTTCGAACAGCAGCTTGCGCTCGGGATGGACATGGAGGTCGAGGACCTTATGGATGCAGCGGTCGGCGATTTCCCGGAACTCCGGTTTTTCTCCGTCGAGGAGCGCCATTTCCCGGGTGACATTGAGCAGGATCATGGGAATGGAGTGGTCGATCATGGGGCGAACGCCCGGAATGGCTTTCTGGCTGCCCGCGGCGGGGGTGTCGGCCATATCCACCACCATGCGGTAGAGACGGCGGGCGATGTCCGCGGCCTGCTGGTCGCCGGTGACCAGCGCGTATCGCACCGCGGCGATGATGATGAAGGTTTCGGAAAATATCTTCCGCGGCCTGGAAAGCGGGGTGCCGTCGCGCAGGAAGCTGAAATAGGCCCGCCCGTTCTCGTCGAACGCATGCTTCACGATGAAATCCCAGCCCAGCCTGGCCATATCCAGCCATTCGGGACGGCGTTCCACGGTATGGCACAGAGTGGAGAAGAACCAGACCTCCCGTCCCTGGAGCCACATGAATTTGTCCGTTCCATAGGGTGAGCCGTCACGGGAAAGCATGTTCAGATAGCCGCCGTACTCGCGGTCCGGGGAGTTTTTCATCCAGAAGGGAATGACATCGTTGAAAAGGGTGGTTTCGTAGAGTTCGCGGAGACGGGTGACTTTTGCCTTGTCCATGGGATATCCGCTCTCATTTTAAAAGGTTTGGGGATATGATGCGCGGAAGAAATGTTCTTTGACGGTTTATCCTGAAATGTATGCAGGAAGCCGGAGATTCTCAACTGTTTTTCACACGACCATCGTACAATGTTCCCGCAAAAAATGAGACCGGAGTGCTCATTTGCCAACAGTTCCGGTGTGGATTCCGGAACAAGGATGGTGGAGGGCGTACTTGTCCGGCGAGGTGGTGCCTGTCCGTTTTCTTTCCGGATGTATCGAAATCGGCGCGAAAACTCGTCAAAACATCGGGAAAACCCCGCGCGGAAGCGCATAAAAGGGGTGCAAAACCCACGGAACGAACAAATCTGTTGATTTGACCGACGGTAAAACCGTATTTTCCCGTTTTGCCCCGGTCGCGCGGAAGTGCAACCCGGGTACGGTTCGGGTGTTTAATGAATGCCCATGCACGCGCCGTATCAAGACCATGATTCGATGAACCGGCGATGGCCCTTGCGCCCGGCGTATCCCGGCGTACACTGAAATGCTGTTTCCCCCCTGCGCCGCTGAGCCGCAGCCGTTGCGCCCGGTTTTCAGGAGCTATCCGTGAACCCGACCGTATCCGTCATCATGCCCGCCTACAACGAGGGCTGGTGCATTTTCGAGAATATCCGCATGACCCGTCAGGTCCTGGCCGAGGCGGGCATGAGCGCCGAGATCGTGGCGGTGGATGACGGCTCCTCGGACCACACCCTGGCCGAAATCGAGCGCGCGGCTTCGGAATTCGGGAACGTGGCGACCGCCCGCAACCCCTACAATATGGGGAAAGGCATGGCGCTCCGCACCGGGTTCGAGCACTCCACCGGCGATATCGTGGTGTTCCTCGACGCCGACCTCGATCTGCACCCCTCCCAGATAACCACGCTCATCAACGCCCT
>CAYRTQ010000251.1:6654-6891 GCA_964426865.1 uncultured bacterium
GGTCGTGGTGGGTTCCAAGCACCACCCGGAATCGAAACTCGACTATCCCCTGTTCCGCACCGTGGCGAGCTGGATCTACTATATGATCATCAAGGCCCTGTTCGGCCTGCCGGTGCGTGATACGCAGACCGGGCTGAAAGTGTTCCGCCGAAGGGTGCTCGATGATTCCTTCCACCGCATTCTGGTGAAAAAGTTCGCCTATGATGTCGAACTGCTGGCGGTGGCGGTTCGGCTCGG
>CAYRTQ010000252.1:0-3533 GCA_964426865.1 uncultured bacterium
TCGAAGCTTTCCCCCGCGACGAATCCCATTCCCTTCGTCCGAGTCCCCGGTGGAATTTTCCGGATGGGAGACGTGGAGAATGCCGGGAGATGGTACGAAGGTCCCGTACACATGGTGACGATCTCCGGGTTCGAGATGAGCGCGGGTGAAATCACGAACACCCAGTACGCCAGTTACCTGAACTCGGCCCTGGAGAATGGCGATATCACCGCCTCGGCAAAAAATGTGATCGGAGCGAAAGGGAATTATGCGAAAAAAGCATACATCCATCTGGAAGGAACCATCGAATATGAATACCCCGGCAACCGGTGCTGGATCACCTTCGGGAACAACCGGTTCACCGTGGAAAAGGGAAAGGAGAACTGGCCGGTGACCTATGTAACCTGGTATGGGGCATGGGCGTTCGCCAGGGCATACGGGTACGATCTGCCGACCGAATCGGAGTGGGAGTATGCCTGCCGGGGAGGAAAAGCGTACATGTTCGGCACGGATGACGGGACGCTCAGCCCCCAAAAGGCGAATTACAGCGGCGTCGGCGAGCATCCCGTGCCGGCGCGCAGTTATCCATCCAATCCCTATGGATTGTACGACTTGAGCGGCAACGTGGGGGAATGGTGTCTCGACTGGTTCGGAAGCTATGCGCCGGATGATCCCCAATACATGTTCGGAATCCCGAAAAACACCTATCGCGTCATACGGGGCGGGAGCTGGAATCTCTTTGCCTTCCACTGCCGCGCGGCCTATCGTAATTTCGACCTTCCGTTCGGCGCGGCGGATTATCTCGGATTCCGGGTGGTGCGCCGTTCCTCCTCCGGGCAATGACCGAACATTCCGGTGCTCCGGCATTGAACGAAAATTTGCATCAGGCGCGCTCTTCCCCAAATTCCCTTGACTTTTTCCCCGCCCGGTGATACATATTTCCATGCATCATCACAGAGAATCCATGTCTCCGAACCCGGAGCACACCCTTCCATGACAGGCATTCCCGGGAGATATCCATGTCCGCCCGCAAGCCGTTGTTTCCGCTCCTTCCGCCGTTTCTGCTCTTCGTTCTGCTCCTTCTGGTTTCCTGCGCGCCGCAGACACGCTCCGGCGCCATTCACCGCTCTTCCGTCCTTCCCGCCGCAACCCCCTGGAACCTGGAGGCTTTGAGCAAAGCTCCCGATTTCGAATGGCTGAACAAGGGCGACGGCGTATGGTCGCTGCTCTACCGGGGCGAGCCTTTCCGGGGGAAACCGACCCGTGTTTTCGCTTACTACGCCACTCCGGGAACATTGCGCGGCGACACCTCCGGAGACCGCGATCTCCCCTGCGTGGTGCTCGTCCACGGCGGCGGCGGGCATGCGTTCCGGGAATGGGCCGAGATGTGGGCGAATCGGGGGTATGCCGCCATCGCCATGGACCTGGCGGGATGCGGCCCGGATGAGAAGCCGCTTCCGGACGGCGGCCCCGGGCAGAGCGACGAGGAGAAATTCCGTCCCATCGACGGTCCGGCGACCGACATGTGGTCGTATCACGCGGTGGCGAATGTCATCCTCGCCCACTCCCTGGCGCGCTCCTTCCCGGAGGTGGATCCCGGACGCACCGCGATCACCGGCATCAGTTGGGGCGGATACCTCACCTGCATCGTTTCCGGGCTGGACAACCGTTTCCGCGCCGCGGTCCCCGTCTACGGCTGCGGGTTCCTGGCCGAGGACAGCTTCTGGCTTGACATTTTCTCCACCCTGACCCCCGCGCAGCGGGAGCGCTGGACCACCCTCTTCGACCCCTCGCGGTATATCGGGGCTGCGTCCATGCCCATGCTCTTCATCAACGGCTCCAACGATTTCGCCTATCCGCTCGGCAGCTACGCCAAGACCTATGGTCTCGTGCGCGCTCCCCGCGATTACCGTATCACGGTCGGCATGAAACACAGCCACCAGTACGGCTGGGAGCCTCCGGAAATCGCAATGTTCATCGACTCGAAACTTCGCGGCGGCGTTCCCCTGCCGCGGGTGGAGACGCCCGTCCGCTCCGGGGACCGGGTGAAAGCGAACGTCTCCGCGAAAACGAGCCTGACCGACGCCCATTTCCACTACACCACCGGCATGGGAAAAATGAACCAGCGCACCTGGCTGACCCGCCCGGCCCGCATCGAAAAAAACGCGATCCTCGCGGATCCGCCGCCCCCGGGAACCACGGTCTGGTTCCTGACTGTCAGGGATGATCGCGGCGCGGTGGTTTCCAGCGAACTCATGTTCGGGAAATGAGGAGCAAAGGCTCGGAGGGGAAAGATTCTCCAGGGTTTTCTGTGGATAACCGGTACTGATGCGGTTTTCACCTGTCCTGGAAAAGCCCCCCGGGTATGGTATGGATTCCGGGGCAGTGGACCGAGGTCTGTTTGAGCGACAGCGAGTTCAGCGGTCCCCGGAATCTATGCCGTACACGGGGAATATGCGAGCTTTTCCCGGACCGCACTCTTTTGGCGCTTTTCTGGGCGCACCAGAAAAGTACAGAGGAACTGGAGTGGGCGCCGTGCCCGCCCCAGATGGGATGAGACGGGCATATCTTGCGGAGAATCCATGCTCCGCGCTGGAAAAACACACAGCCAGAAGGGATTTCGGCATGAAACGGCGCGATTTTATCGGCATATCGGGATGTTCGGCGCTCACGGCCCTGACCGGCGGCTGTTCCACGCTCCGGAACGGCGCACGGGGGGAAAATCTGGTCGCCACCCCGCAAAACCGGGCGGAGTATACGCTCACTCTCCTCGATGAGCTGTGCACCCGTCTGGGCCCGCACCCTTCCGGGTCGCGCGCCTATGACCGCGCGGCGGACAGTTACGCCCGCGAGATGAAGAGGTCCCTCCTGCGGGTGGAGTTCGACCGGTTCGAGTTCGAGAACTGGGAGCTTTCCGGGAAGCCGGAATTTGTGCTCGGCGACACGCCGCTGGAGACCTTTCCGGGATACGGGACGCCCGCAACCCCGTCCCGGGGGGTGCGCGGAACGCTCAGGAAAAATGTGGAGGGAGCCGCGTACGGCGTCGTGGAGGGCGGCACGGTGAAAGCGCTGGTTTCCCTCAGTTCGTACGGCGGCGCGCTGTCGCAGTATTTCGGTCCGGACGCCACGCCCCGTCTGCCCCGGTTCAGCATCGGGAAGCAGGACGCCCCGCTGCTGGAGCGGGCGGTGAAGGATCAGACCCCGGTGCTGGTGAAATCTCCGGCGCGGTTCGTCCCCCATACCCGGTCGAGCAGCATCGTCGGGAAAATCCCGGGGAGAACCTCCGGCGAAATCCTCATCCTCGCCCACGCCGACACCAAGTACAACAGCCCCGGAGCCAATGACAACACCGCCTCGGTGATTGTCATGCTCATGCTCGCCCACGCATTTTCCCGCCAGCGGGGGAAATACGGGATCACCGTGGTCGCCACCGGCGGAGAGGAATCCGGCTCGTTCGGAGCGGAACACTATGCCGCGCGTCGGGAATCCGAGGGTACCTTGCGGAACATCCGGTACGTTCTCAATTTCGACTCCCTGACCTATGGCCCCAATCT
>CAYRTQ010000252.1:3543-6868 GCA_964426865.1 uncultured bacterium
ATCTCTGGGTGAATACCACGGAAGAGGACCTGAAATCCATGCTCCGGGACATCCACGAGGACCTGCATATCCCGGGCGTTCCGAAATTTTTCGATACCACCGGGTTCATTCTCGACGCCGAGCCGTTCCGGAATTCCGGAGCAAAAGCGGCGAACGTGAACAGCCGCGGGTACGACCAGGTCACCCTTCCCGTCTATCACCGCCCCGAAGACATGCCGGACAAGATTTACATGGACACGGTGGAGAACAGTTTCCTCGTATTCCGGGAATTCATCCGGCGTCTCCAGGAGGAATGAGGGCGGGAGCGCGGAGCGGGATGCGAACGTCGGGCGCGGGTCATTCTCGGCGATTCCGAGCGTCAGATCGCCCGGAAGTTCGAGAAAGCCTCCCGGGTGTACTCCGAAAATTCCACCGCGCTCCATCTCCGCGCCATGAACATGCTCTACGAGGGGCTGAAAGAGAAAGCCACCCTGGTCATCGTCCCCATCACCTCGGTGGAAAGCATGCAGCTCGGCTCCATCGCCGGACTCGCCGCGCTCCAGAAAGAAATGGCCCGCGACGCCGCGATTCTGAAAAAAGAGGACCAGGCCAGAGCCGCCGAGGAGTGAGTAACGCCGTTTGACATGCCTGAAACCCCCCATACCATGCAGCGCGGGGATTTTATGGAAATATCCGCGTGAATGTATCCGTGTTTGGCAGGACAAAGCTTTTTTCATCAAGGGATATGCGCCATGAAGCAAATGTGTTTTCTTCTGCTTTTCCTTTGGATTTTCTCCAGCAACGCGTTCCCGGAGGGAAAATGGACGCTGTACAACACGGGCGGGTCTTCTCCGGAGCGGATCGGGCCGATTGCCGCTGAAGGAGAAAGTATCTGGATCGGCACAAACAGTGGCGTGGTGAAATTGAATCGTCATGACGGAACTTTTCAGCGATATACGACAAAAGATGGCCTTTATGGTAATGACATTTCTGCAATTGCCATTGACCGGGATGGAACGAAATGGTTCGGGCACTCCGCCGCAGGGATTTCATCTTTCGACAACACGGTTTTCAAAATCTATTCCAAGGAGAACATTCCCCAGTTCGCGGAACTCGACAGCCTGTTTTTCGCCAAAGACTGGGGTGTTCCCAAGACTGCCGACTATATCGAACGCAATTGGGGGTTTACCGTTGATGATATCGTTGTCGAACCGGACAATACGGTATTATTCAGTTCACATGGAATGTACTTCAGACCGGATGGCGGATTTCCCATCCCACATAGTGAAGTGTTTCTTTATGATCACAATACGTGGAAGATTACGTATGTCAATGAATTTGCCGACCTTGACTTTCATCTGGCGGTGGATACGGCGAATCCGGATACGGTTTGGTACGCCCTCGGCGGGGGACCCGGAATGGGCTACTTCGTCAAACCGGATTACCGTAAGGAAACAGATGAGAGATTTTCGGGTTCCAGTGGACACGCCATGGGGATAGACAAAAAAAGTTTTGTTTGGTACGGTAACTATAGTTCGATTTATATTTTTGATCGAAAGTCAGTGATTCATTTACCAGCCGACTCGACCGGCATTTTCGGGAATATTTGCGCCATAGCATTTGACAAGAACGATGTAAAATGGTTCGGTTCCAGCATGGGAATAACCCGCCATGATGGATACGAATGGAAGACATATGCGCCGGATGGATGGTATTATCATTACGATCCAAGTTTTTCTGGATATACGGATCAGGTGTATTCCCTTGTCTTCGACGCCGACGGCGTTCTCTGGGTGGGGACGAACAAGGGGCTGTACCGGTTCGAGGAAACGCCAACCGCCGCTCAGGACGCCGCGCCCGAGCCTGTTTCCGTAGACATCACCGGAATATCTCCCAATCCTTTCAACCCCTCCACCACCATCTCATTCACCCTCCCCGTGGCGGACAGAGCGGTCCTTACCGTATACGACATCACTGGGCAGAAGGTTCGCACGCTCGTTTCGGAGCACATGAGCGCCGGAACGCATTCCGTGGTCTGGGATGGCAAGGACACGCGTGGAGTGCCCGTATCTTCAGGAGTATACCTGTCCCGTCTCGAATCGGCGAAAGTGTCCTGCACCGCAAAAATGCTTCTCATGAAGTAGAGAGAATCCCCCCCGAAATCCGCTTTCAATTGCGGTTCATTTCTCGTATATTGGGTGTTTCCCCGCAGAAACACTCATACATTTACCGCAATTGCAGTCGGAGAACCATTGACCGGATTCATCCATACCTTTTCCCCCCGCATCTGGGCAAGCATCGCCGGGGTAATCGTTCTCTGGAGCCTGGTGGGTACGGTTGAGGTGGTTTCCCTACGGTCGTTCTCCCCCATGCTGTTCGGCGCGTGGAGCACCATCGCCGGGGCGCTCGGCGCGTTCGCGTATCTGGCAATGCGGGGGAATCTGAAATCCCTGCTCGCGTTCCGCCCGTCCGATCACCTGAAACTGCTCGGTATCTCGCTCCTGGGATTCGGAATCTACTTTTTTCTCAAGTATACCGCCTACTCCACCTCTCCAGTGGCCGAAGCGAGCGTGCTCCAGGCCACCTACATGGTGTTCATCGCCCTGTTCGCCATCCCCGTGCTCGGGCAGGAGGCCTCGTTCACCAAGATTCTCGGGATATTCACCGGTTTCGCAGGCGTGGCGCTCATCATTTCCGGAGGGAAATTCACCGGGTTCTCGGCGGAATACCTCCCCGGCTTTCTCTGCGCACTCGGAGCCGGTGTTTGCTTCGGCCTCTTCAGCGTGTTCAGCGAGAAGACCGCCTATGACCGTCTGCCCGCGCTTTTCTATTATCATGCCTACAGCGCGCTTGCGCTCTCCATCCTGCTTGTCGCGCGGGGGGAATTCGCGTTCCCGTCCGCCGGGGGAGAAATCGGGGGGATTTTCTTCAATGGCCCTTTGGCGAACGTGCTCGGAGTGTTCCTCTGGCTCTCCGCCCAGAATTCCGCGAAGGACGTCTCGCTGCTCACCGGGATGCTCTATTTCGTGCCGTTCCTCAACCTGGTATGCTTCTTTTTCTTTCTGCACATCCCCATCCCCCTGTACGCTTTCCAGGGGCTTCTGTTGATCGTGGGGGGCATGGCGATCCACACCGCACGCTCCCGGCGAAGGCCGCTCCACGCGGCTCGGTAGTCCATCGCGGCCCACGCGGACAACCCTCTCCGAAATTCATTCTCTTCTCTTTTCCCCGGTCCTTCCTTTCCGGTTTTCCGCAGCATCGAGCGGTTGATACGAATGAGCGATCAAACGGGTAATACCAATTCCCATTCAACCTGACATGACCAAAGAGGTCACCCCTGGGGATG
>CAYRTQ010000253.1:0-3168 GCA_964426865.1 uncultured bacterium
AAACGGGTTTCTCCATGAAACTGGAAATACGGCTCACTCCCCATGCTTCCCGGGATGAAATGATCGGACGGACCGAAGACGGCAGATTCCGGGTAAAAGTGCAGTCCCCCCCGGTGGAGGGAGCGGCCAATCGCAACCTGATACGTTTCCTTTCCGACCGTCTGGGGATTTCCAAATCGAAAATCCGCATGGTGGGTGGTGAAAAGTCACGAGACAAGACCTTCGAAATCGAGGGCAATGAGGACGACATCGTGCGTCGAATGGAGGGGCGGTAATGACCAGTATACGTGAAAGCATGAACCGGGCGGCGGCTTATATCCGCACGAAGACGAGCATCGTTCCCGAGGCGGGCATTGTGCTGGGAACCGGGTTGGGAGCGCTTGCGCGCGAGATCGAGGTCGATGTGGTCATCCCCTACGAAGAAATTCCCGGATTCGTTTCTTCCACGGTCGAGTCCCATACCGGGAGACTCATCATCGGCCGTCTGGACGGGCGGGGCGTGGTGGCCATGCAGGGGCGATTCCATTACTACGAGGGATTCACCATGCAGCAGATCACCTTCCCGGTACGGGTGATGCGGGCGCTCGGCGCTTCAATGCTGGTGATCTCCAACGCGGCGGGAGGGATGAACCCGGAGTACGAGAAAGGCGATCTCGTTCTCATTCGTGATCATATAAATCTTCTCGGGGACAACCCGCTCATCGGGGTGAACGATCCGGAACTCGGCCCGCGTTTCCCCGACATGAGCGCCGCATATTCCCCCCGGCTCATGGCGCTGGCGCGAGAGACCGCCCATCACGCCGAAATTCGTCTGCGCGAGGGTGTCTATCTGGCGGTGCCCGGACCCTCGCTGGAAACGGCGGCGGAATACCGTTTTATGCGCATGATCGGCGCGGATCTGGTGGGGATGTCCACGGTGCCTGAAAACATCGTGGCGGTGCAGATGGGAATGGAAGTCCTCGGGCTGACCATTGTCTCCGACATGTGTCTCCCGGACGCCCTGGTCCCGGTCGGCATCGAGGAAATCATCGCGGTGTGCGAACGCGCCGAGCCGAAACTGACCCTGCTGGTGCGGGAGGTTTTGAAGCGGGCCTGAACCTTCCACAAGGGAATTCGTCTCCGGATATGATCCGTTCAATTTATTTAATTTGAATTTTGTCGTTTTTTGTGTAAATTGATATAATGTTTCTATCGGTTTTGCGCCTCTCTGGTTGAGCATCTACAGTCCGAAAGGATACCGGAACATGGATAAAAAAGAACTGGAATATTTCCGCAATCTCATCGTGAAGAAGAAACAGGATCTCCTGGCCGAGTTGGGTTACCTCGAAAATGCTTCCATGCGGGTTACTTCGAAAGACCAGACGGGGGACCTTTCCTCCTATTCATATCATATGGCGGACCAGGGATCGGAAACCATGGATCGCGAGATGGCGTTTACTCTCGCCTCACGTGAGGGCAGGTATCTGCATCACCTGAATGAAGCGCTCGAACGCATCGACAGCGGCACCTATGGCAAATGCCGCACCTGCGGCGGTGAAATCGGACGGGCGCGGCTGGAGGCGGTTCCGCACGCGACACAGTGCATCAAGTGTAAAAACTCCGAAGAAAAAAAGCAGCGGGGCCTTTAGTGCGATCCCGGATCCTGTATATTTGTCTTTTTTGCGCCCTTGTCATTCTTGACCAGTGGACCAAGTTGGCGGTCGCCGCTCATTTTTATCTGGGTGAAAGCAGGAGTCTCATCGGTGACGTCCTGCAGCTTACCTATGTGCGGAATCCCGGAGCGGCCTTCAGCGTTTCCTTTGGCGGGCCGCAGATCATGTTCGCGATCACCATCACCGTGGTGGCCCTTCTGGCGTATCTTTGGTTTCGCGGCGCCATTCGCCCGGAAAGTCTTGGCGGGAGAATCGCCCTGCTCATGGTATTCGCGGGAGCCGCGGGCAATCTTGTCGACCGTATCCGCATGGGCGAGGTTATCGATTTCATCGAAATGGGGATCGGCAAATATCACTGGCCCATTTATAACTTCGCCGACATCTACATCACATTCGGCATGATCGTCCTGTTCTATCTCTTTGCGGTGAAAAGCGACGCGCCCCGGAGCAACGACGATTTCGCCGCCTTGTAGTTTCGTATTATCCCAGCGAGATACGCATGCAGGAGTTCGAGGACATCCGCTCCTTTGTCGTTCGGGAGGAAGATGCCGGAAAACGTTTGGATATATTCCTCGCCGAAGTTTCCGGCCTTTCCCGCTCCCGTGTCCGCAAGCTCCTCGACGATGGAAACGTCATTCTCAATGACACCCCGGAAGTGAAGCCCTCCCGGCCCGTGGAGACGGGAGATGGCGTCGAACTCCTCATTCCTCCCTCGGAAGCGCCGAGCTTCCAGCCGGAAGACATTCCCCTCGATATCGTTTACGAGGATAACCGTATTCTCGTGGTGAACAAGCCAGCCGGAATGGTGGTCCATCCCGGCTGCGGCAATGTAACCGGAACCCTCGCCTCCGCGCTCCTTCACCACTGCCGCTCGCTTTCCCGTCGGGGCGGCTCGCAGCGTCCGGGAATTGTCCACCGTCTCGACATGGATACCTCCGGTCTCCTCGTGGTGGCGCTGGACGACGAAATGCACGCCCTCCTTTCCCATATGCTCTCCGAACATGCCATCCGCCGTATCTACACGGCGTTCGCCTGGGGCCATCCGGAACCTTCGGACGGTGTCATCGACGCTCCCATCGGGCGTCATCCCAAAATGCGGGTCCTCCAGGCGGTAGTGGAGGGGGGGCGTACGGCGGTCACCCATTACGAGACCACCGCCCGATACCGGTTTCTCTCCCAGCTTCGGGTGTCGCTGGAAACGGGACGCACCCACCAGATACGGGTGCATCTGGCGCACATCGGGCATCCCGTATTCGGCGATCCACTCTACGGCGGTCGCGACGAGCGGCTCAAGGGTTACGACCCGGTAATCCGGGAGGAGGCGCGACGGCTTCTCCGCGTTCTCCCTCGTCAGGCGCTCCACGCGGGAAAACTCGAATTCATTCATCCCGCCACCGGAAAGGCGCTCTCTTTTGCAGCCGAACTCCCGGATGATCTCCGGAAACTCCGGGATGCTCTGGAAAAGGAATACCTTTCGCGTATTGACGCGGTCGAAAAAAACGGGTAACCCTCCTTC
>CAYRTQ010000253.1:3178-6818 GCA_964426865.1 uncultured bacterium
TACGTCCAGTGCGTCATTGATTATCTCCCATAACTTTATACCATTGTCTGCATCTTCACATTTTCGTGAGAGACTGGGCATTATTCTCCCTCTCTCCGCGCGATAGTTCGTTTCATCAACTCTGCGAGAAAACATGTCTGATATTTACGATATTGTCGTTGTCGGCGCCGGGCCAGCCGGGATCATGGCCTCCATAGAGGCCGCCCGTGTTGGGGCGCGAACGATCCTGCTGGAATCCGGACCGAGGCCCGGACGCAAACTCCTGGCCACCGGCGGGGGACGCTGCAATGTCACCCATTCCGGCACGATAGAATCCTTCCTGCAGGGTTTCGACACGCGGGCGTCGCGGTTTCTGCGTCACGCGGCCCACACGTTTCCGCCCGATGCGGCGGTGAAACAGTTCGAGTCGTTGGGGATCGCACTCAAAACCGAGCGGGGAAACCGGGTGTTTCCGGTCAGCGACCGCGCCGGGGAAATTCTGGATGCCCTTCTGCGCGAGGCGCGGAACGCGGGAGTGAGCCTGCGGACTTCCCATCCGGTGAGCGACGTCCAGGCTGTCGAGGACGGCTGGTCGGTCGTCGCGGGTGCGGAAACGTTCCGAACCCGCGCGGTCATCCTGGCCACCGGCGGGCTGTCCATGCGTCGAACCGGTTCCACCGGCGCCGGGTATGCTTTTGCCCGAAGTCTCGGGCACACGGTCGGAGAGCCGCGCCCCAGTCTGGTTCCTTTGGTCACCGCGGAAGAATGGCCGGAGGAAGTGGCCGGTCTGGCGCTGAAGAATGTGGAACTGTCCGCCTCGGTCGAAGGCAAGCGCATCAGCAGGTTCGGGGAGATGCTTTTCACTCACCGGGGAATCGGCGGTCCCATCACCTTGGAGATCAGCCGGTTTCTCACCGACACCCTTTCCGCGGGGAACGGCCCGGTCCGGGTGGAGATCGATCTCAAGCCCGCGCTCGATGAACAGAAACTGGACGCCCGTCTCCAGCGTGAACTCAAGGAGTCTCCGAAACGCCAGCTATTCTCGGTCCTAACCACGCTCATGCCCGTATCCCTCGCCGAAATCTTTGTGAAGTATTTTGGGTTCGACCGCACATTATCCACCAGCCATGTCACCCGCGAGGACCGCGTTCGTCTCCGGATGCTCCTCAAGGCGCTGCCGCTCACGGTAACCGCGACCGATCCCATCGAGACCGCCCTGGTCACCCGAGGCGGTGTCAGTCTCTCCGAAATCGATCCGCGCACCATGGAATCGCGTCTTCACCCCGGACTCTTCTTCGCCGGGGAGATCATCGACGCCGATGGGGATTGCGGGGGATACAACCTGCATATGTGCTGGGCGACCGGGTTTCTGTCGGGCCGGGCGGCGGCGAAAGAGATCGCGGGTTCATGATTCGCGGATTATCCGATGGGAATGCGGATTATTTCACTGCCGCTGCTTCTTCATCTGGGTAGTGTTGGGGTGAATTGCGCTTCGACACTTCGACAGGCTCAGTGTCCGCAGGCTCAGCGCCCGCCGCTGGCTGAGCGTCTACCGCTGGCTGAGCTTGTCGAAGCCAGAAAACCCACACCCGGCAACCACCGGTTAACAGAATACCGGGATGTTGGATTCATGGTTCAGCCTTTCCCCCCCTTGTGCCTCTTTTTGTCCCCATGTCCCTGCGGGAATTTATAAATATCTCCTGCCAAGGTGTAAAAAATTCTATCAATCAACTCGCACTTTTCATCCCGATCTATTATATTACCCCGGTATAAAAATGGGCTACATCACTTTCTTTTCAGGATATAGATCAGGACAATGAACGCGAAAGACAGAATTTACATCAAGGGCGCACGCGAACACAATCTCAAGAATATCGACGTTTCCATCCCCCGGGATGCGCTGACAGTAATCACCGGCCTGTCCGGATCGGGAAAGTCCTCGCTGGCGTTCGATACCATTTATGCCGAGGGTCAGCGGCGCTATGTGGAGAGCCTTTCCGCCTATGCCCGCCAGTTCCTCGGACTCATGGAAAAGCCGGACGTGGATTACATCGAGGGGCTTTCCCCGGCCATTTCCATCGAACAGCGCTCCGCCTCGCACAATCCCCGCTCGACCGTGGGAACGGTCACCGAGATATACGACTATCTCCGTCTTCTCTATGCCCGGCTTGGGATTCCACATTGCCCCCAGTGTGGCCGGGAGATAAGCCAGCAGACTCCCCAGCAGATCGTGGACGAGGTTCTCGCCATGCCGGAGGGAACCCGGTTTCAAATTCTCGCCCCGCTGGTGCGCGGGCGAAAGGGGGAGTACAAGGAAGTATTCAAACGCGCGCAGGCCGATGGATATCTCCGGGTGAGAGTGGACGGTGTGGTGCGCAGCCTGGAAGAGGACATCGTTCTCGACAAGAAGATCAAGCACACCATCGAGGTGGTGGTGGACCGTCTCGTGGTTTCGGACAAGATTCAGTCACGGCTCACCGATTCCGTGGAGACCGCGCTCCGTCTGGCGGAGGGCCTGGTCATCATCAACATCCCCGACCGTGAGGAAGACCGTCTTTTCAGCCAGCATTTCGCCTGCCACGAGTGCAATATCAGTCTGGAGGAGATCGAACCGCGTCTTTTCAGTTTCAACAGCCCCTATGGCGCCTGTCCGGTCTGTTCCGGGCTGGGTTCCACCCTGGAGGTCGATCCGGACCGGGTGGTTCCCGACAAATCCGAATCCATCCTCAAGGGCGCCATCCGTCCTTGGGGCGTTCCCCATGGTCACTGGTACTACACCCAGGTGATGAGCGTGGCGGATCACTTCGGCGTGGATTTGAACCAGCCGTTCGAGAAGCTGCCGAAGGAATTTCAGAACGTCATCCTGTACGGTTCGGGGAAAACCTCCATTTCGTTCCGGTACGCCAGCACTACCGGGAAATTCCAGGGACAGTACCGGGGCGCGTTCGAGGGGGTCATTCCCAATCTGGAGCGACGATACAAGCAGACCGAATCCCAGGACATCCGTACCTGGATCGAGCGATTCATGCGTTCCATGTCCTGCCATGCCTGCAACGGCGCCCGGCTCAAACCCGAGGCGCTGGCGGTCACCTTCCGGGGCATGAATATCAACGAGGCCACCATGCTTTCGGTGGGTGAGGCGCTCCGTCATTTCGGTTCTCTGGAACTGCACGAAAACGAGGCGATCATCGCCCGCCAGATACTGAAAGAGATCAGGGATCGCCTGCTGTTCATGAACAATGTGGGGCTGGATTATCTGAGCCTTGACCGGGTCACCGGCTCTCTCTCCGGCGGGGAGGCGCAGCGCATACGCCTGGCCACCCAGATCGGCAGCCAACTCGTGGGGGTGCTGTACATCCTCGACGAGCCTTCCATCGGCCTCCATCAGCGCGACAACAACCGTCTCCTGGAAGCTCTCCTGTCTCTCCGTGATCTGGGAAATACCGTAGTGGTGGTGGAGCACGACAAGGACACCATGCTCCGATCAGACCACATTGTGGACCTTGGACCCGGAGCCGGTGTGCATGGCGGACGGATTGTCGCGGAGGGCGCCCCGGAAGAGGTCATGAAAGCCCCCGATTCGCTGACCGGCCAATATCTCTCCGGACGCCGGGAAATCGCGATTCCGAAGAAACGGCGCGCGGGCAGCGGGAAAGTGCTC
>CAYRTQ010000254.1:0-6813 GCA_964426865.1 uncultured bacterium
CAGTTGGAGCTTCTCCTGGCGGAAACACGCTGGAAGAACGCCTCGACGGAGACGCGCAAGTCGGAACGTAACCTGAATCTGGCCATGAATACGCTCAAAACCTTCGCGGGCATCGAAATGGACCGCGATATAACGGTCGAGGGCGCGCTGGACAGCATCCCGGAAGCGCCCAAAATGGCCGGGCTGGAAAGCGTGCTGGCGAAACGGCCCGATTATCAGGCGCTCACCTGGGAATCGAAACTCCGTCAAACAGCGGCGAAGGCGGCGAAAAACGCCTATCTCCCCACGGTCACCGGGACACTGGCGTATTCCTACTCCGCGCAATCCAATCCGTTCAGGCTGGCGGAAGAGAACAAGTTGTGGTTCGCCGGGGTGCAGCTATCCGTTCCCATCTTTACCGGCGGGAAAATCGAGGCCAAGGTGCGGGAAACCCGGATCGACCTGGAAAAGACCGGGGTCCGCATGGAAAAGGCCAAACAGAACATCTCCACGGAACTGCAGAATGTTTCCCTGCGGATCGAAGAGGCCCGGACCCGCATCGAGTCGGCGGAATCCACCCGCAATGTCGCGGAGAAAGCGTTTCAGATCGCCGAAACCACCACCCGTGACGGGTTGACCACGCAGTTGCAGTTGAAGGACGCCAGGGTATCCTTCGACCAAGCCATGATCAACTACTATGCCGCGGTTTACGACTACATGGAGGCGTATTTCGATTGGGAGCAGACCGTGGGAATCGCGGGCGCTTCCCGTCCGAAATGATTCCCAACCGCCGGGGAACGCCCTTTGGTGGACGCCGGTCCTGACCATTGCGGCTGTCCCTCCCCCGGGCGGAGGGACTCCCCCGGCGGCTGCACAATATCTGCGGAAGGAGGCGCGCCGGTTTCGATCGAGTCGGAGGTACACAAAGAACAGCAGCATGTTTCGCGAAGAATTGATGCAAACCATCCCAAAGGAGTTTGACATGAAAAGATTTTTCGGAGCAGTTCTGTTTCTGGTGTGCGCGGTATCCCCGGTTTCCGCCCAGACTCAATTCGGCGTCGGGTGGGATGACGGGTACAGCGTCCGCATGAACGCCGAGAAGTTCAGCCTCCAGGTGACCGGCCGGTTCGACAGCGCCATTCCCGAAGACGACAACCTGGACACCGAAACCGACGCGGAACTGACACTCTATGGCGTGTATCCGTTCCTCACGGCGGAGCAGTCCAAACTCGGTGCGTTCGGCGGATTTTCCCTGATGCCCTCGACCCGCGAAATCACCGTGGGAGGGCGGACATTTGACAAGGAAGTTGGATTCGCGTTCCGGGTCGGTCTTGAGCCGCAGACGATGATCACCCAGCATCTCGGACTCACCGGCAAGCTCGGCCTCCAGATCGCGGTCGATCCGGGATATGACGGTCTCGATGACTCCGGAGAAACCGACATCGGCGCCTGGGGCAGCATCGGCGTCCACTGGTTCTTCTGAGGGGAAAGGGCGGGAGGCGGCGGGCAGCCGCTTCCCGCCATACGACATGAAACAGATGCTCAAGTTCTTGCAAACCGGGCTTTCCGGACTGAATTCCGTGGCCGCTTTCCCTGTCATCGCGCTGGGGCTTGCGCTCATTTTCCTCGCCAGCGGGTGCGACTGCGAGTACAGCCCATATGACACCCGGATAGATGATTCGCGGGCCGGTTTGATCGCCCGGAGCATGGAACGGGTGGATGATTTGTCCCCCGCGAGCCCGGACTCGTTCGTTTTCGCTTTTCTGACCGATACCCACGCCCGATATGATGATTTTCGCGATGCGATTCTTTCCATCAACAAACGCGGCGAAGTCCTGTTCGTGATCCACGGCGGTGATATCACCGACCGGGGACTCGCGAAGGAGTACTCCTGGGCTTCGGATATAATCGAGCAGTGCGTCACACCGTTTTTTCCCGTGATCGGAAATCATGACTGCCTGTCGAACGGAAAACAGATTTTCGAGAAACTGTTTGGAGCCACGTATTATACATTCGAAGTCGAACTGCGTGACGATCGGGAGATTCGATTTGTCATTCTCAACGACAACACGCTCGAATATGATCTCCAGCACCCGCAGTCGTCGCTCTTCACCGCGTGGCTGGAATCGGCGTTCGAACCGGAAGACGATTGCCTCGGCATCGTGACCGTGGCGCACGTTCCGCCGTTCGATCCGGATTATTTCGACCGGGAAAGCGAGCGGTATTGCAGGTCGCTGCTCGCGGAGAGCGGGGTGACGCTCTCTCTCCACGGTCACGTCCATCGATATTCGTACAGTGAGTATTATGGCGACGGGGTGCAATACCTGGTCGGAGACGATATCCGGGACCGGATATACTACCTGATCACCGTTTACACAAAGGATCGGATGACTGTCCATGTCACGCCATGCCCATATTAGGTTCCGGATGATTTCAGTCGCGCTGATGCTGGCGTTGGCCCAAACCGTCTCGGCGGGGGAAGACCGTCAGAGGCGTCATCCGCTCGCTCCGGACTTTCTCAAATGCCAGTACGCCGGCAACATGGGGGTGGTGTCCGCCGGGATGGGCTATGCGCTTCTCGACGGGCGCATGCAGACGGACCTGTTTTATGGGTATGCGCCCAAACGGTACTGCGGCGAGAGCATCCACCATGTAACCTGGAAAAACACCGTTCTCCCCCTCTCCGTGCGGCTCTCTGATACCGTAAAATGGGCTCCGGTCACCCTCGGCTCCCATTTTTCCCTCAAGGTCGGGAAAAACAATCGCCAAACCTGGGTTATCCTGCCTGATCGCTACCCCGATAATTATTACCCACCCACCGCGCTTCACCTGCTCCTGACTCTGGGAACCGCTTTCGACTACCGGGTTCCGGGCTCCTCCCGCAGCACCGGAGTTTTCTTCGAGGGGGGAACCACGGCGCTGTACCTTCGAGACTGGATACGGGAAAGCCATGTTTCCTTTACCGATATCGTGAGCTTCAGTTTTGGGATGGTCCGGGGATTCTGATCGGGAAAGGGGTGAAGGCGTGGAGGCGCATAGCGGGTAAACGCCGTAACCGGCCTTCCACCCGTCATCCGGACTCCGCTCCGCAATTTCCGGGGAAACCGGTTTCGGAGATACGCCCGGCGAATATTTTTTCTCGACAATACAAGTGAATATAATTATACTTTCTTTCGGGTGTAGAGTCCATCGCGGGCTCTTTTTTTTTGTAACTATCTCCCCTGTTGTCCAGCGGAGGCTGAAGACTTTTCGTCCGCCGACGGTCTCCGTGGGGCGTCTTTCCTTCCCCGCTGTATACGCCTGTCATTCCCCCCATTCTGAGTAAAAATCGATCTGGTTCGCCTGCGCGCGCCGGTGTCCCCGCCCCTGCTCCTCTCCCCCGCGAAATGACGCGCGGGAGAGGGGATGAGGAGCGCTTCCGGCAAGGCTTGTGAAGAATATACGCGCTCGGAAAGGAGAATTTTCGTGCAGCCTTGCCTTTGCTTCCGGCCTTCTCTTGAAAAGCCTTCCTTTCCCTCTCGCCCGCGCGTCTTCCTGCGTGGGAGAGAAGGCAGGGTATGAGGTGCGGCTCGACCAAACCACACGACCAGCATCGTTCACCATTCACTCGGCAGAGAAAAAACCCGAAGAATATTCGACCGTATTGTCGAATGTGCTTTCGGCGCGAACGCGTTGAGAGGACCTCCAAAGGCGCGGTAACCATTCAAGGAAACGGGAGCATTGACCGCACGCGGAGCGGACGCAAACCGGAAAGGGATAAAAAGCAGCAAAGTCAGGAGCTTACGCGGAGCATATCCCGGTTGTTTCCCCTGCGGGATGCCGGGGAAACACTGCCGGGAAAGCATACGGGATTTGATCAGGCGCGCAGTCTGAAAGCGGTCGTTTTCGCTTTCCCGTGGAATCCCGCTCTCCGCGGGCGCATGGGGTTCAATTCACAAAATTGTCGAACATACCACCCCGCCTACGGATCCCTTGAGCGCGGTAACACTCCCTTATCGCATGCGACGCTTGCACATATATAAAAGCAGAATGCTTTGGCACTGTTGTTGCTCTTTCATGGGTATGGGCGAATGACGGTATATGCTCCCCGGGTATATTCATTCTTTCGGAGCATGTCTGGACCACTCCTTCAACCGAGAAAGGAAATCATCATGAACGAAATACCTTCCCCACAACCCTCAGAAGGAAACGAATCGGGGCATGCCGGAGCCGGGGCCGCGAAGAAATATGGAGTCGTCTTCCTGTTTCTCCTCCTTCTGGCCGCTGTTGTTTTCATGTATCGCGATACCGCGCAAAAGGATCTCAAGATATCCTCGCTCCAGCAGGAACGGCTTCTCGCCGATGAGCAGCAGAAAAAGCTGGATGCCTATATGGGAGAAGCCACCGTGACGATCAACGAGGTGGAAACCAAGCTTCGGGATATCCGATCCAAACAGGTAACGATCACCGGGATGATTTCTCAATCCGAGAAGGGAAATGCAAAAAAGGCCCAAATTCTCCAGGATATCGGAGTCATCGAGGATCAGCTCAAGAAAGACAAGCAGGATATCGCCGATCTCCAGGCGAAAATGCGGAAATCAAACGTCCGCATCAAACTTCTGGACGATGTGGTCGCCAACCTCAAGAAGGAAATCGAGGCGAACGAGAAATCCATGGCCGACCTGCGGGCGGTGATCGATGAAAAGAACCGTGTGATTGTGCAGAAGGATGGAATCATCAAGAGCAAAGCGGATTCGCTCAATAACGTTCAGGAGAATTTCCGGGTGGTTTCCGGTGAACTGGAGCAAACCAGTCAACTGCTCGATGAAACGAAGAATACCGCATATTACGTGGTCGGAGCAAAAAAGGATCTCCTGGCAAACAACGTGCTCGCGGAAACCGGCGGATTTCTCCGGAAGAAGCTGAACATTTCCCCGACCTTCGATAAAACCGCGTTCACCAAAATCCACATCGCCAGGGTAAATGAATTCCCGGTGAACTGCCGGGCGAAAGATGTGCAGCTCATGCCCGCGCGGGGAGCCGATACCTTCGCGCTCGAACCGGCCGGCGAAAACGTCTGCGTGCTCAAGGTGACCAATCCCGAACAGTTCTGGAAGATGCCTTACCTGGTTATCATCAAGAAGGGATGATCTCCTCACGGAGAAGTGGGGGCAATCGTACGGGGGTGTCCGAAGGGGATAGGGAGAGCAGCCCCTCTGTCTCATACCCGATTCCCTTCGGACTGAATTATCCATTCACTGATATCGCAACATTTGGGAAGTTTGTCACATTCTTTCGGAAAGAACCACACGGTAAAAAAGGGAGAACGACCATGCATGCCATCCGATATACCCTTCCTTTCCTGGCTGTTCTGGCGCTGGCGCTGGGTTGCGGAAAGGATCCCGCCACCTCGCCGGACGCCTCGCCCGGTTCCCTGAAGCTTCTCCTCACGGATGCTCCGGCCTCGTTCGATCAGGTGAATGTCACCTTCTCGGAAGTGGCGGTCAATACCCGTCCGGATTCCGGCCAGGGGGGCTGGGAAGTCATCCGGAGCGAGCCGCTGACCGTCGATCTCCTGTCTCTCTCCAACGGGCTTACCGCCGTGCTCGGCGAACGCGAACTCGAACCGGGGCGGTACGGCCAGATTCGGCTCAAGCTCACCGATGCCGAGGTTGTGGTTGACGGGGTCTCCCATGATCTGGATGTGCCAAGCGGCGCCACCAGCGGACTCAAACTCAACGGCGGATTCACCATCCAGCCGGGTATCACCACGGTGTTGGTCGTGGATTTCGACGCCGCCCGCTCCATCCACATCACGGGAAAGAAGGGTGGATACAAACTCAATCCCGTTCTCCGTCTGGTAGCGCAATCCACCTCGGGTTCCATTTCAGGACGGGTGACCAATCCGTCCGACATGCCGCTGGCCTATGCCATTTCCGGGGCCGACACGGTCTCCTCTGCCTTTGTGAATGAGATCACCGGCGACTTTATCCTCGGGTTCCTTCCCGCGGGAATCTACACGGTTTCCCTTGCCGACACGCTCGGTCAGCAGTATTCCCTGACCGGTGTATCGGTGACCGCGGGGCAGCCCATACATCTCGGGGATATCACGCTGGCCGAATGAGCGTGATAGGGCGCATCCATCGGGGAAACCCGTTCCATACCGAAGCAGATAGAAGAAGGGAGCATCTCATGAAAGATGCTCCCTTCTTCTATCCAGTCCCGAAAATCAATCCGGGATCATGAAGAGGACGCGTCTGCTCTCGCGCCCCGTCTGGGCGTTTCTTGTGCGGCAGGGGAAGCGCCAAAGGACGGCGCATCGGGCTTTCCGAAAGAGCGGATGCGTGTCCAGCCCAGAAAACGGCATCTGTCCACTGCTCCGTAATACACACCCTCGACAAGGAACTTTCCCCGAACCGGCGTCTCCGCAATCCCTCATGTCATGGTTTGACGCCGGTCTGTGTCATCCTCAACGGCTCTCGGTCTGCGCCTTGACCAGACTGCCGCCGCAATACTTTTCACGGAGCCGGGGTTTTTCAATCTTTCCGGTCGGATTGCGCGGCACTTTTTCAAAAAAGATTCTCCGCGGACGTTTATAGCGGGGCAGCGCGGCGCAGAACTGCGTGATATCGTCCTCGGAGCAGGAAAAGCCAGGCTTCAACTCGATGATCGCCGCGATGATCTCCCCCAAACGCTGATCGGGAAGACCGATCACCGCGACATCCTTGACCGCATCGTGCGTATGCAGAAAATCCTCGATCTGCACCGGATAAATATTCTCTCCGCCACAGATAACCACGTCTTTCTTACGGTCGACCAGATAGATAAAGCCGTCCTCATCCATCCGCGCCATAT
>CAYRTQ010000255.1:0-6799 GCA_964426865.1 uncultured bacterium
ATACGACCCGGTGCGGTCATTCTGCCGGGAAGCACGGAAGAGATTCAGGCCATTGCGAGGGTGTGTAACCGCCACAAGGTGACCTTCAAGGCTTTTGCTTCCGGATTCGAGGTGGTGGGAACCGCCTCCGATCCATATATCGCCCGGGACAGGATTATGGCGCTGCGACCGGATGTGTTGACTCTGGATGTGGAAATGCCCCGCATGGACGGGGTGGAGTTCCTGCGGAAACTCATGCCGCAATACCCGTTGCCGGTGCTCATGGTGAGCGCGCTCACCCAGGAGGGGAAGCAGATCACGCTCGAAGCGCTGGAAGCGGGCGCGGTGGATTTCGTTACCAAGCCCTCGGTCAATGTCGCCCAGGGGCTTACCGGTATGCTCCGGGATTTGCGGGCCAAGGTGAAAATAGCCGCCACCGCCAATGTGAGCGCCTGGAAACGGGAGCGCACGGAGAGCGCCCCGGTTCCCCTTCGACCTACACGCTCCCTGGCGGAATCCACGGACAAGGTAATCGCCATTGGCGCCTCAACCGGCGGCACGGAGGCCATACGGGAGGTGATCACCGCCTTTCCGCCGGACACCCCGGGGGTGGTGATCGTGCAGCACATGCCCGCGGGGTTCACCAAGATGTTCGCGGATCGCATGAATTCCCTCTGCGCCATGGAGGTCAAGGAGGCCCAGAGCGGGGACCGGGTGATGGTGGGACGGATTCTCATCGCTCCCGGAGATTATCACATGCAGCTTGTCCGCTCCGGAGGCATCTATCAGGTGCAGTGCACGGCAGGTGAAACTGTCTGCGGGCACCGTCCTTCCGTGGAGGTATTGTTCCAGAGCGTGGCGAAAGCGGCAGGCGCCAACGCGGTGGGAGTGATGCTCACCGGGATGGGGCATGACGGCGCGGATGGCATGGTGGCCATGCGTCAGGCCGGGGCGCGTACCATGGCCCAGAACGAGGCAACCTCGGTGGTGTTCGGAATGCCCAAAGAGGCGTGGCTGCGGGGCGGAGCGGAGCAATTGCTGCCCCTGGACCGTATCGCCGGGGCGGTGCGAGCCATTCTGGAAGGGCGACGGTCATGAACAATCTCATTGTGGAGGTGGGGGGCGTCAGGGTGTCCCGTAACCCGGAAGATGTCATCAAAACCTTCGCATTGGGTTCCTGTGTGGGGGTGGTGCTTTACTCGCCCCTGCTGCATGCGGCGGGAATGGTACACGTTGCGCTGCCCGATTCCAGTCTGGACCGGGAGAAAGCGCACAAAAAGCCGGGGTATTTCGCCGATACCGGAATCCCGTTGCTCCTGGAGGAAATGAAGAAACTGGGCGTGTACGGAAACGGGAGCCTGGTGGTGAAACTCATGGGGGGAGCCAATGTGATGGATAACAACAATGTATTCAACATCGGCAAGCGCAATGTGCTGAGTATTCGCAAACACCTTTGGCAGAACCGTCTGGCCCCCCACGGCGAGGATGTGGGCGGTTCCTACAGCCGTACGGTCTGGATCGAGGTTGGTACCGGAAAGGTCTGCCTCAGTTCGCCGATAAGGGGGCAATGGGAATTATGAATCCGCAACTGAAGCGAATCCTGGAACGGATCGAGACCCTTCCGCCGATTTCTCCCCATACCCTGCGCATCATGCAGTTCGCCGCCGATCCCCGGTTCCGGATACGTGATCTCGCCGATCTGGTCGCCCAGGACGTGAATCTGGCCGCTACCTGTCTGAAACTGGTGAATTCCGCCTGCTTCGGCCTGCGCGCTCCGGTCTCATCCATCGAAAAGGCGGTTGTGTACCTGGGCAGCCGGGGCATCCTCGATCTGGCCGCCTCGGGAGGGCTTTCCGGGGTCATGAGCGCTCCTCTGGAAGGGTACAGCGGCGAGCCCGGCGACCTGTGGGGCCATTCCCTGCGCACCGCCATCGCCTCCGTTCTGGCCGCCGGGGTTGTTTTCCCCAATGAGCCCGCGGAAGCGGTCTATACCGCCGGGCTTGTCCACGATATCGGGAAAGCGGTACTTTCCATTTTCCTCTCCGAACACACGGGCGCTCTGCGGGAAAATCTGCGTGGAGATTCCACCTGTGATTTCGCCGCTCTCGAAAAGTCCCTGCTCTCCGTGGACCATACCGAGGCCGGAGATCTGCTCGCCGGGAAATGGAATCTTCCGCCGGGAATACGGTCGGTCATCCGCTGGCATCACCTCCCGTCCGCGGCTCCTGAACCGCACCGCAATCTCTGCCTGATCGTGCATATTGGAGATATTCTGGCAATGATGGGGGGATTCGGCACCGGGTGCGACACCCTTACCTATCGTATCGATCCCCTTGCCCAGGAGGTGTTCCGTTCCCGTGGCGACCGTCTGGCCGCCCTCCTCCTGGATATCGATACGGAATTCAACAGGGCGCAGGAAAAGCTGTGCGCCGCCTCGGGAGACGAAAGACCATGATCGAACGCATCCTCATCGTCGACGACTCGCTTACCGCCCGCCTCATGATCCGGCGCTGCCTGGAAATCGCGGGATACGACTCCACACGCTTCCGTGAGGCTTCCAACGGTTTTGAGGCGCTGGACCTCCTCCGGAAGGAAGCGGCGGACCTCATTCTCACCGACCTCAACATGCCCGAAATGGACGGGAAGACCTTTCTCCGGTATGTCAAGGCTTCTCCACGGCTCAATTCCATTCCCGTGATCGTCATTTCCAGCATTACAAATGGATCCGAGGAGGAGGCGCTCTGCGCCCGCGGCGTGTCCGCGGTCATTCGAAAACCAATGTCCCCCATGATGATCATGGATGCCATCAATTCCATCGCGTCCTCTGCCGAAGGAGACACTCGTGGATAATTCACTGACCCTGGCGCTCGACACCCTCCGCGAAACCGTGCGGGAAACCTTTGAAACCATCGCATTTTCCGAGATTTCCTCTTGGGAAGTTGTTCCGGATGTCCCGGATTCCATGAACGCCTGGATCGGAGCGGCCATCGACATTTGTCAGCCCGTCCACTGCCGTTACACGCTTCTCATCGACCGTGAACAATGCCGGGAGTTCATGGAGACCGCCTACGATCCGGAAATTTCAGAGGATCCCGCGTTCGAGGGCATTCTTGCCGATTATGTCGGAGAACTGGTCAATACCATCGCCGGAAGGTTCGCCGCCTCGCTCGCCCAACCGGGCGGGGACATCGAACTCGGGCTCCCGCAGTCCTGCGGAATTCCGCCCGCGGCGGAAAACATGACCGTCGTGACATTCCTCCTGGAAGACACCGTGGCCCGGTGCTATCTGGAGATGTTGTAATCGTCGGGACCGAATCGACGTACGACCGGTGATCGCTCACGGGCAGGGGTGACGTCCGTCGTCAATTTTTCTTCCGGTGAAAAAAACTCGAAATAATTGTTGCATGGTCCGCAGTATTTGGTTATTTTACCAAATAATTAAACAATGCATCGCTTGGAGTATATCATGGATCAGGAAACATTCGCCCGGTACGAGGCCCGCGCCTCCATCCTCAAGGCGCTTGCCCATCCCACCCGCCTTTTTCTGGTGGATGAGCTCTCGCGGGGAGAAAAGTGCGTCTGCGAGCTTACCTCGCTGGTCGGCGCCGACATCTCCACCGTTTCGAAACATTTGACCGTTCTGAAAAATGTTGGTATCGTCCAGGATGAGAAGCGCGGTCTCCAGGTCTACTATCGTTTGAAAATCTGTTGCGTCCTTGATTTCTTCAGTTGCTGCGAAATGGTCATGAAAACGCATGCCGAGGAACAGACGCGGCTGGCACGGTAGTTTTTTTTGTTTGTATATTGGCCGATTTGTCAAACAGCCAACAAGTATCCATCAAGGAATGATCATGAATCTCAAAGGGGAGCTGAAATCCCTCTTCTTCATTCTTGCCGCCTTTCTCGCCATTTTTTATCTGCCGGTCGGGAATCTCCGGTTCGATCACGCGGTTTCCGAGTCGCTTTCCCTGGTGCGGTGGTACGCCCGGGAGCATGTGCTTCTGTGTCTGGTTCCCGCATTTTTCATCGCGGGTGCGATATCGGTGTTCGTGAGCCAGGCCGCGGTCATGAAATATCTCGGGGCGAAAGCCAACCGGATTCTTGCCTATGGAGTGGCGTCCGTTTCGGGAACCATCCTCGCGGTGTGCTCCTGCACCGTCCTTCCGCTCTTCGCGGGGATATACAAGCGGGGAGCCGGGCTGGGGCCGGCGACCGCCTTCCTCTATTCCGGTCCCGCCATCAACGCTCTCGCCATCATTCTGACCGCGCGCATTCTCGGTGTCGAACTGGGAATCGCACGTGCGGTGGGCGCCATTCTCTTCAGTGTGGTCATCGGTGTGATCATGCAGTTCATTTTCCGTAAGGAAGAAGCGGAAAAGGCGAAACAGCAGATGATGACGCCCGAACCGGAGGCGGCTCGTCCCCTCTGGAAGAACGCGGTGTATTTCGGCGTCATGGTGGCGATTCTCGTGTTCGCCAACTGGGGCAAACCCGCGGACGCCGTCGGGCTCTGGTATGTCCTGTTCTCCACGAAATGGCAGCTCACCGCGCTCTTTGCCGCGACTCTGGGGGTTGTCCTGACGCTCTGGTTCGGGTTGAAATGGTGGAAAGTGGCGCTTGCGGCGGCGCCGGCGGCGATTGTCGCGGGCATCATGCCTCACCAGCCCCTGTTTCCCTTCACCTTGGGAGTGGCGGGTCTTACTGTCCTGGCCGGAACCGCCGAAGGGGAGACCCGTGAATGGCTGGATGTCACCTGGGGATATGCGAAGCAGATTCTACCCCTTCTCCTTTTCGGGGTGGTCATCGCCGGGTTCCTGCTCGGGCGTCCGGGCGAGGAGGGCGTCATTCCCTCGGCATGGATCGCGGGCGCGGTCGGCGGAAATTCGCTCGCGGCCAACTTTTTCGCCGCGTTCGCGGGGGCGTTCATGTACTTTGCCACGCTCACCGAGGTTCCCATTCTTCAGGGACTCATCGGCGCGGGAATGGGGAAGGGCCCGGCGCTGGCGCTTCTTCTGGCCGGCCCGGCGCTCTCTCTGCCCAGCATACTGGTCATCCGCAGCGTTATGGGGATGAAAAAGACCGCGGTGTATGTCGGACTGGTGGTTGTGATGGCGACCATTTCCGGAATGATCTATGGAACGATGTTTTGACAGGGAACTGTGGATGAACACGGATAAAAATCGGAAGGGGAAGATTACGACATGAAAAAAATCCAGATTCTGGGCACGGGATGCCCCAAATGCAAAATGCTCGCGGAGAACGCCGAGAAGGCGGCGAAAACGTTCGGCATCGAATATGAACTGGTCAAGGTGAACGATATCGATGAAATTCTGGAATTCGGGGTGATGATGACCCCGGCGCTGGCGGTTGACGGCGAGGTCAGGGTTGTGGGGAAAGTTCCTTCGGTGGAAGAAATCGGGAAACTGCTGGCATAGCATTCCAGACCTTGAGGAGGAGTGTCATATGAAACGCGGGATGAACATTGTATTGCTGATGGCGGCGCTATTCATCGGGTTCGGGATGGCCGGTCCGGTTTTCGCGGAGAAGGCGAAATCGCCCGCGCCGTCGTCGAAATCTCCGGGAGCCGCAGCAACCGCCGCGAACGTGGACATCGTTTACTATTTCATGACCACGCAGCGCTGCCCCTCCTGCATGAAAATCGAGGCGTTCACGAAGGAGACGGTGCAGACGAAGTTCGGCGGCGCGCTCAAAAAGGGCGGCATGGTCTGGAAAATGGTCAATGTGGACCTTCCGGAGAACAGTCATTTCATCAAGGATTATCAGCTCTACACCAAGTCCGTGGTGCTGGTGAAAATGCGGAATGGCAAACAGGTGGAGTGGAAGAATCTTGACCGGGTCTGGACGCTTCTGGGAAACAAGGAATCCTTCCAGACCTATATTTTCAAAGAGGTGACCGCTTTTACTGGGAAAGGGTGATGGACGCGCTCCTGACCGGCGGCCTGTCCGCCCTCTGGCTGGGGGTGCTGACCTCCATCAGTCCCTGTCCCCTCGCCACCAACATCGCCGCGATCTCCTTCATCGGGAAGCGGGTGGGAAGCATCCGGGACGTGTTCCTTTCGGGAGTGATGTACACTATCGGGAGAATGCTGGCCTATATTGCGGTCGGGTTCATCGTGGTGGCGGGCCTGCTTTCCGTTCCGGCGGTCGCCCAGTTTCTCCAGAAGTACATGAACCGGCTTCTCGGGCCGGTGCTCGTGGTTACCGGTCTGTTCCTGCTCCAGATCATCCGGGTGAATATCCCCGGCCTTGGGTTGAGCGACCGAATGCGGGAAAGAATGGAGCGCGGGGGAATCTGGAGCGCCGGACTGCTCGGCATCCTGTTCGCGCTTTCGTTTTGCCCGATGTCGGCGGCGCTTTTCTTCGGCAGTCTCATTCCGTTGGCGACGAGTGGCGGCTCGGCGGTGCTCATGCCCTCACTCTATGGCATTGGGACCGGACTGCCCGTGCTCCTGTTCGCCGTGCTCCTGACCACCGGTGTCAAATCCCTGGGGAGCGTATTCCGGATGCTGACCCGCATTGAACTCTGGGCGCGCTGGATCACCGGGGGAGTTTTCATTCTTGTGGGAGTATATTTCATAGTTACCTACATTTTCATGACGCCTCTCCCGTTTTGAACAGGCGACACGGAAAAAGAACCGGGCGATTCAGCTTTCGGGAAAGGATTGAATCATGGAACTCGACGAAGTGAAACGGGAAGTGCGGAAAACATACGGCTCCATCGCGAAAAAGGGAAGCTCCTGCGGGTGCGGATGCGGTTCTGAAATCAGCGGGAAGCTGGGATATGCCGGGGATGATCTGG
>CAYRTQ010000256.1:0-6794 GCA_964426865.1 uncultured bacterium
GGAGGCGAGAGAGATATTTTTTGCCGTGTTCTCGTACTTTTTCAGGAATGGGAGCCTCCGGTCCAGGTTGTCCCACCGGATATTGATGTCCGGAAGTTTGGACTCCCGCGATCTCGAATTGGCCGAAAGCGACGTCCGCTCATTGGATCCCAAATCCGCGGAGGCCTTGATCCCGATATCCAGCGGGAGCTTGATGTCGGTGTCGAGGGATACGGTGTTCGCGCCGGTGGTGGCGTTGTTCTGGCGCGCATCCATGTTGCTGTTGTCGGTGGACTCGACCTTTCCCCCCTGGCCGAAACGGGTCATGAAGTCCGGACGGTCCGCGACTCCGGCGACCGTGGCCTGGTCATTCCTCTCATACCGGAAGGTCAGCGGGCTCAGGGATTCGGAGATGGCCAGGAATAATTTGGTGCGGACTCCCGGCTCTTTGGGCTTCGCCGGTTCCTTCGGCTTGTCCGCATCCCCGGTGTTTCCCGGCGCGGCAACCAATCCGGGATCCCCGGATTGGTTCGCGTCATCGGGCTTTTTCGATCCTCTCGACTTGTCCCGCGCCTTCTTCTTGTCGTCCTTCTTCTCCGGGAGCTTCATGTCTTTCACATCCCGTATCGGCTCGGGAGTGTTGGGATCGGCCTGTTTGGCCATCCGTGGTTTCCCGCTGAAGTCCTCGAATATCCTTCCCCATTCCATGGTGGCGTTGATGCTGAATTTCTTGCCTGTGGTGACCTTGCGCCCGCCGGCGCTGTTGACGAGACTGTACCGGGGGTTGTTGTCCTCGGTATAATTCACCTGGTACTCGTAGGTGTTGGTGAAATACCCCAGCTTCGGCCCGGTCAGGCTGACATTCTGCGTCTCCGTGTACTTCGTCTCCTGCTTCAGGTAGAGATCCCGGTCTTTCGACAGGGTATACTTGTAACGGAGCAGATTCCCCAGCGGATCGTACCCGAAATTGATGTTCTCGGTGGTTCCCCGGTGGTATCCGCCACCCCTTCCGAGTTGGTGTTGATCCTGGTTTGATCGCCGTATCGCGCGTCGTACGACAGTTGGTTCGGGGTGTAGTTGAAAGTGAGATCGCTCAGCTTTTTCCCGAGGGGAGACCCCTTGGCGAACGTGAACGGTTTGACCGACTTGACCGTGGGGTTCACGTTGTAGGTGAGTTTGGCCTCGCTCTTGCTGTCGGAATTGCTTCCGCTCAGGGGGTTATGACTGTCGCTCTCCCCCCAGGTATAAGCGGCGTTCCATTTTTCAAGCCCCCAGTTCAGCAGAAACTTCTTGATCCCCTTCTGGGAGGGATCGGAGTTTTTGCGGAAGCTGACCGTGTAACTGCGGTCCGATCCCCCGGAACTGTACGCATTCTTCTGGCTGTCGTCCAGGATGACGTCCGAACCGCTCTTGAGTCTCGGGAGCGAGGTCTTTTCCCCAACATTGACCGTAACCGGGAGGCTCAGATTCCAGCGCTTGGGAGTGAAACGATCCAGGTTGGCGGTGACCGTGGAACTCCAGTCGGTATCGTCGCTCCCCGATCCCTTTTTTGAATTCATGTCATGGAAATCCGCCGAACGCTTGGTGATCTTCCCCGCGACATTGAGCAGCCCGGCGAAATCGGTGGTGACATTGGCCCGCATGGCGGTTCCCCCCATCTCGCGGAGATCGTCCATGCGGAGTTCGTCGAGCCATACCCGGGCGTTGAGCAGCCCCATCGTGCTCCGGTTGCGGATACCGATGGAGATGATCTTGATATTCTGAAGGTTGGGATCGCCCTTGAGCGTATAGATTGCGGAACCGATCGTGTCCTCCGGCGCAACCGAGGAGTTGGCCAGCTTTTTGAGCTTGATCCGGGTGCAGATGGCGAAATCCGCGACCACCATGTTTTTCTCCGCCCACCCGCGGTACAGGGGAAGACGGTATTCATAGTAGTTTTCCCGGTCCATTCCGAATCGCATCACGAGTTCCACATCGCTCTGCCCCGCGGCGGGATCGGGAAAATCGTCCGGGCCGTGGACGTACATCTTGAGCGCGGTATAATCGGTGAAATCCATCTTGTCGCCGAAATTACGGTAGACGAAGGCGGTGTTCCCCTGGGAGATGTTTTCCGCCTCGATGACCAGAGACTGCTCCATCTTGCGGACCTTGGTGGTGCGGTCGATTTCTCCCGCCACTCCCGGGGGAGGGGTATAC
The DNA here is from genome assembly GCA_964426865.1 of uncultured bacterium. Taxonomy (GTDB): domain Bacteria; phylum Latescibacterota; class Latescibacteria; order Latescibacterales; family Latescibacteraceae; genus JAWLHT01. The sequence continues at coordinate 2,176 of CAYRTQ010000256.1, forward strand.
TCGCGGTTCTCATCGGTATTGGCCCGGGTGATGCGGACCTGGTCCAGCGCGGTCTTGCTCACATCCACGTCTTCCGCGTTGAAAATGCCGCCCTCCAGCCAGTTGCTCTCCAGAACTTCCATGCTCGCGATCTGGATGAGAGTGGAATCGGTTCCGGTCACCCAGAGACGGGAGAACTCGATCAGGGTGGAGTCCGGGGCGCTGGTCCCGCCCACCACGGCGTCGGGATTGTTCCAGAGCGGAATGCGGAAGAGCCGCCAGCCGCCGGAATTTCCCGGCGGAACCGAATCCTGCACCAGGTAGGGATCGAACGGATCGTCAAGCCCGATGGAGTACTCGTAATAGTTCTCCTTGGTATCGAGCACGCCGTTGCCGTTGAGGTCTTCCGTATCGGGGAGACCGGCGCGGTCGGAATCGAACCGGTTTCCCTCGGTGCCGTTGATGTTGGAGTAGTCGTTTTTGTCCTTGTAGTTCCAGTTGTCACGGCTGGGGTCTGGGTTGGATCCGCTGTATCCCGGCTCCTGGGTATCCGAAAGGCCGTCGAGGCCGGTATCCTCGTCCTCGGTCAGCACGTTGTCGCCGTGGCCCATACCGGCGATGGGACGGTCCTCGGTGTCCAGCATATCATTGGGCTGGGCGAGCGGGTAGACGTCTTCCGTGAAGGAACCGAGATCGATTTTGAGCTTTCCCTTGCTTCCCTTGGCCCAGATTTCGATGAATCGGGAGCGAGACATGTCCACCCCGGTGTTGTAGAAGGGGCTCATGATTCCGGCGAAAGACTGGTTGTCGCTCGCATCGACCGCCTTGCCATAGCCCAGGTTCAGGACATGGACGGTGTTTCCCTCGGCGCTGGTCTGTTTCTTCGGCCAGATGACCTTGGAGTCGATACGGTCCCAGGGGTTGTACCACTGAATCCGTCCCCGTTTCAACGCGATGCCGCCGGTGGTGGCGGGATCGGGCTGGGAGGCCAGCATCCAGTTGGTGCGCCCGATGCTGATGGGGGTGTTCTGCGATCCCTCGAAATCGTCCACATACACGACTCCGCGGGTGTTCATGTTGGGCATGCTCCGGGCCACCTCGCCCTCGAACCGCAGCGTGGACTTCTGGTCGGCCATGACCAGGGGAAGCTTGTCGACCAGGCTGGTCAGGAGGGGAGATTCATAATTGATGGTGGCGTCGGAGTCGAGGAGCATGTTGCGCGAGGGTTCCTGCCCCAGTTTCACCCGACGGTCGGTGGTGCTTTCGTTGTTGAAGAGGAACACTCCGCCGATACGGGAATTTCCCCAGAAATCATATTCGGTGCGCAGGCCGAGCAGGGATTTCTGCATGGGGCTGAATGCGTTCTGCTCCTCGTAGTTCACCTCGATATTGGCGGTGGAACTCAGGGCGTCCTTGTTGAGGAGAATGATTTCGCCGGTCTGGTAGATGATGTTGTAATCGGTGCCGCGGGCGAGGGTTTTTCCGTTCAGGGTCACCCGCTCCGTACCCTCCATGATGCCGCTCATGCTGTCGATCCTGATGGTGGACTGACGGCTCGAGGTCTTGACCTCGATATAGTACTTGGTGGCCTCGTCCTTCTCCTGCTGGTTCTGGGTATCGTAGATTTTGGGCACCCGGGGGTTGAGTTCGGCTCCCACGCCTTCCAGCGCGTCGGTGTCGAAAGGCTCCAGGGTGGGGAAGATGAGCTCGCCGCGGATGAGATCAACGTAGGAGCGGTTGAGGTCAACCTTGTTGTCGGGCCGGTCGTTGCCCATTTCGTCCGAGTGGTCCAGCCCCATGATGCGGATGATGGGGATGCCGTTCTGGGTATCCTTCTTGGACCCTTCGGATGTGGTCTGATAGATGCGAATGTCCAGCCCGGTTGGGGAGATGCCGGTCTGTCCCAGATCGTAGACGTTCTTCCACTCCAGGTCCCAGGTGTCGGTGTCGGTGGGGCGCTGGCTCTTGATTTTGACAAGTTTCAACTGGATGCGGGAGGAGGGATCGTCCGGATTGTAGTCCAGTTTTCCGTATTCCCGTCCATCCCGGGTTCTCATGTAGACGCCGATGGTGCTGGAATCGGCGACCTTGCGACGGAAAACTATGTAGCCGAGGTTACGGTCCACGTAGTAATCCTTGTTCGGCTCCAGGCGGTTGAAAAAACCGGTGACCGGGCCGGCCTTGATCAGTTCGGTATGGCCGTCCAGCCGCATGGGAGTCACCGTGCCGGGAAGGGATATCCGTCCGGCGTCCTTGTCGTTCGCCAGGTTGCCGTCGTCCTCGTACACTTCCAGCACGGCCACGGAGTCATCGGCGACCGGAATGATCAGGTCCTGGGAAATGCGGTTTTTCGCGAAAACCTCCCGGTACGCCAGGTCGAGGAAGAAATAGGTATTGGACTTGTAGTTGTAATCCTTGATCTCGTTGGCGGTTTCCTCTGCCGAACCCCGGAAGCTCTTGCTGCTCGCCTCGCTCTTTTCCTGGGAGGCGATGGCGGTGAACTTGAGCGGCCCGAGCCGTCCCTCGGAGCGGATACCGAAGAGGCCCTTGTGGGTGCCGCTGTACCCGGCGAAAGTGGCTCCCTGCAGGTTCAGGGAGGTGTTTCCCGCCTCGATGCTCTGGATGATGTCGTTGGTCTCGCCCTTGTACTTGATGCTGATATTGTCCTCGAGATTGCTCCCGATCCCGCCCATGCCGCTCTCGTTGGGGTCCTGCTTGATATCCACGGTGATGCGCTCGCCCACCGAGCCGCGGATGGAGAACTGGGGCTCCTGCTTCATGGAAAGGGAGGGGAAGGAGGAGTTCTTGGTGAGCGAGGTGGAAATCTTGCCCTCGTAGTAATCGCTCGTTCCCGAAAAGGTGATGGTTTGGGAGCCGTTGATGTCGAGACGGGTTTTGCCGCCCATGATTTTTTCCAGACGCTTGCCCACCGGGAGAGCGAAATCGAGGTCGGAGATGCCGCCGCCCTTTTCGCCGCCGACCCAGTTGGTCATGCGGGCGCTGTTGTTGCGCCAGTTGGAGAGGAGGCTCAGATCGAGATTCTTGCGGGCGTATTCTTCGAAGGGAATGAAATGGTAATGCTCGACCTGGAGTCCGGGCAACTCGTTGCGCCGTACCACCCGGAGATTCTCCGAATCCACGCTGTCCACTTCGGTGTAGAAGGTTCGGGGCAGCGGGCTGGGAGAACGGAGTCCGATGGTCAGATTATCGGGGTCCACCCCGGTGGAATCGGGAAACATGCGTTTGAGCATGAACCGGAAATCCTCCCCGACCGGAATGGCATAGCTCTCCCCGGAAAGAATCTTTTCGGATTTTTCCTTGAGCCAGGAATCGTTCAGATATTCCGCCGAAGCGGGAACGAGAAACAATCCCAGGACCAGAAGACAGGCGACGGGAATGGCAAGAAAGAAAAGGACATGCTTATTCATAGTACCAACGGCTCATGCGACCGGTGCAATCGGGAAATTATGTAACTCATTACTCGACAATGCAATACGATCGCATGTGGCTATAAGCAGTCCTCCATGGGCGGGGAAATATACGAACTTGTCGGGCTAAAATAGGGTAAAACCCCTGATCGCGCAAGGAAAAAGAACACCTCCGGGGACATTCGCCGTTCCCGATGCTCTCACTGATATCACGCTCCACAATCCGGCATGGTTTCGGAAATATTCGGGGCGGGACGGGTATTTCGGCTTCCGAACCGCGAATGGTCGTGATGAAGCGGATGAGCGGACGGGCGCTGATACCGCTGCCGCCTCACTCGATACATGCCGTCTTCGACTCCTTGTTTGTCCATTTCACCCCGGCCATCCGCGGTTCGGAATTTGCTCCGCTTTTCATTTGACAATCCCGGGGCGGGGATGAATACTATGGAAAATGGCGCTTCGCAGTTTTCTATGGGTAGATGCGGTGACCGGACATGGCCTGCATGTGCCGATTACAAAAGCGCTTTCGTGGGGTAATGAAGCCTGCACCCATTCCACTGCTTCTGTACTTTTCTGGTGCGCCCAGAAAAGTACCAAAAGAGGGCGGTCCGGGAAAAGCCAAAGATTCCCCGTGTACGGCATGGCTTCCGGGGACCGCTGAACTCGCTGTCGCTCAAACAGCAGCGGTCCACTACCCCGGAATCCATTCCATACCCGGGGGGCTTTTCCAGGACAGGTGAAAACCCCACCGCCTACCCGGTTTCATCGCTGGTTATGGCGAACGCCACATCAGTACCATTTACCCACAGAAAACCACGGAGAACCTGAAAAATTACTGTCATTCACGCCGATGGAGATACGGGAGGTATGGGCATGGAAAACGGACAGAAACTTCTCTCGCCCTCGGGCCGTCTGGAATCGCTCGACGTTTTCCGGGGGATCACCATGATGCTGCTGGTATCGGAGGGATTCGGACTCTCCGTGCTCCAGAGCGACCCGTCGTGGGGGTGGTTCGGAAAGCAGTTCACCCACCATCCCTGGCACGGGATGTATTTCTGGGATCTCATCCAGCCTTTCTTTATGTTCATCGTGGGCGTGGCCATGCCGTTCTCGTTCGGAAAACGGTGGGAGCGCGGAGAAGGCTGGAACAGCACGTTTCTCCACACGCTCCGTCGCTCGGCCATTCTCCTGTTTCTCGGGGTGCTGCTCCAT
>CAYRTQ010000257.1:0-6789 GCA_964426865.1 uncultured bacterium
CGAGGCCTATTGCCCGGAACAGCATTTCACCTGGATGTTCCCCCATGTCATCAACTACGCCCACGCGGCGTTCGGCGGCGGGATCGAGTCGGCCTATTTCACCGGGGCGTTCAACCTGGACCTGGGCAAATGGATCGACGAACAGAAGCCGTTTGCCGCCTCCATCTGCCTCCTGACCTGGAAATCCCGCGACGGCCAGCCGCCCATCATCGGCATGAACCATATCGGCAACTATCCGGGGAACTTCCATGTCAATGCATACGGAGCGAAAGAGAACAAGCTGTTCACCTGCGACGAGAAGAATCTTTTCAACGAGATGTTCCGGGCTCTCAACGAATTCTACTCCGACCGCAAGATTCCGAGACCCTACGAGGCCATTCTCGAGGAACACCGGGCGCTGGTGGCGGCGGACATGTCGCGGCTGACCGGACGGGCGGTGAATCTGGACTCCCTGGGCGGAAGCGACGCGGTTCCCTATTCCGATGACATCCGCTGGTGGGTGGTACGCAATTTCATGAAAACGAAAAGCTGAACGGGATTGGTTCGCCGGGTTTCCGGCGAACCGTTTCGAAACGATACGAATCGAGAGCGCATACGGTCCGTCGCCGGAACAGCGGCGGACCGATGGAGAGGTGAATCATGGCTATCGGCACGGTTAAAATCGGCAATCTGGAGATCAGCAGGCTCATTGTCGGCGGAAATCCCTTCAGCGGCGTTTCACACCAGACGCCCCAGATGGATATGGACATGAAGCGGTATTTCACCGCCGACCGCATCAAGGAAGTCCTGCGCTCGGCGGAGGAACTGGGCATCACCACCTTCATCGGGCGCGCGGATCGTCACATCACCCGCCTGCTCTTCGAATACCGGGATCAGGGCGGCTCCATCCAGTGGGTGGCGCAGACCTGCCCGGAGATGGCGAGCGCCTCCCGGAGCATCGACGACGCCCTCAGCGAGGGAGCGAAAGCCTGCTACATCCACGGCGGCGTGATGGACAACCTCCTCGCCCGAGGGGAGTTGAAGGAAATCCCCGATCTCATTCGCAAAATCAAGGACGCCGGGCTGCCCGCCGGGATCGCCGGGCACAATCCCAAGGTGTTCGAATGGGCGGAGGACCATCTGGACGTGGACTTCTACATGTGCTCCTACTACAATTCGGCGAGCCGGGACACGGATGCCGAAATGCGTTCCGGGCGTCCGGAATGGTTCCTCGACTCGGACCGCGATATCATGGTGAAGCTCATCCAAAAACTGAAACGCCCTGCCATCCACTATAAAATCCTCGCCGCGGGCCGCAAGAAACCCCGTGAGGCCTTCGAATTCGCCGCACAGCACATGCGTCCGGGCGATGCTGCCTGTGTCGGAATCTACCCCGAACACAAACCGGAGATGCTGGTTGAAGACGCCGCGCTGTTTGCAAAGTTCGTGGGGAAATGAGGAAAGGGGAAAAGCGTGGAGTGCAACGGATACAGTGAGATCAGGAAAGCGCGGGGGCGGGGCCATACCTTGCCCCGCCGCATGTAATCGCTATCGGAGGCGTACAGAAAAATGGATTGTCATTATCCCTAAACGCGTTGTCGTCCGCAATCTTTCGAATCTCTGCGCGTATCTTCTCGAAAGAGTCTGCCGAAACTATCAATAACTCCCCTGCGCACGGCGAAGAAGATACAGCGCATAACTCATTTTCTCTTCAGCACGATTTCCGCTACAGCCCGTTCAAAGGGAATTGCCTCATCCTCGCATAAAACCGCTGATTCATAGGCCCGTATTGACTCCAATTCCTCAAGTTCGGCCAGAATCTTTGTATACTTTTCCATGGTTAACACAACATCCGTCGGTTTTCCAGCTTTATCCAGCAAAAAGCGCTCATGTAATCGCATAGCAACCACCTTTTTTCAATGCCTCTCGAACCAACCTTAACACATGCATTCAAAAAAAGTCACTGGCGTACCCGGAATCGACGTTTTACTCGGAGCAGAGGCCTACCCATATATCCTCACCCCGACTCTCTTCGCCGTCTCCTCCACAAACCGCTTCGCCGAGATGTAATCCTCCGGCTTGAAATGTTCCAGGAGAAGGGTGCGCGGCCACTGCATGCGGCTCATGCGAACGAGGTAGGTTTCATAGTCCTGCACGCCCTGACCGGGCGGCACTTCGGTGATATACGCAAGCATCTTGTCCGGGAGGATGAAAGTATCTTTGGCGTGGCAGCCGAGGATGTTTTCCCCGAGGAGATCGAAGCACTCGTTCAGCAGTTCCGTGGAGCGGTAGTACCGCTCGAAACTCATCATGTTGGTGGGATCCAGACACACCTTGACCCGGGGGTCGCCCACATCCTCCATGAGCCGCTGGTGTGCTTTGGGACCGTCGATATTGGTGGTGATGCAAGCCTCGATTCCCAGCGCAGATTTACAGCCAGCGGTATCTTTCAGAATCTGGCGGATGCATTTGACCGTGAGCTTCCACACTTCCGGGGACCAGTTGTCGGGATGGATGCCGATGTAGGAAACCGGGTCGCAGCTCCCGGTGACCGCGGTGACCATGGGGCACCCGGTACGGTCCGCGGCGGCGACATTCTCCGCGGCGTATTTGAGCGCTTCCTGACGCGGGCGCTCGTCCGGGTGGATGAGATTGGCCCAGAGCATGAAGTCGAAGAGCGCGACATCGTGCTGTTTCAGCGCCGATTTCAGTTCCGATATATCCGATTCGGGGGCGTCCAGCCAGGTGTTGCGGCTCCCCAGACCGGTATGGCTGAGCGCCGCGGTATAGCCCGCGCCGCGAATGCGCTTGACCGTATCGGTCACACTCTCTTTCCCGGTGCGGTTCAGCATGAGATCGAAACACGCCAGCCGTACCGGGGTGTTTCCGGGTTTCAGGTCACGTTTTCGGCTTTCCCAAGATACCGGCGGGCGAGACTCGGCGACCGTGGCGGCGCCGAACGCGCCGAACGCCGCGGCGGAAAAGAACGTTCTGCGGGTACACGATTTTGACATGGTCTCCCTCTTTTTGTGGCCAGTGGTTGATGGCGGAAGAGGGGACCAATTGACGATCCCCCTCCGCGATTCCGCGCCGTTATTTCCCGTAAATCTTCACTCCCAGACGGGAGGCGGTCTCCTCGATATAGGCTTTCGCCGCCGGGTACTGCTCGTCCTGAAGATGCTCGACAAGAAGGGTGCGCGGCCACTGCATGCGGCTCATGCGGACCAGGTAGGTCTCGTAATCGTTCACCCCCTGTCCCGGAGGAACCTGGGTGAGATAGGCGGACATCCTGTTCGGGGTGATGAGCGAATCCTTGGCATGGCAGGCAAGAATGTTCTCGCCGAGCAGGTCGAACCCCTCCTCGATGATCTCCGTGGCGTGGAAATATTTCTCCATGGAGAGCATGTTGGTGGGATCGAAGCAGACTTTGCAGCGGGGATCGCCCACATCCTCCATGAGCTTGAGATGCGCTCGGGGATTGTTGATGTTGATGAGATTGAGCGCCTCGATGCCGAGACAGACTTTCATGCCCGCGGTGTCACGGAGAATCTGACGGATGCTCGCGACCGATGTCTTCCAGGTTTCCGCGGTCCAGTTGTCCGGGTGAATGGTAACCGGCGATACGGAGCTGCAACTTCCGGTGTGGGTGGTGAGCATGGGGGAGCCGATGCGTTCCGCGGCCTCGCACTCCCGGCAGGTATGCGCCAGATTCTTCCTTCGCTGTGAGAGATCGGGATGAATGTTGTTCACATAGACATGGACATCGAACAGGGTGACATCATACTGTTTCCGCGCCGCCTTGAACTCCGCGACCTCCGCTTCCGTCATCCCGAGCCAGGGATTCTCCTTGTCGATCGGGGTGATGGTGTTCGCGGAGGTATAGCCCTGTTCCCGGATGCGTTTCACCATCTCGGTCAGGCTCTCGCCGGGCTTACGGCTGTCGAAAGTCGTGGCGCTCGCCCAGCAGGCAAGGCGAACGGGGGTCTTGCCGGGAGTAAGGTCCTTTTTCAGCCCCGGAGTGCGGGACCATTTCGTGTCGATGGCGTCCGCGAGCTTCATCCCGGCGGCGCGGGCGGTTCCGGAAAGCGCTCCGGTGACCGCGATTCCGGCAGCGAGCGCCTGACGGCGGGTCATTTTCTTCATGACAGCGGCAACTCCTCTTGTGTAGTATATTCTATATGAGTTCGACTTTGTCACGCGGCGTCACTTGCGTACCAGGTTGAATCCCTTGGGATTCTCCACGGTCAGTTTCCAGCCTTCCGGGGTGTCCGCGCGATAGCACATCTGGCCGTTCTCTTTCCACCACGCGACAGAAACACTTCCCCCGGGCACCGGGATCGATCCCTCGCACCAGTCCAGACCGGTATCGGCAAACCGGAGAGTCACCCCTTTCCCCGGCGCGTCCACGCGATAAATCCCCAGCATGTCACGGTACAACGTGTGCGCGGCATGGGAGGCGAACCCGTGATCGCAACTCGCCAGGGCATGGGTATTCTCCCAGAGCGTTCCGGTACGGTCGGCCATGTATACGAAAAAGTCCGCGATTTCGTTCCGGAGCTGATCGCACATTCCCTCCCGGCTGAGCAGTTCGATGCGGAGGTAGTTCCCGATGAAGGAATTGGCCGGGAAAACCTCCGGAAATGTTTTCGCGGCATCACGGGAAGGTCCGAAACTCCCGGCCAGGGTTTTCCAGAGCGCCCCCTCGCCGCGCGGCGAGGCGCAGTCGAAAAAGAACGCATAGTACTGGCAAGCCTCGGAGGTATTCCGGGTGACCCGGAGATTCCCATTCTCACGAACCGCGTTGTCCGAGAAGAAGGTCCCGGCAAGGGACTGTTTCCGAACCGCCGCGCGTACTCCCTCCGCCTCGCTCGCCAGTTCGGGACGATTGTACATTTCGGCGGCGGCGGAAAGCGCTGCCGCGTACAGCATGTTGGAGGGATAATTTACATCCTGAACGAACTCGTTGGCTTTCGACCATTCCACGAACACCCAACTGTCCAGCTTCTCCAGAAGGCCGTCCCGGTTACGGTAGGGACGGAAATAGTCGAAGAGCGCCAGCACCCGGGGTTCCAGGGCTTTCACCAGATCAAGGTCGCCGCTCCGGTCCCGATACTCCCGGAGTTCGAGCACAAACCACAGCGCCCAGTTGGGGATGAACACCCCGTCGTAATGGTCGGCGGGATAACACATGGGGAGCATTCCCTTGGGAAGGTGTTCGAACCGTTCCGGCAGGAGGAAGTTTTCGAGGAAATTCTTCTCGATGGCGGTGTTTCCGGTCAGATCGAACGCCGTCCGCGCGGTGAAAAAGCTGTCGCAAAGCCAGCCCGCGCGCTCGCGGGAGGGACAGTCCATGAAGATATCGACCGCATTCTGACGAAAGGTCTCCCGCGCGGCGGAAAACACCCGGTTCAGGCGTGGATCGCTGCACGCGAACGCGGCGCGTCCGGTTTCGGGATTGGCGTATTCGCGCAGATACACCCGTTCGACCGTGCAATCGCCCTCCAGCAGGAGAATCTTGAGATACCGGAAGGTATAGGGCTCGAACGATTCGAAAGCGTACTTTCCCGGCTCCAGATCATATCCCACCGCATTGACCGATCCCATGCGCTTGAAATCGACATCACCCCCGGTCAATATCTCGTCGAACGTCAGATACAGCCGTGTCCGGACCCCGCACCGCACTTCCACGCCGATAAACCCGGTGAAATTGGTCCCGAAATCGAGCAGCCGGAAGGAACCGGCGGTCATGTGAGCGGGGATGATATCATCCGTTCTCTCCGGGGAAACCGGGGAAACGGAACGGAGGGATTGCAACGGGAGGGAGGGAACGACTTCCAGATCCTTTTCCGGGTATCCGCCCAGCTTGGGGCCGATATCGGTAAGCGAGCGATCCTTCCACGGTTTCGACGCCGGAGCGAGCGCTTCGATTCCGCCGGTGGAAACGGTCCGCACCGGCTGACGAAGAAGGAACTCCGGCCGCGCGACTCTCCGGGGAATGAGTTTCCGGACCGGCAGAACCGTGCATTTGACCGGAATGAACGCTGCCTCGGGAACGGACCGCCAGGCGTCGTATCCCTCCCGCAGGCGGTAATACTCGATGAAGGGGCGCTGGAAACTGTAGCGTTGGACCTTTTTAACCCGCTCCGTCACGATTTTCGCGGCGAACGGATTCGTTTTCCCGCCGGTGGATGCCAGAACACGGCCATTGACAATCACCTCCGCCTGGAGAAACGAGGGCTGGTCGAGCAGGTAATAGCTGTTGACATTGTATCCGGCGACTTCCACCGCCAGCACATTGGTCTTCTTGATTATTTCCGGGGGCAGAGGCCATTCATCCACCCGGAAATATCCGTGTGGTCCCCGCGCCGGTCCGTGACCGATAAACTGTCCATTCAGGAAAATACGATAGAGTGTCGAGCCGGTCAGACGCAGCACCGGGATAGCCCCATTGGCCGGGCGAGGAAATACGGCCCGGAATCCCACGGTCAGATTTTTTTCCGCCTCCATCCCCGCGGGCCAGACCGGACGGGCGGAAAGGAACCGCGCCGCTTCTTCCGCCCCGGACGGGCGTACCGCGCTCACCACGATCAGGAAAAGCATACACGCCGCAATCGTCCGCCACATTTCGCATGCCCCCGCAGTATAAACTTTTCAAAACAGCGCCGCGCTCTCTGAAATGATTATATAGTCATGCGAATGGAGCCGCGCCAGAGTTTTTTGGAGATGATTGGGACGATACGGGATGGAAATTCGTTCTGATACGAATGAGCGATCAAACCGGTAAGAAAGTGTTTGAAACCTGTCTGAACC
>CAYRTQ010000258.1:0-2512 GCA_964426865.1 uncultured bacterium
ATCTCCCTCCCGAAGGCAAGTTCTGGTTGGACGGGGCAACCGTCCAGCGAGACAACTGATTGTCTGAACGCCTGTTCTGGTGATGCGCGTAATTGAAATGATAAAAAGACGGTACAGGCATTTCTTTTTATCAGCTTTTATCATTTGGGCGCTTCGCAGTTTTTCATGGGTAGATGTGATGACCGGACATCAACCGCATGTACCGATTACGCAGACGCTTTCGTAGGGTAAGGAAGCCCGCTCCCCTTCCACTTCCACTGTACTTTTCTGGTGCGCCCAGAAAAGTACCAAAAGAGGGCGGTCCGGGAAAAGCCAAGGACTCCCCGGATACGGCATGGCTTCCGGGGACCGCTGAACTCGCTGTCGCTCAAACAGCAGCGGTCCACTACCCCGGAATCCATTCCATACCCGGGGGGCTTTTCCAAGACAGGGGAAAACCGCGGAGAACTATCATTTGCCTCATCCGCATCACCGTTCAGACCGGCTTCAAATCCTTTCTTACCAATTCGATCGCTCATGCGTATCAGACTTTGTTCATCCCGCGCGTCACCGTTTCATGAAATTCTTCGGTTCGATCGCCCGGGGAGTGAAACGTGTTGCGAGCATGGCGCCCTTGAACCAGCCCACCAGGTCCATGTTCATCCCCAGCGCGGTCCTCCCCCGCTCGAACCGGGAGACGGGGAGCGGACCGGAAAGCTCCTCGCGGCCGTTGACATACTGCCGCACCATTTCGCCGTCATACACGAACGCCACATGGTACCAATTTCCGAACGAATGGAGGAGGGAATCGGATTCCAGGGCGATGAAGTTTTCATTCGACTGGAGAGAGGAATGGAGGAACCACTGGTCTGAGGCGTTGTGAATTTCGAGCTGGACCGAATTGTCTCCGAAGACTTCGCGGATGTGCAGCAGCGTCTGTTCCAGATTTCCCTCCTGATCCGGACGGAATACCACCTCCACGGTGAACGTTTCCGCGTTGATGATGGGATTGCTGTTGATCTGAAGGCCGTCCTCCCGTCCATCGAACAGCAGCGCCAGGCCGACGGAAGTATCGACGACTTCCGGGTTGCCGACCACCAGGGTCGGGAAACCGCCGACCGACTTGACCGTGTCCATTTTCCAGGTGTCCGATCCTTCCTGGGCGTTCTCGCCCGCCAGTTTCAAATCACACCCGGATATCCCGAAGAATATGAAACACGCACATAAAAGATATGTTTTCATGGGAGGAGTCCTTTCCAGGGGAGGGGAACGGCCCCGGCGCGCCATTGCGGAAACGGGAAACACTGGCCGGGAAGGGGGGAACCGCGATCAGGAGGGAACGCAGGGATCGTAAAAGGGAAATCCGCACCGAACCGTGCGAAGGATGATATGGAGGGCCGGTATCAGACAGTCGAGGGATTCTTCAATTCGCGGATACGATCCCGCAGCGCCGCGGCATCCTCGAACCGCTCCTTGCGGATGGCGCGCTCCAGTTCCTCCTCCAGCGGAAGTTCCGGGGGACGGAGACGGAGGAACTCCCGTTTGAGCGATTTCAGGATGGTCAGTTCCAGGGAGTTTTCCATCTCGGAGGAAATGCCGTACTCGTTGTAAAAACCGATGATCCCCCCGATTCCGGTGTCAAAAATCTCCACCGCCCGGTCCACTCCGGCGACCGGGTCCTCGTGCAGCGCGGTCGAGGCCCGCGCCCGGGTATGCATCATGATGACATGGGGACGGTACTGGTCGAGCGCCCAACGGTCCGCCTCGCTTTCGGCATACTGGCGCACGAATTCGAAAAGACGGAGGTTACGCCCGGTGTCGCGGGCGACACGGGGATAGTCCTCCAGTTTCATGAGGGAGAGATACCGATAGTAGTATTGCACCGCCTCACGGCGGAGTTTGCGGCAATCCTCCTCGTCCAGGGAGAAATAATCGTCCACATGGCTGTCCTCGTATTCCGCGCGTCGGCGTTGGTAATAGTCAAACCAGGAATCCTCGCCCTCGGGATACTCGCCCGCCGGGTGGCCGTCCATCTCCATCTGCATGATTCCCATGTCGATGCGCATCTGGATCACGGGACGACCGTCATCGCCGGTGATGATGCGGACCATGAGTTCCTCCCCGGGATCGAACCGCCAGCTTCCGAGGATATGTCCGATATCTTCGCTCATCTCACCACCATCGAAAACCGGGACGAAACCCGGTATATGCCTCACCATGCGGGGAAACACGGGAGAACGGGGCCGCGCCGCGACACATCCGGACCCGCTGCGGCCGGAGTCTCCGCGGGTCCTCGTATCTTCCGCGGAGGCCGTTACTCCTGACGCTCCGAGGCCGGGATGTGCACATGGAAGATTGCCGGGCGGCCATAGGCCGAGCCCAGTTCCTTCGTGGTGAACCGTCCGTTGGTGTAGCAGAAGAGGGATTCCCCCTTCTCGTCCAGCTCGATGCCGTAGGTGCCGCCCGGAGAATAGCCGTACTTCTCCAGATAGAAATCGTTCAGGAACGCGATGACCTTTTTCTTTCCGGTCTT
>CAYRTQ010000258.1:2522-6785 GCA_964426865.1 uncultured bacterium
GTATCGAACTGCACCACCGGGGCGCCATAGGTGTATGCGGCGGTGTCCGCGCCGGGCATATAGTAAATATAGCGCTTTTTCGGGCTGAAATTCATCTGGGAAGTGTATTTCCCGGTTTTGCCCCAGTTGATGGCCACATATTCCGTACGATCCCGCTCCGGGTAGAATTTGAATATGGCCCCGGAAACGTCCATGCACCAGAACGCTCCCCCGGCATCCTTCTCTTTCGTGTGGGCGCGGCAGGCGCTGGCCTTGCCGGTCACCGGGTTGGGCGGAACGACCGCGTTCATCCGAATGAATGTATTGTTGCGCCGCTCGTAGGAAACAAAATGCTGGTCGCCCTTGTACCGGTCCGCGAGCGCGCCGCCGTTCTGATAGACCTTGGAATCGGTGGTGTAGATCTTTCCGGTTTCCTTGTCCAGCATGACACAACGCTCGTACCAGGTTATGCTGTCCGGGCACGCGCCGCCGTAGAGCACACGGTTGGCCCTGGTGTCATACGCCAGGACATAGTTTTTCAGGGAGCTCACCCCGAAAAAGAGACCCCGGTCCGGGTCGTAAATGTGGTAGGGCCAGCTCGCTCCCTCCAGAGGAATGCCATAATGCTCCGCTTTCCCGGTGAACACGTTGTATTTGAGAATATAACTCCCCCGGTACACGGTTTTCATCTCTTCCGGAGTGGGTTCCGGGCCGAAATAGGAGAGCAGCCACATTTCGCCGCCGGGACCGACTTCCGGATCGCCGTGGAGCTTGCCATCGGCGTAGTCGGTGGGTTTCCAGCCGATGACCTTCTTGAGATCGAACGCGATGCTCTGCTTTTTGGTCTTCGGATCATATTTGACCATGTATGCGGTTCCGCCATAGGAACCGTGATCGCCGATGGAGAAATAGAAGCAGCCGTCCGGACCCCGGGAAACATCGCCCCACCCGCCATAGATGCCGCCTTTGCGGTAATCGAAGGATGGCAGGTACCAGGGATCGAATCCCTGGATGACCGCGAAATCCACCGTGGGCGCGGTTTTCGCCACCTCGAAATCCCGCACCTCGGGATAGTCCGACGGAACGGTGATGAACTGCGGGGAGACATCGGTTTTCATCCCGGCGTCGCGGAGAATCTTGAGCTTGTCGTACTTGATCTCGAATTCCCGCTGCTCGTCCGGCGTCTTGAACGACGGTGCGGGACAGATGGATGCGCGTCCCACAACAACCGCGAACATCGCCGCGGCGGCTACATATCCCCATTTCATAGCGCATTCCCCTTATTGGAAAAAACGGTAAGAATTCTGCCATTTGCAGGCAAAATACGGGAAAAGTCGCGGAGATTCAACAGGATTGTGGATGGAGTTATTTTGTAACTGTCTGCGCTTCCGCCCTCTTCCTCACATCTCGGGCAGACCCCACGCGCTCCGGAGCCGCTGGTAATCCGCGCGGGAGAGCTGCACCAGGACCGGACGCCGCGAAGGATCGAGCCAGCCCAGGAGACGGGCGATATTCTCCCCGGACATGGCGGTGCAGCCCGCGGTGAAGGAGTCCGGCCCCCGCCAGATGTGGAGGAAAATGCAGCTTCCGGCCCCCTTCTCCGTCGGGTCGAGATTGTGCCCCACCGCGATCACAAGCCGGTAGAGGTCGTCGTCGCGAAGCATGTTCTCGTGGGAAGGGAGATTCTTCGGGTCCAGTCCTTTTTCCGCGAGATGCACTACCAGATTGTAGAATTCCGAGCGGACATCGTCGATGCAGATGAGACCGGAATCGGCCCGCGTGTAGGGGAGTTTCGTCCGGACCGAATCCGCGGGGGCATACCCCCAGGCGCATGGCAGGGTGAACGCCCCCGAGGGGGATTTGCCATCGCCCTCCCGCTTCATCGGCGACACGGGCGGGCGCACATTATCTTTGTGCAGACCTCGACCCCAGGCCAGTCCGTTTTTTCCCAGCTCCACGGGCCAGGAATCCTCCGCGCGCCAGACACCCCGCGCGCCGGAGCGGGAGAATGTCCCCATCCGGGCGTACGTGGTGGAATCGGTCTCCGCGATGACCAGCACGAGCTGGCGCGCTCCGGCGAGCGGAGAACGCGGAGCGGACGCGGCGTGAGACACGAAGGCGAGCAGCAGGATGCCGAGGAAAACACTTGCGGAAAGCGGTGGAATGCAGAATCGTCGGAACTTCATTTTTCAGTGTCTTTCGATAGTGGGGGCATGATGAAATAACGCTCCGGTAAATGAAGATACATCCTCGCCGCGTTCCGGTCAAGCCCCGGTGTGAACAGAACGACGCGGCGATTCAAAGTATGGCCTGTCACGGTCAGACCGACCGCGAGTGGGCGCGCCTCTACCGTCGTCCTCCCGCGGGTGAGCCGGGGAACATGTTCTCCCGGATTGAATCGGCGCGGATACGCTGGTACATGGATCATTTTTCGTGCAACGTGGAAAAAGAACGCATTCGTTGTTTGATTTCCTGGAACGGAACGATTACCTTACACCGATAATTGACTATTTGACGGAATCATACCTTTCCTCGAACGGGAGATTCAGCATGCAGAAAACCAGCCGTCGCACCCTGCTCCGTAACGGCGCCATGCTCGGCGCGGGGATCATTTCCGGAACCGCCCTTCCCGGAGCGTCCGACGCCGCCCCGGTTCGGAAGAACGAGAGCCGTTGGGACAGTGAATACACTTTCGGCCACACCATTCTTTTCATGGAGGAATATCTCCAGGGGACGTTGAGCATTCTCGGATCGCTCAGCGGAGAAACCGGCCACATCGCCGAACTGGCGGACCGCGCGGTGCGGGTGATGAAAGCGGGCGGAACGGTGTACAACTCCGCCAACATCGGTCACATGCCCTCCACCGAACAGGGCGAAAAGCGACGCGGCAATCCCGTTGTCATGAAAGCCTATACCGGGATGAGCAACACGCAGAGCAAGGCCGAGATGAAGGAATCGGATTTCAGCGCCCTGAAGAAGGGGGACATGATCATCACCTGTTACTGCAACCGCTCGCTCCAGCAGGCGCGCGACCGCGGGGCGTACGTGGTGACCGTGCCGGTGAACTACATCAACAACGAGTTCTGGCCCGAGGGATATGTCCTCCCCAACGAGGACAACCTGGTGCTGAAGGATGTCTCCAACGAAATCCTCCAGAGCTATATCCCCTACGAACAGGGGCTGGTCCATCCCCCGGAAATCCCCTACATGGCCATCTGCCCTTCCTGCACCACCGCTCTCGGAGCGCTTTACTGGATGCTTTCCGCCGAAATCGCCGCTCGTCTCGCGGACCCAAAAGTGAAAGGCGCGGGCCCCGGAGCCGATTATCTCGCCATTCTCGCCAGCCGTGTGGAGCAGATCGGAAGGACCCATCTCGACGCCATTCGGGAAACCGCGGTGGAGATGACCTACCGGGTGCGCGATGGCGGACGGTGGTTCGTGAAGAGTATCGAGCACACCGGGCTGGAGAGCGAACTGGTGCGGGTGGCTTCCGGACCCTGGATGCCCAACACCGGCGACTGGAACGCGAAAAAGACCCGCAATGTCATGCTCATCTCCGCCATCTCCCCGGCTTTCCCGGAAGAAGTGCAGCTCGCTCTGGCCAAGAAGGTGGAGGGAGCCCATGTCATCGGCATCGGGCCTTCCTCGCTGGACGGTGCTGTTCCGCGGGGACGGCTCATCGATGTGGCGAACGCCGGGTTCGACAATTTCTCGCCCGAATCGGGCGGCGTCATCCGCATCCCGGGCCGTAAGGATCCGGTCTGCCCCACCTCCGGCATCATGAGCAATGTGATCCAGCAGATGATCTGCGCGCAGTGGGCGGACGAAATGTGCCGTCGCGGCTCCGTGCCCTATTTTCTCTTGGGCAATTACCGCAAGGGCCGTACATTCAATCCCATCCTTGCGCCCGAGGCGGCGAAACGGGGATATTGAAAAAGACGAAAGCAAGAATGGAGAAGGCGGGAGGGGGAAACCGCCGAGTCATGGGCCGGGAAGGAGTTTCGGTCCAGGCGGGAACGGGATATCGCCGGGGATATGCTGGCTCCCGGGGTTTCTTTTCGTTTTACCCCTCCGTGCCCTTTGTAACTACAATTTCTTCAACTGGATAGTATTGGGTGAATGACGCTTCGACAGGCTCAGCGCCCGCCGCCGGCTGAGCGTGTCGAAGCCAGCCAACCCAATACGGTTTGTTTTAGAGCCTATCCATAAATAAGGAAATCATATCATTCGTGAGGTCTTGGCCCCCTAACCCTCAATCCCTTTCCCCCGGAGGGGGCAAGGGAA
>CAYRTQ010000259.1:0-2591 GCA_964426865.1 uncultured bacterium
ACCGGCCCATCGGGGGAAAAAGGATTCGGGCTGTTCCCCCACGCCCTGCTGGTTACGGTCAACGGGCGGACCAGTTCTTTCCGGGTGCTCTCTCCGGAAGGAACGCTCACCGAGGGCATCACGGTCACCCCGAACATGCGGGAAAAGGCCGACCGTCTGATCCGTTCCATGCAGTTGCCCTTATTGAAAAGCGAGGGTTCCCGGCAGGTCAGCGGCGCATTTGACCTGACGCTCGCCAATCCGTTTCCCCTGCCGGTAACCGGAGAAATCGCCTTCCGGGTGTTCGAACACACCGGATGGAGCATTCAGCCCGCGGTGATGCCGGTGACCCTCAAACCGGGAATGTCGCGGACATTCCATGTGAATGTCCGGGGGATCCCCCCGGAACTCGGTCCGCTCCCCACATTCCGCACCAGCCTGACTGTCGGGGGGGTGGACCTGGGGAGCAGCGGGGGAACACTCCGGGTCATCATCCCTCCCCCTCGCACCGGGAGTCCCATACCTATCTCCATACGGGCGGCAGCCACCATCCCCTGCGCGTTCAACGGCGGCTCCGTTCATATTCCGGTGGACGTGGACGGCTCCGACCTCTGCGGGCGTCTGGTCATCTACCGCGCCGATTCCGGCGAGGTCCCCGTCTGCATTCATGTCTCCAATCTCAAGGATTTCAAGCCGGGTGTCAACGAGTTCGTCTGGAACGGAACCGATACATCCGGGAGCCGGGTCACCATGGGACCGCTCAACTATTACATCTTCGCGTACAACAAGAAGGCCCCGGCGACCTGGGTGGCGGACGGTCCCCCGGATGCGGGCGGCTCCTTCCGGGTTGTACGCGAAGCCGCGGGGCTGACCGGGGAAACCACGGACGGCCGCTCGATTGTGCGATACCGTATCGGACGGAGCGCCGGCGATCCGAAAGCGGAGACGGGAGAATCCCTGGAAGCGATTCTCGATGGCCTTCCCCCGGTGGGATTCGTCCGGGAAGGAAACCGCCGCATGTTCATCACCACCCGGGCGGGCGTGGTCTGTGTCTTCACCACCGGCGGCAAACCGCGACCCGATGTATCGTTCGCCGATGAGGGCTATTTGCGGTTCGGACGGGGACGGTTGGTCGGCGCGCCCGCCTGCGGCGGCGGAAGGCTCTATGTGGGCGTCGGAGGCGGAATGGGAAAAGGCCCGCGGCTCGTTTCGGTGGACAGCGCCACCGGGGGCAACCGGTCTGAGATCGATCTGGAGGAGTATTTCGGGCAATCGGAGGAGCCGCCCTCGCTGGAAGCCGACGACCGGGGAATCATTGCGGCGCACCCGGACAGCGACACGATCCTCCGTTTTTCGCCGGAGGGGGAAGTGCTTTGGATGAACGAGGGGGGAGATGAGATCGGGGACCTCGATGCCGACGGCCGCAGCCATGTGTATGGCATCGGTATCGACACCCACGGCATGGCGTATGCGGCCTCGCCGGGAACATCCGCCCGGTGCGGGGTGATCGGCCCGGACGGGATCGGACTTTTCCGGGTCATCCTGGTCCAGCTCCCCGGCCTGCGGGTGAGTTCGTCATTCCCCGTGATCGAGGGAAAGCCCGATGACGGCCTTTACTTTGTCACCCGCGGCGGCGACCATCCCTATGTCTTCCACGTGCCTTTCACCATACGCGCGGGACAACTGGTGAAAGACTACCGGGTGAAGCGGTAGATGGAAATACCCGGCTCACCGGTAAAGATAGATGGGATTGGAAAAAATCCACGGGTAGGAGTATTTGCGGAAGAAAGGCAGCCGTTGCCGACGCTGGAAAACCTGGACCCGGTAACTCCCCGGATCGGTCACCGGGAGGTCTACCCTGCTTTTATTACGGTACTCCCCCACCAGGGTTCCGTCGCGGAGGATCTGGATAACCGTGCGGATGGAATCGGGCACGGAGACCCGCAGTTTCGCTGTCCGACCCAACCGCAGGCTGTCGCCCAGGGACGCCTCCGATGAATCGGAAACCGCGGAAAACATGAATCCCCGGCCATCCTCCAGACCCGCGAGCGCCACAAAAGAATTTCCCCGCCGCAACGAGTTCAAAATCAGCCGCCGGTCATGCTCATACCCGCCATCGAAGCTTTCCCGGGAGACAATCACGGTCTGGATTTGCTTGAACATGCTCGGGTAGCTGGGAAAACGGATATCGAATCCCTTCCATACCTTGATTCTCGAATGGGCGTCGGTGGATCCGATTCCCACCACCTTGCGGGTCCGGTTCATCCGGTCGAACTGTTCCATTTCCTTCTGGGGATAGTTGAGGATGTAATTCAGGGCGTCGTCCCGGAAGAAATATACCACCAGCCCGGCCAGAAACCGGTTGAGATGCAAAAGGGAGAACGTGTTCCTCCAGTTCTCGTCCAGATTAATCAACTCAAAACCGGTATAGGTATCCTTTTCCCAGTGCGACCAGGAATTTTTACCCTTGGTGTACGGATGGGCGATGAATATCATGTTCCCCTGGTTGTAGGCGGCGAGAAACGCGCTGTCCGGAGAAGCCAGCCCCCGGGGAACCGGCGGGACGCTGTCCCCCAGAACCACGAAATGGCCGAACCCTTTTCCGGGACTGA
>CAYRTQ010000259.1:2601-6782 GCA_964426865.1 uncultured bacterium
CCGCTGGACCGGATTATTACGGATGGTTCCCACGAAATTGTGATCGCACGGAATGATGAAATCCACTCCCAGGGAATCCGCGACCGCCCCGATTTCCGCGTAGGTCCCTCCCCCATCGGACCGGGTGGTGTGAACGTGCAGCACCCCGGTATACTGGTGATAGCTTCCCCGTTCCGTCACCATCACACATCCGGAATGAGTTTCGTCCGAGCCACCGTAGTTCCCATCGGCGGAATCGCCGGGAGCCGGCATGCGCCGTTCCAATCCGGCAGACGGTGAATCCCGGCGCACCGTGCCGCTCAACAGACAGTTGATCATGGAAATGAGCAGTATCAGGACAAGAGCGATTATCGCCAAATTGATCAGCTTTGCCATTAACCCTTCCGGAGCCGTGATTGATGGAATTCGCCATGCGTGTGTAACATATCCAAAAACAGCAGCAGAACCGGTTGCCGTATAAGGAACCGTCTGATATGGAAAATGATACCGTAATCAGGATGTGTCGATGAGAAAAGAATTCACCTTGCAGGGGGGAAAGGCGGGAACGGACCCTTCCGTTTCAACTGTACACAGGAATATAGCGTTTTATTTCAAAAATATCCACCCCAAATACCAGAAGGGTCAAATGACCGGTTTTTCCGGAACGAAAACCTGCCCGTTTACGTTCAACCACGTGCCATCGGACAAGCTGTCCACGAATGATCTTCATCTTTTGCCATGCAACTTTGGCAGGAATTCTCTTGATTCCCGTTCCGTTTCCATTATTTTACATACGCCATGACTCAAAAACCCAACTTCGACAATATCCGCATCGTCCTCGTAGAACCCAAGGTCCCCGGAAACGCGGGCGCCGCGGCACGGGCCATCAAGAACATGGGGCTCAGCCGCCTGGCGCTGGTGAATCCCTGGTTCCGGGATCATCCCCAAGCCCGGTATATGGCCCACGGCAGCGAGGATGTGCTCGACGCGGCGGAAATATACGACGATCTTTCCACGGCGGTGGCGGGATCCGTGCTCGTGGTGGGGACCACCCAGCGCAAACGGACCTCGACTCCGTTCCTGAATCCCCCGAAAGCCGCCCTGGAGATACTGGAGAGTTCACTTTCCGGCCCCGTCTCCATCCTCTTCGGGCGCGAGGACCGTGGACTCCTGAACGAAGAACTCAAGCTTTGCCAGATACTGGTCACCATCCCGTCATCGAGCGCCCAACCCTCGCTCAACCTGTCCCAGGCGGTGATGGTCATGGCCTACGAAATCTATTCGACCGTCTATCCCGGCGCTTCCTCCCGTCAGGACCTGGCTCCCTCGGAAGAGATCGAATCGCTCTTCCGTCATCTGGAACAATCGCTCGACACACTCGGGTTCCGGGAATGGAACGACGGGGAGAATTACCTGAAATCCCTGCGAAGGGTCTTCTCCCGCACCCGTCTGGAACGCCGGGACGTGGCCGCGGTCCACAAACTCTGCGGAGAAATTGACCGGTATGCGCGGCGGGTGCGCACCGAACTTGAGGAGAAATACCGGAAGTGAGCGAGCGGGCGAGAATGGAAATCGCGGCATACCCTCTGGGCGCCGGGGAAGCCGGTGTTTCCCGGGAGGTGTCGCGTATTTTCGAGGTCCTCGACCGTCATGTCCTGGAGTATCAGGTGACAGTCATGGGAACGGTGGTGGAGGGAACTCCCGACGAACTGTTTTCCCTTGCCCGCGAACTGCATGACGTGGTATTCTCCGAGAATGTGCGGCGGGTGGTGACGGTAATACGAATAGACGAAAGAAGGCTCTGAACGATGGTGTAACGGTAACGCTGTCTTTCCCTTTCCCCCGACATGCCCAAACATTTGCCCGCTGGACAGAAAATCGCCGGTGAACTCCCGGTGGTGCGCTGGATGCTCATACTCAGGCCCGCGGTGGTGACCGCCACCCTGGGCGTTGCCATGCTCATCCTTCCCCGTGAGGCCATCAACAAGACCCCGATCGCGGCGGTGGTTTTCGGCACATACCTGCTCACCCTTCTCTACTGGCTCACCCAAACGGTCTCCGGGTTATCGCGGCCGCTCTTGGCCGCCCAGATCGCATTCGACATTCTCCTCATCACCATCATCATCCATTATACGGGCGGAAGCGAATCCTCGTTCGTGGGGTTTTATTTCCTCTCCATCATGTGCGCCGCCCTCTTTTTTCGACGGCTGATCACGTTCATCTACTGCATTCTGACGGTCACCGTCTACTTTTCGTATCTCGCCCAGTTCGGACATCTCTTCGGGCCGACCGACCTCGAACCCGCCGCTCGTCAGGGGATTCTCCTGCAAGCCCTCCTCTACGGCATTCTCATGTTCGCGGTGGGCCTCTTTTCCAGCTACTACACCGAACGCCTGTACCACCAGGACACCGTGCTTTCCAGCGCGCTCAGGATGCTCAGGGACGCGCGTCTGGACACCTCGGACATCCTCCAGAGCATGAACAACGGCCTCATCGCCTTCGATATGTCCGGACGCGTCATGTATTTCAATGCCGCGGCGATGCATATCCTGCAACTCGATCCCAACGCCGCCGGAAAACCGTACAAGCCCCAGTTCTCGGGAAGGGCGGAGGAACTGACCGCCATTGTCAGCCGCGAACTGGCGGACAACTCGTCCGGTTCTGAAGAGGAAATACAAATCACGGACCGCAATGGCGTTCCCTTCCCCGTCGGGCTCACCACCGTTCCCCTGTTCGACACCGACGGCGGACGGCGCGGACTCATCGTGAACTTCAAGGATCTGACCGAGAAGCAGAAACTCATCCAGATGGTGCGCCAGTCAGACCGCATGGCGGCCATCGGCGAGCTTTCCGCGGCCATTGCCCACGAAATTCGCAATCCTCTGGCTTCGCTGTGCAATGCGGTCGAACTCCTTTCCGAGGAAATGCAAGCCCAGTCCGGGCAGGTTTCACGGCTTCTCCGGGTCATCCAGAAGGAATCGGACCGTCTCCACCGCATCACGACAGAATTTCTGAAATTCGCGCGGCTGAAAACTCCCGAAATGCGTCCGGTCAATCTCCGGAAATGCATCAACGATATCCTCCTGCTCATCGAGAACGATCCCCGCAAAACCGAAAACATCCGGGTGGTCAACACCATATCGGGAAACCCCGTGGTATGCTTTGACCCGGACCAATTGGAGCAGCTCATGATCAACATAATCATCAATAGCCTGGATGCGCTTGAAGGGAACGGGGTGATCGAAATCGGGCTGGAGAGAAAAGACCGCGCCGCCGAAAAATTTGTCCGGTTGGTGATCGCAGACAACGGTCCGGGCTTTCCCGAGAAAGCCCTCTCCTCCGTATTCGAGCCGTTTTTTTCCACCAAGAGCGAGGGAACGGGACTGGGACTGGCGCTTGTGCGAAAAATGGCGGTGAACAATCACGGAAGAGTGTTCGCGAGAAACCGGAGCGCGGGCGGAGCCGAGATCGCTCTCGACATACCTTTACACGGAGAGGAAGATGTCAAAGAGAATTCTCGTGGTAGATGATGAGCAGAGCATGCGTGACACCCTGCAAATCATGCTGGAAAAGGAAGGCTTCGAAGTGGACATGGCTTCCGGGGGCGCGGAGGCGGTGGAACGGTTCGAACGGGGAAAACACGACCTGGTGGTCACCGATCTGAAAATGCCCGGCATGGACGGTATTCGCATGATCGGGAATTTTCAGAACCGCGGGGACACCCCCATTATCATCATGACCGCCTATGCCACCAAGGACCAGGCCATCGCCGCGCTGAACCTGGGCGCGACATTTTTCATCGAGAAGCCATTCCGCAAACAGGAGTTCATGGATTTTGTGAGCCGCGCCCTGCGCACGGGCGAATCCTCACGGGAAGCATCCCCCCGGGGCGGCGCTTCAAAAGTCCCCGCGCTGGAGATGATGATCGGAGTTTCCAAAGAGATCACCGCAATGCGTGAACTGATCCGTACCGTGGCCGCCACGGACTCCACCGTCCTCATCACCGGCGAAAGCGGCACGGGCAAGGAAATCGCCGCGCGTGCCCTTCACGAGAACTCCCATCGCGCGGGCGGCCCGTTCGTGGCGGTCAACTGCGGAGCCATCCCCGGCGAACTCCTGGAAAGCGAGCTTTTCGGCCATGTAAAGGGATCGTTCACCGGAGCCATACGGGACAAGGTGGGGCTCATGGAGCTGGCGGAGGG
>CAYRTQ010000260.1:0-5916 GCA_964426865.1 uncultured bacterium
TCGGAACCAACTGCGGCGGCTCGGACGCCACCAGCGGCCTTTCCTCCAATCCCGCCGTGGGAGCGCTCTTCGACCGTGTTATCGACGCCGGAGGGACCTGTTTCTTCGATGAGATCACCGAGATGATCGGATGCGGAGAGATGGCCGCGGCAAGAGCGGACGCGGTTGTGGCCGGGCGGATACGGGAGGCGATCGGCCGCGCGGTGGATACCGCGATGAAAGTGGGACAATTCGGCATCGCCAATGGGAACGCGGACGGCGGCCTTTCATCCATCGAAGAAAAATCGCTGGGCGCGTACATGAAGAGCGGGCACCGTCCCATCCGGGACGTGGTGCGGGTCGGCGAACGCCCGAGCGCGCCCGGTCTCTATCTCATCGATTCCATTCCGGACGATCTCACCCGGGGGATATCCCCCATCAGCGACGCCGAGGACATGTCCAACGCCGCGGCCGCCGGCTGCCAGATGCTGATGTTCACCACCGGCCGCGGCACCCCCATCGGGAGCGCACTCATGCCGGTGATCAAGGTATGCGGCGCGCCGAAAACCTGCGAGGTGATGGCGGAAAACATCGATACGGATGTCTCGGGTGTCCTGTACGGAGACGCCACGATCGATGATATGGGCGACAAGCTTCTGGAAGAGGTCAAAGCGGTGTCCGCGGGCAAGCTCACCTGTTCTGAACGGCTGGGTCACACCGAACTGCACATGCATTACATGGTGCAGAACCGGAGAAAATGCGAGTAACCTGAAGGCACAGTCCCGGTTACAGATGCTCCAGACAGACCCGGCTCACTCTTTTGGCCAGGGCCATGATGGTGAAAATGGGCGGGTTCCCCAGGGACCGCGGGAGCAGCGTGGCATCGGCGACAAAGAGGTTGGGGGGGAGGCGATCGTCATGGATCGTCTCCGCTTCCCGCTCGGTAAGCGGCAGCATGCCACCCGGATGACCGGCGTTGAGAGCGCCGGGAACCATGTCTTTCTCCCGCACCCCCAGGCGTCGAAAAATCTGACGGCAGAGGTCCATGCCGTCCTCCAGATTCTTCATGTCGCGGGGAGTGAGCGTTTTCGAGATTCCTTTCGAATCGATCCTCCCCGAGGCGGAATCCGCCAGTTTCACCATGAGACCGAGGGTGTTCCGGGCGGGAAAAGACCATGGGCGGTGAAAGAAGAAACTCAGGTAATCGAAATAGGGGGAGAGAATGAAGTGCTCCCGCTGGACGATGAAGGGCATGGATACTTCCCGGTTCTGCAAACATGCATCCCGGGGGGCGGCGAGACAAAGCACGGGGTCCACGAAAAGACGGGGCTCGCAGGAGATTCCCGAATTTTGGAGAATGACCGGAGTCCCCAGACCGCCCGCGGCGAGAATTACCATATCCGCCGGATAGAACCGGCGCGCCAGCGCTTCCCTCGCCCACACCCCGCGAACCTTTCCGCCCTCCATCTCCAGGTTCACCACCCTGCATCCGGTTACCAGACGCGCGCCGCGTGACCGGGCTTCCCGGACAAAAGCGCGGCTGTCCCATTTCACCCCGTACGGACATCCCAGAACACATCTTCCGCAATTGGTGCAGCGTTCATACCGTCCCATTTTGGGAGTCGGATGCGGGTGAAGATCCATGTCTCCGCATATGGAGAAAAGCTGCTTCGTGGTTTCGCGCCAGTGCATGGCGTGCGCGGTGGTGACCGGGATTTCACGATACAGTTCCGCGAATTCCACATCGAGATCGAGGCCGATCTCCCGCAGTCCCGCGTCTGCCCGTACGGCGTTTCCGGCGCTGAGAGTGGTCGTTCCCCCCGTCCCGATGCCGTTGACCAGTACCATGTCATCCGTTTTCCGCACCTGCATGCAAGGGAACAGGAGCCGAATCATGCGCGCATCGAAGAAGAGCCCGGTGGCCTTCGCCGTTTCCAGCATGGAGAGATTCACGGAAAAGGGGCGAAACTCCCGTCCCGCCTCCAGAACGGTCACCTCCGCTTTCCCCTGCAACTCCTTGGCGGCTACCGCGCCGCCCGCGCCGCTGCCGACCACCACGACTTTCTTCATGGTGTATCCTCCCGGTAAACGATATGCGCCCGGCAGCATTCGCCGCCCTCGGTAATCCGCTGTGAAAACGCCAGTTCCCCGCCTCCGGAAAGTCCAGCGATCATTCCCTCATCCAGGGAGGATATGAGACGGCACACCTCCCGGAAATAATACGAGCTGAAAAAGCAGGATCGAATGACAATCTCACCCCGGTCATTTCCCCGGAAATCTATCTCCAGCGCCCGGTAGAGCAGACGGCACGCGGTCATGCACTCTTCCCGCGTGGAAACCCGCAACTGCCTCCGCAGGGTTTTCCCCATCTCCAGAGCGCCCGCATGGAGTTGGCCTTCAATTTCCTGAACATCGATTCCCCTGCGGATGGCCTCCCCGGCCATCTCCCCGGTGAACCGCGCATACCGTTCCAGGCATTCACGGTACGGCATCCCGTCCAGTCGCGGCATTTCCGCATGGAACGCGCGCGCGGTGATCCCGAAAAGCTCCCGGAGCTTTCCTTTTTGGATGAACCGGGGAAGGTATATCTGGAGCAACGCGAGGCGGATGTTCATCCGAAATCCTTTTTCACCCGGAAATGGAGGAACAGGGCGGCGGCTCCGATCATCCCGTCGAGAATGCCGTTCACGATATACATCAGGTACACGCCGTGCGCGGCCAGCAGGAAGAACGAGAGCGCGGAACTGGCCAGCTTGCCATGAGCGAGCAGGAGAGGAAACACCCTGTTTCCGGGATGACGGTACATCAGGAATGCCAACACGGTCACGAGATACATGTATCCCGACGCCAGAATCAGGTAAAACCCACGCCCCTGCAACGGAAGCTCCTTCAACCCCGCCGGAATCGACAACGCATTGAAAAATGCGATCACATCGTCGGGAAAGAGCAGAAAAACGAGGCCGGTCGCCCCGAAAGCCAACGCGCCGCACAGACCGGCCATCCGGTACATGCCGATAAATGTGGGGCGCTCACTCACCCCGGTTCTGGCCCTCATTTCTTCCCCGCTTCCTTCCATAATACAATTCCATGAACCGTGAGAACGGACCGAATTCTATCTCATTCATCATGCGCTGAACATTCTCTCCGCGCAGGGGAAGGTGGCCGTCGTGAAACCGTTTGAGCGCCCGGTAATTCCGGTTGATAAAACACCGGCTTTCGGAAGGAAAAAATTCCCGCATCTCCTTGTAAACGGAGGCTATCGGCTTTTCGGAGACATTGCCGAAGGACATGGGGACGAACACGCAGGGACTCACCTCTCCGAAGGCATCGACATATACCATTTTGTTACCCGCGTTGCATCCGAAATGATCGCCGTCCTCGAAGTGGCCCAGATAATTCACGGTCATCTCCCCTGTCCGGTTGTACCGGTCCTGGAGATCGATGAGATTCCGGCGCTCGCGTTCGGAAATGACCGTGTCCTCTTTTACAGCCGCCGCAACGGAGGGCTTTTCCTCGCTGAGCCAGGCTTCGTCTATTTCCATCCCGGAAAGGAACCGGAGGAATTCCTCCACACCGCCGGTCCGGATCATCCCGGTGGAGAGAACCGCGGAAACCCCCACATGGATGCCTCCGGTTTCCCGGAACAGTTCGACAGCCCGCACCGCGGCGCGGAAAGCGCCTTCATATCCCCTCCGGGAATCGTGCTCCCGCTCATCCCAATGGTCAAGGCTCACCGAAACATAATCGAGTCCCGCGCTTTTCAACTCCTCCGCCCTGGATCGGGTGAGCGTGCATCCGGTGGTGAACAGTTTGCTGGCGCAATCCTTGCCGATGGACTCCACGATGGCGGCAAGGTCACGGTTCAGGAGCGGCTCGCCGCCGGTGAGCCCCAGCCATACCACGCCCATGTCCTTCAATTCCCGGATCAGTCGCGTGATGGACGGGGTGTCCATCACTCTGCCGGTGCGGTTACGGTTGTAACAATATCCGCACCGCTGCGGACAGGCGTCGGTCACCCCCACCTGGGCATGGGATGGTCCATCGATCTTCCCGAGCAGGTGTTCGTCGATGAATCGTGCATACGCCGGACTGTTCAGCGGCGGCAGATGCGAATGAAGAACCAGGTTTTCGCCCGCTCTCCGTACCTGAAATTTGCGCATGTATCGATACAGGAACAGGAGAATTGACGGTTTCACCCGGAAAATGCCGGGGGTGGAAAGAATTGTCCGCGAGAGGGCGAGACCGCCGACTGACACCGTCATGGTTTCTCCTTGCATGGTTCGCGCGAATGGGCGTATCCTTTCTTTTCGCATGATACGACGCGCCGGAGACACTGTCAAGGAAGAAGACATTCGAACGGCAGCGACCGTCTCGTAACAAGAACGGCAATCTTTTTTGTTGCAATCGTTTCCGATTCGCATATCTTATAGTGTCTCATCTGGCAATGAATTCTCATCACCTTGAAACACGGGTTGTTAATCATGGACGCCGGCAAAAGGGATTCGGAAAGTTTCACCACCATACGCTCGAAAGTTCTCCTCACACACGCCCTGAAACTCGCCAGCGCCCCGCTGGTGGTCGGGGAGCGACTTGAACTGCTCGCCCGTATCATCGCCGAATATCTGGCGGTGGACGATGTGGTGATCTTCCGCAAGGAACCCGGTACGGACATGCTGGTCTTGAGCATCAGCATCGGACTGGACCCCATCGCCATCGGGAATGTCCGGATACCCATCGGCCAGGGTGTCACCGGCATGGCCGCGAAGACCCGCCGCTGGCTCACCTCCAAGAACATCCTCCAGGACCCCCGTAATTTCTACTCGGTCTATTCGGAGGACGAGAAATATCCCTCCATCCTCTCCTTCCCCATTCTCTGGAAGGATGAACTCCTCGGGGTGGTGAATATCCGCAGCAAGGAGGAACGGGAGTTTTCCGAAACGGAAGCGGAGGAACTGAAGAATTTCACCGACGGCATTGCGGGATCCATCAAGCACGCCCAGGAATACGAAAGCCTTCAGTATAAGGCCAAACTGCTGGAACTCTCTACCAAAATTGCCGAATCGGTCACCTCCTCGCTGGATCTCGACGTCATTCTGGACGAGGTCACCTGGGAAATCGCCAACGGTTTCGATATCAACGGGGTGCTGATCCATCTCATGGACAGCGAGGGGAATGTGACCCGGACCGCTTCCTATGGTCTCAAGTCCACCTTCGTTCGTAATTTTCCCCTGGAGATCGTCACGAGCTGTCTCCGGAGCGGAGAACCGAAAATCCGCGCCATCGAAAACGACAAACCGTTCAAGGACAACAGCGGCCTAGAACAGTGGAACATCTGCCTCCCGCTCATCAGCCGCAACAAAAGCATCGGAGTCATCAGCCTTTTCGGGATGGACCGTGAGAACGACGATCCCCGGGGTCTGTTCCTCTCCGCCGGAGTGGACGTTATTCTCCACATTGCCGGACTTTCCGCTCTTGCCATCGAGAACGCGGTGATCCATTCCGAACTGAAACTCCTCTCCGACGAAAACAAGCGCCGTCTCGATGTCATTGATACCGTCTACTCGCGCATGCAGGCAATTTTCAATTCCATCACCAATGGCATTATCGCGGTGTACGAGAACGGTGTGATCCAGGATTACAACGAACCGGCCCGCACCTCCCTCGGTTTGCAGGACGCGGTCAAGGGGACAATGAGCATTGACGCGGTCACCTCCTACAAACCATCCCTGTCCAGCATCATTTCCCAGGGAAACGATCTCGTCAACCGCGTGGTCACCTTCAACGGCCCCTCCGACAAGTTCGCCGCGGTGGTCACCACCCGCGCTTTCCGCGACAAGTCCGGCGAGCACCGGGGCAGCGTGATTTCCTTCCGTCTCATGGAGGATACGGTCAAACTGCTCACCCGTTTCACTTCACAGCGCCCCCGTTTCACGTTCG
>CAYRTQ010000260.1:5984-6720 GCA_964426865.1 uncultured bacterium
AACGGTCCGTCTGGCCCGTCTCGCCGCCCAGAGCGGCAGCAATATCCTGATCATCGGGGAAAGCGGCACCGGGAAGGAATTGTTCAGCCAGTCCATACACAACTCCTCGCAGGTGGCGGACGGCCCCTTCATCCCGGTGAACTGCGCCGCCATTCCCAAGGATCTCATCGAAAGCGAACTGTTCGGGTACGCCGAGGGCGCTTTCACCGGAGCGCGCAAGGGCGGCTATATCGGGAAGTTCGAACAGGCCACCGGCGGAACCATTTTCCTCGACGAGATCGGGGACATGCCCCTCGATCTGCAGGTGAAGCTCCTGCGCGTTCTCCAGGAAAAGATGATTCAGCGGGTGGGATCGGAACACATCATCCCCATCTCCACCCGGGTGATCGCCGCGACCAACCGCGATCTCAAAAAGGCCATCGAGAAAG
This sequence comes from uncultured bacterium, assembly GCA_964426865.1. Taxonomy (GTDB): domain Bacteria; phylum Latescibacterota; class Latescibacteria; order Latescibacterales; family Latescibacteraceae; genus JAWLHT01. Next base: position 6,413 of record CAYRTQ010000260.1, read on the forward strand.
GCGAATTCCGCGAGGAACTCTTCTGGCGGCTCAATGTCATCACCATCCAGATTCCCCCGCTCCGGGATCGCCGGATCGATATCCCCGAGTTCATCCACTTTTTCATCGGGAAATACTCCCAGATCTCCGGGCGAGAGGTCACCGATATCGAGTCCTCCACGCTGAAACGGCTGGTGGACTATGCCTGGCGGGGCAATGTGCGTGAACTGGAAAACGCCATCGAGCACGCGGTGCTCATGTCTCAAACCGGCATTATCACCTGGGACGATGTACCCGCAAACCTGAAGGAACGGATGGCCGAGGAATCA
>CAYRTQ010000261.1:0-6696 GCA_964426865.1 uncultured bacterium
GCCGAGCATCGGCGGAATCCAGCGAGCAGACCACCCGATCGAGGGTAATCCCCTTCGCGTGGCGGATATACAATCCATACGCGGGCAGACGGGTCCCGAACATGAGCGCTTCCGGGTACTTTTTCTCGTTCTCCGGGACCGGACGGCGGAATTCCCCGATCCCGGCGCCTCCGGTGGAAATGAGTCGGACATCCCGGAAAGACACGTTCTCCACCGCATGCCCCGGAATTCCGGTGATGGAGGACGTGACATTGGTCCCCCGGGCGATCACTCCGGAGATGAGAACGTTGCGGAGAATGCCGGCTTCTGGCTGCGGCGCGTCCGGAACATATTTTCTCCCCCGGTTTCCGAGCCGTATGAAAATGGGAGTGGCGACCCGGTCGATGGAGATGTTCGATATGGTCACATTCTCCATCACTCCGCCGTCCACAACCTCCAGCGCGATCCCGGATATGCCCTCCCGGACGCCGTACACCAGCCCCGGATGATCGGAGGGTTTGACCACGCAGTTGGAGATGGAGATGTTCCGGAAACCGCCCACGGATTCTGTGCCCATCTTGAGAGCGTTGCAGTGGCTGCTCACGATGCAGTTGGTGATGGCGATGTGCTCGCTCGGGAAGGGAGTCGTGCTCTTGATGGTGATGCCGTCATCGTCGGTATCGCTGATGCAGTCCGACATGACCACGTTGCGACAACTGTCGAGATCGATCATGTCGTTGTTGCGATTGCCGTGATTGTACACCCGTATTCCGGAAACGGCCAGGTTTTCGCAGACAAGGTAGTGTTGCATCCACATGGGCGAGTTGCGGAGGGTGATCCCGGAAATGCGCATGTCACGGCAGGATATGCATCGTATGACATAAGGCCGCGAGAAATAATCGTCCTTGCGGAAAGCGGGATCGTTGCCATTGCCGTCGATGGTTCCCCCGCCGCAAATTCCGATATCGGAAAGACCTTCCGCATAGATGAGGCTCCGGCGGACATAGGAATCGGTATAGGAGCGAACGGCGGGAATCTTTTCGGGATAGTCGGCCAAATCCGCGCTGCCGAGGAGCACCGCGCCGGCCATGAGACGAAGGGTCACCCCGGACCTCAGGACGATGGTTCCGGACCGGAATTTTCCGGCGGGAAACACCACCTCGCCGCCGGTTTTCCCGCAGGCGTCCACCGCGGCCTGGATAGCGCGTGTATCCAGGGTGACACTATCGCCTTTGGCGCCGTAATCGAGGACGCTGAACACGCCGGGGACAGCGCAGGCCCGGTCCGCGCCCGTGGCCAGAAAAAGCGTGAGCATTCCGAGAAGCATACAGAAAAAGCGCGCCATGCCGACCTCCGGTGGAGAGGGTGATGGTTATGTGCGGGACACGGGGAAGCTCCCGGCGGTCCATGTGGAACGGGGCGGGAATATATCCCCGCCCCGAATGTGACGCCGTACATGTACTTCCATTTTGCCGCGCTGTCCTTTGTCAGGGCAGGAACGTGGAGAAAATGGGAGCGCCGTTGATGTGATACCACTTGAAATCCACCGGGTTGATGGAGACCCGGTTGACGAAGTAGTGCTGGTCGCCCTCGTCATAGCCCCAACCGGCCTGGTGCATGAAGTAGAGTTTGCCGTTCTTCGCCTTCCCGAGCAGGAGCACGATGTGCCCGGCGTTGCCCGCCATGGAGATGGCCGGTTCCAGTTTCTCCACCTCCGCGATCTTCTGCTCCGTGGTGAGTTTGGGATCATAGTAAACCACATGGTCGGTAGCGGGCAGGATGAAGGAGGGATAGGCTCCCACCTCGATGCCGAAGCACTGGAGGAGCACCCGCATGGTCCCGGAGCAGGCGCGCTTGTTGTCCTGGTCGATCCAGCCGTAGGGGGTGTTCAGCAGCTTGAAAATCTGGGTGTACACATTCCGCTTGGTATAGGGGAGGCGGCCCACGTTCACATCGGCTTCCGGGCGGACATACCCGTTCGCGATCCCGATACGGCCATCGGTTTTGCGGTACGCCATGCGGAGCACATAGCCATTGGGGCCCTTGCTGACCAGCGGCATGGTCGCCGCGAAATAGAGATACCGGGAGAACGCCTTGAACTGCGGGTCGCCATAGACCGGGACCTTGTCGGCGGTGGCCATGAGAAATCTCTTGCCTTCCGCGAGCTTCCGCACTTCCTCGCGGGTTCCGATCGCGATGTTCTCGGCGATCACCCATCCTCGGGTCAGATGGCTCTCGATATACAGGAAGTCGCCGTTGGCCGATTCGTGGAGAATGGTGACGGGATTTCCGGAAAGGAGCGAGGTGGCCTGGAAGAGGTCCATTTCGTACTGGGTTTCGCTGTATCCGGGCACCTCGGTGGGAAAGAAGCGCACATTGGTATGGTTCACCACGATGCCATACCTTCGGGTGATCGTGGAGGGAATCGCCTTCTCGTTCATGTCGGCGAGGAGATCGCGTTTCATCTCCGTGGACCAGGTGGCGTTACGACCGTCATAGAAGTCGCGGGAATCCAGCCAGGTTTCCAGGTTCTTGAACCACGTCCGGAGGCTGTCCCCCGGAAGTGTGGCCGGGAGATACAGCGGACGGATCATGTTCATGAGCACGCCGCGTTTCATCAGATCGGTATAGCCGATGGTTCCACCCTCGATGGGATCGGTTTTGCCGTAGTAATCGCGGAGCACGACTTTCCGCGCCCGGTTCTTCGCGTTGAACTGCTCGATCTGGGCGGGGGACATGATCACCTTGTCCGCATCCGGCTGAAGCGCGATCCAGTACCCGGGAGTGAGCATCTCCGGCTCCACTCCGGGCAGGGCGTTGGGCGCGTGCACCGGTTTGGGCTTCTGTTTCTGTTCCTGGGCGGAGAGTGTCGAGCAGAACAAACACAGCAGGAAGGCCAGAAGCAAAATGACGATCGATTTGGTGCGCTGCATGGGATTCCTTTCATGGGGATGGAGTGCGAAATTGACAGGGCATCCACGGTTCTAAAGTTGATTCCCGGTAAATTACTTTTTCCGGACCGGATTGTCAACCGGCTTCTGAACGGTTATTCCGTAAGAACGCTCCCCCGCGCTCAAAGCGCCCGCGAACCGCGAGTTTTCCCTTGCAAAAAGCGCCCGGAAAAACAATACTATAGAACCGCACCAATCCCCTGTGCGGCTGAAATTTCCCATCCATCACCATCTCGGGAGAAGAATCGTTTCCATGTCAGAAAATTCCGATAAAAACAAGATTATCCGGGTTCTCAATGCGTACGAGGCGGAAATCGTCCGTCTGAACCGTCGGGTGCTCGACGAATCGCCGGACCTCATCGCCATTGTCGGCACCGACTTCATTTATTACTATGTCAACCCCTCCTACATCGCCATCCATAAAATGGCCGAGGAGGATTTCATCGGATATCCGGTGAAAAAATTCCTGGGCGAGGATGTTTTCGAGCACATTGTCAAACCGAACATGGAATGCTGCATGGAAGGCGAGGATGTCCATTACGAGGACTGGTTCGACTTCGGCGAATCCGGGGTGCTCTACATGGATGTCCGCTATCTCCCCCTGCACGATGCGCAGGGGAATGTGGACCGCATCGTGGTGGTCTCCCGGGACATCACCTATCGCAAGGAGGCCGAGGAATACCGGGTGAGCCAGGAGAAGCTGCGGACCATCCTCGAACTGGCCGGAACCTACAACCACGAAATCAACAATCCCCTCTGCTCGCTCGGAGGGTATGTGGAACTGCTCGCGCTGGAGGAGATCGACCCCAGACGCCTGGAATACCTGGAGAAAGCCCGTGAGGAAATCCGACGCATCGCCGAGGTGACCCAGAAGATCGAACAGATGACCTCGGTGCGGCTCGCCGATTATCCGGGCGGCGCGCATATCCTGAAAGTGGACGGCGAATGCGCGGGAGAGGCGTAAGCGACGGCTCCTTTCGCCGAGACACTTAAAGCGCCTTGTGTTCACCGTCGTATTCATGTAAATTACAGGTACATACCACCCCCCCACATTTCGGCGGAGCGGAAATGAAAAAGCTGTTTTTGCTCATGATAGCGGCGCTTCTCTCCCTCTCCGCGACAGTCCGGGCGGACTTTCTGGAGGTGCCCATAGAGGGCACCATCGACGGCGGTCTCGCGGCGTTTGTGGATCGCAACGTGCGGGAAGCCGAGGAGATGAAGGCCCAGGGCATCATCTTCCACGTGAATACCCCCGGCGGACGTATCGACAGCGCGGTGCACATCAAGGACGCCATTCTCAACGCCAAGGTCCCCACCATCGCTTTCGTGGACAAGAGCGCCATCTCCGCGGGCGCGCTCATCACCCTGGCCTGCGACAGCATCTACATGGCCACCGGCTCATCCATCGGCGCCGCCACCGCGGTGGACCTGGAAGGCCGTAAAGCCTCCGAAAAAGTCATCAGCTACATGCGGGCCCAGATGCGCGCCACCGCCCAGGCCAAGAACCGCCGTCCCGAGCTGGCGGAAGCCATGGTGGACGAGGATATCGCCGTTCCCGGACTCACGGTCAAGGGCAAACTCCTCACGCTCACCTACTCCGAAGCGCTCAAAGTCGGCATCTCCAACGGCACGGTCACCGGCCTCGCGGACGTCCTCGCCCGTCTCGGCAAGCCGGATGTCCCGGTGCGCGTGGCCTCCATCAACTGGGCGGAGCGCGTGGTGCGCTTCCTCACCGATCCCATTGTCAGCTCCCTGCTCATGAGCCTCGGATTCCTCGGGCTGCTCATCGAGCTGAAAACTCCGGGATTCGGCCTCGGCGGAGCCATCGCCATCATCGCCTTCACCCTCTTCTTCGGCAGCCATTACATTGTCAAGCTCGCCGGGATCGGGGAACTCCTCCTGCTCATCACCGGCATCGTCCTCCTCATGCTGGAAATATTCGTCTTCCCCGGATTCGGCATGGCGGGATTCGCCGGGGTCTCGCTCATCCTCATCAGCCTCTTCTTCAGCCTCCTCGGGAAAATGCCCGGCCCGGACGATTTCACCGCCGCCATGCACGTCCTCGGCTGGACATTCCTCTTCACCGTGGGCGCCGGGGTCCTCCTCATACGCTTCCTCCCACGCTCCAGCCTCTTCCGCCGCGTCTCCATGAGCATGGTCGAGGACATCGCCGACGGCTTCGCTTCCGCCGAAACCCGCACCGACCTCATCGGGAAAACCGGCGTCGCCCTCAGCGACCTCCGCCCCGCGGGCGTGGCGGACATTGCGGGAACGAGAATTGATGTCGTGACCGAGGGCGGGTACATCGAGAAGGGGAAAACGGTGATCGTGAGCGAGGTGCATGGGATGAGGGTGGTGGTGAGGGAAGGGTGAGTCACGAGAGACTTAATCTCTCGTCCTTGGAGAAAATGCGACCAGTGGCTAAATACATTGTCTCCTTCTCTTTTAACTATCAGATTTATTATAAACATTGATATGGTTTATCCACAGATTCACCGAAGGTTAACCTCAATTTTTGTTCTTGTATCTATAATTGATTGGGACGACTTATGCGACATGAAAATGGTTGGTCGCGTGAGCAATTATTGATCGCATTCAAGCTTTACTGCCTCATACCTTTCGGGAAAATGCATTCTCGGAATCCAGATATTATTAGATATGCTGAATTAATCGGGAGATCGCCTTCTGCTTTAGCAATGAAATTGACAAATATTGCCAGTCTTGATCCTGCTATCACTTCGACTGGCAGAAAAGGCTTAAGTGCCGCATCATCTTCCGACAAAGCCATGTGGGATGAAATGCAATCAGATTGGGAGTCATTTGCAATTAAGATACAAACGTCTGAGAATGAATTTCGAAAAGTTGACGAAAGAATCGATTCAGACACATCTGAAATTTCATTGACAGAAAATGTGGTTGATTTTTCAGGAACAAATAAAGTTGCATTAACAAACGTGCGCGTGGGACAAAGTTTTTTTAGACGCTCCGTACTCAGTGCATACAATTCAACGTGCTGTATTACTGGGTTGCCTATCCCTGAACTTCTGGTAGCAAGCCACATCATACCATGGAGTATTGATAAAAATAATAGAATGAACCCTCAAAATGGCTTGTGTTTATCAATGCTTCATGACAAAGCTTTTGATCTTGGGATTATTACTATCTCAGAAAACATGTCGGTCATTGTTTCAAAAAGATATGCGGATACAAGGAATGACTTTTTTATGCAAACATTATCTGCTTATAATCACAAATTAATAAGGTTACCTCAAAAGTTTTACCCTGACCCTGTTTTTTTGTCGTATCATAGGCAAAATATATTTAAGGATAAAATATAATCATGAATATTCGATTTGAATACTTATATAGAGATGCTGGGAACTTTAAGCAGCGGGGAGAAGTTATTTTCTCTAACCCAGATAATATCTCGGTCAGTGATATAACTGAAATTGTAGAAAATATTTTGATTGATAGTGCTTTTTTTTCTGCTGATGTAGCTGATGTGCCTGACTTACATTTTCCAAAATATATTCAACATCTCGACCATGGTTGGCATGAGTTCAGCAGCTTTCAGGACACAGACGAAGAGACCACCGATATGAGAAACCGAAATATAGGTGAATTTATTGAATCATTGCGTTCTGCTTCTAAAATATGATACATCAATACTGTCAGTTGAAGAGATGAAGTATATCCCTTCTTCAAAGGTAGCAGATAGAGTCCGTAAATTTCTGTAAAAAGGGATTGTAAAAAAGGCGAGCCTGCC
>CAYRTQ010000262.1:0-6695 GCA_964426865.1 uncultured bacterium
ATGATCCTGCAGGGGCCGGGGCGGCGGCGCACATATTTCTGCCCGGTCTGCCAGAGGATGGAATGACCCCGTTCCCACGCGGAGGGAAGCGCCCGGTCGCCGCATAACCGGCTCCTTCGTTCCAGTCAAACGACGGGGATTTCCGCGCCGTCGCCTACCCGTTCCGCGACCAGTTCTTGCAACCGCAAAGCATTGTGCACCGCGAATCCCTGCGAGTCGTTGTTGAAATAGACATATACCGCATCGGCCCGCCCGCTCCACTCCACGATATCGTCCGCCCATCCCCGGAGCTGCTCCTCGCCGTAGCTTCCCGCATACATCCCGGTGGCGCCGTGCAGCCGCACGTATACGCACCCTCCGGTGACTTCCTTCGGGGTGGCCCGCCCGAACGCGTCGTGGATGCAGAACGCCGCGCCGTGTCCATCGAGAAGATCGTACGTTCGAGCCGTAAACCAGCTCTCGTGGCGGAACTCCACGGCGCACCGTAATCCGCGCGGGAGAATATCCAGGAAAGCCGCGAGACGGTCGAGATCCAGCTTCATGGAGGGCGGAAGCTGAAAAAGAACGATCCCCAGCTTTTCCCCGAGCGCCGCCGCCCGCTCCAGAAAACGCGGGACGGTTTCAGCGCCGTCCCGGAGCCGTTTGATATGGGTGATATACCGGCTGGCTTTCACCGCGAAGACAAAACTGTCCGGCACGGTTTCTCGCCAGCGCGCGAAGGTGGTTTCCAGCGGCAGATGGTAAAAGCTGTTGTTTATCTCCACCGTGCCCAGGCGACGGGAATAGTAATCCAGCCAGCGTTCCGGCTTCATATCCGGGGGATAGAATACCCCGACCCAGTGCTTGTAATGCCAGCCGGAAGCGCCGATATGTATGGTCTTCAGGGAAATCATGGGAGCGGGTGGTTCGTGAAGGGACATGCCTGACATCGCGGATGGCTCAGTACCCCTGCGTCTGGCCGCTCATGGCCGCTTCCTGCTGCGGCGCGCCCTCCTCAACCTCGATATCCATGGAGTTCTGCCAGAAACCGTGGATATTGCAATACGCCATGGCGTGGAGGGTTCCCGGTTGGTCGGTCTTGAACCGGCAGGTCCCTTCGTGATGGGTATACACGGTGCTCGTGTTTGGCCCGTTCACCGAGGAACCATGCGCCAGAAATTCGAAGTGCGCCACCTGATAGGCGTATTTCTCATGCCGGGGATGGAAATGCAGGTCGATCCAGACAATATGGTGCTCGGTGGTGTTGGGGTGGGCGATTTCCTTGCCGATGGTTACAGTGACCGGGGTCATCTCACCCTTTTTGAATTTCTGTGGGGCATCGATGACCGGGACATGCTTTTCCGCTTTCCAGTCCGCGGTTTGAATCATTTCGCTGAGCTGATGCATGGATTGCCTCCTCTGGTGTCCGTGGATGTGTTTTGCCGCATAATAATTGCTCTTTTGCAATATATAGGATTCGCAATCCGAAAATCAATCGCGGCCCACCGGATTTCCATCCGCCCGGGGCGTGAAAGAGTACTTGCAATTTCCGGAGATGAGACGTGTTCATGCATGCAATATGCACTTTGGTATAAACCATATGGTACCCTGTCAACCAGAAGGGATGTACCCTTTGGCTGGCTTCGACAAGCTCAGCCAGCGGCGGGCGCTGAGTCTGCGGGCGCTGAGTCTGTCGAAGTGTCGAAGTGTTGAAACGCAATCCACATTGACGTGACAGTCAAATAGCAGGAAGCGCCCCCGTTCAGCGGTTGGCTTGATCGTCTCAAGCTCCGGTTCAGACAAAGAGCAAATACCGCCTCGATCCGGGAGTCCAATCCGGAGAGGAACCCGATCCCTCTTCCGGAAGTGAAAAGTCTTTCCCCGTTTCGCGGGCAGCGGGAAGCGGCCATTATCCTGTTGCTTTCCCGTGGGGTTCGTGCATATTTTCAGGGATGCATTGAATCTTCTTTCCACGACAAGGATCACCCATGATAGAACCGCAGCGCAACGTGTCCATCGCCCCCTTCACCCATTACCGCATCGGCGGTACGGCCCGGGAAATGTACTTCCCCGAAACCCCCGCCGAGCTTCATGTCATCCTGACCCGTCTCCGGGAGAACCGCGAGGAGTATTTCGTTCTCGGCGGCGGCTCGAACGTGCTGGCGGGCGATGGTTTCTGGGATGGCGCTGTCGTGGTTACCACGCGTCTGGATCGGTACGAAACCGCGGACGGCCATCTCACCTGCGGAGCGGGGCTGCCCTCCTCACGAGTGGCCGAAATCGCCCGCGACCACGCCAGAACCGGGCTGGAATTCCTCTACCTCCTTCCCGGATCCATCGGTGGAGCATTGGCCGGAAACGCCCGGTACGACTCCCGCAATGTGTCCGATCCCCTGGTTTCGCTGGTCGCGGTCCACCCCGAACGGGGCATCCGCGCCTTTCGACGGGATGAAATGGAGTTCGCCTACAAGTACACGAGCATCAAACCGGAAGGCTGGATCATCGCCGAACTCACCCTGGCCTGGTCGGAGGGGGACCCCGAAGAAATCTCCCGGCGCATGACGGCTATCGAGCGCGCCCGCACTTCCGGACGTCATTTCGATTTCCCCTCCTGCGGCTGCGTGTTCAAGAACGACCATGCGCGCAATGTCCAGGCCGGACGCCTGCTGGATTCCCTCGGCATGAAGGGGCTGTCCGAGGGCGGAGCGCGGGTGGCGGATTACCACGCCAATTTCATCATCAATACCGGAAACGCCACCGCGCGGGACGTCCTCACCCTCATCGAGCGCATCGAGCGCATCGTCCGGGAGCGCACCGGAATCGAACTGGAACGCGAAGTTCAACTGGTGGGGAAGTTTGTGCGATGACCGCGTCAGAACGCCAAAGCGCCTGAGTGAAAATCGGGATGGGACCCCGGGAGTGCCCGCGGTCCCACCCCGTTCGCGGGACCGCGCCTCAGTGTCCCAAGTATCCTTCATATTCCATCCTTCACCCTTTATACTTCTCTCCGGGAGGCTTCATGCGTTTTCTGCTCTCCGCCCTTATCATCATCCTCGGCTGCTCCGCTCCGGTTATGGCGGCAACCCGCGCGGTCTCCCCGGACGAACAGAAACGGTGGGTCCGTCATCTCCTGCCCCTGCCGCATGAGATCACCCTCAACCGGAAAGTCATCCTCGCCCCCTCCGATATCGGCGTCACCGTCCGCACCGGCGCCACCGGCATCGAGCGCAACGCCGCCGATGAACTCCGAGCGCTCCTCAAGGCCGGAACCGGAGTCGCGCCCGAGGGCAAACGGTTCGAAATCCGGGTCGGAGTGATGGACCCCGCGCTGGACTCCCGCACGGTGGCGCGCCTGAAAAAGCTCCCGAATTCCGCCCAGGCCTATGTCATCCGTCCGGAGGGCGACCGTCGTCTGGTGCTCACCGCCCTCGATGGCCGGGGAGTGTATTACGCCGCCCGCACGCTCTCCCAGCTTCTGGAGGCCGGGATGACCGCGAAGGAAGTGGCCGTGCCGCTCGCGGAAGTGGTGGACTGGCCGGATTTCGATGAGCGCGGGCTGTGGAATTTCGCGCACGAGCAGGAATGGATCCCCTGGATGGCCTCCCTGAAGCTCAATTACGCCAAGATGGTCAACACCCGTCTGCAACCCATCGAGCGCGACAAGCCCAATCACGCCGCAATCGATCGCGATCTCATGCTGAAAGCCCGTCTCATGGGCTTCAACTATCTGCCCTTCATCCTGCATCTCAACTTCCTTCACGATTTCAATCTCTTCCGGGCCTACCCGGAACTGGCGGGGAAGGGCGACGGCGCCCTCTCCGGACGATATTTCGCCCACAAGGCGGGAAACCAGCACCGGGCGCCCTGCGCCTCCAATCCCATCCTGACCACAATCCTCGCGGAATGGATGGCCGATATCGCCTCCCAGGGCGCGGACGAGGTGAGCTGCTGGCTGACCGAGCGTCCCGCGCAATGCGGCTGCGCCCAGTGCACCGCGACAGGCCAGTTCGTGCTGGAATCGCGCGCCTTCGTCGCCGCGTGGCGGGAAACGCAGAAGAAATACCCCCGGTTCGCCATCCGCATGTTCATCTCCACCACGGACGATGACCGGTACCACCGGGTGCTGGCCGAACTCCCGCCGGAAGTGAAGATAGAGCGGGCCTGCCATGCCAATCTGGACCGGGTGAAACATATCCCCCGCGACCTCCTGCGCAACCCGCTCTTCGACTCCTATGCCGCGGAGGGGCGCTGGATTTCCACGTACGATGCCCCGGTGAGCGCCAACGGTCTCGTGGAAACCCCGGAATTCAAGGTTCCCCAGCGCTCCGCGCACCGTATGCGGGCCTTCGTCCGTCAGATGGCGGAACGGAAGTGGAGCGGCGTCTACGGCATGCTGCCCTGGAGCGATATGGGCCGTGAAATCAACGGATTCGATATCAGCGCCCTCGCCGAATGGTCCTGGAATCTCAATGGCCGCTCGGAACGGGAATTCGCGGAGGCCTGGGCGGTGCGCAACGGGCTTTCCGATCCCGTTGCGGCGGGAGAATGGTCCGAACTCATGGGACCGGTGGAGGCCGATGTCTACGACTCCGATTTCCCCACCTGCTATTCCTGGGGCAAGGCGGCGGCGATGGTGGAGAAACGCGAGCGCCCCATCCTTGGCGAGGGCATGTTCCGCTACTACTCCAGCCCGGAGGATTTCGACAACAAGGCCGAACGCTGCCAAAAGGCGCTGGAAATCGCGAAGAACGCGGGATACGCCGATCTCGCCGCGGAGTCTCGGGTGGTTCTCTCCTATGTCCGGCTCGCCCGGGAGGTCTATCACGCGACGGAGCAGGCCGCAACGCTGAATATCGAAAACACCGGGGATCAACAGACCATACGCCGCACCCTTGCGGATCTCGAAAAGGCCGGCGCGGAAAATGCCGGCGCAATCCATGACTGGCGCGCGGGACTCGGTTCAGAACCTTGGCATCCGCGTGTCCATGACGCCATGAGCGCCTCGGAGACCACGGTCCGGAACATCTCGCGGGTCCTGGTGGACAAGTACCTGTACTGACGGCCAAACCTCCGGCGGGAAATCCGTGGCTCAAGACAATTCGCGGCGGGAGCGTGACATACGCCCCTTATGAATTGGGTATGGGTTGCCACCGTGATTCCGAGAATTTGTCAACGGAGCAAGAGTAACTTCGTCTCACGGGAGAGGGGATATGAAAAGAAGCGCGCTCGAGGTTATCCCCGGCATCGGTCCGAACATGGCCCGGGATCTCCGGGATTTGGGATTCGATACGGTGGAGGATTTACGGGGGCGGGACCCCGAAGCTATGTACCAGCGCCTCATGCATCTCAGGGGATACCCCGTCGACCGGTGCGTCCTGTATGTTTTCCGCTGCGCGGTCTATTATGCGGAAGACGGCAGGGATTCCGAAAAGCTGAAATGGTGGAACTGGAAGGATAAAAAGTGAACGTCAGGTCCTGATTCGACGTCACATCCGGAAATGAGAAATGGTATCCGCCTTTCAGGAACAATCCCGATGGAGGTTGCCGCCGTGAAAAAGAATGTTGTCGTCATCGCCCTGCTGGTCCTCCTCGCCGCGCTGGCCTTTCCCCTCCTGCTTCACATGGTGGGGGCGCTGGTGGGCGTGGCGTTCGGAATAGCGGTCGCGCTGGGAGCGCTGCTGTTCGCCGGATTCGTGCTCGTGGCCGCCTTTTCCGGAGCCGGAATTCTGGCCGGGGGAATCCTCGGATTGGTGGGAGTCATTCTGCTCGCTCTGGCGCTGCCGGTTCTCGCGCCGCTCTTCCTGGTCCTGCTGCCGGTGATTCTCATTCTGTGGCTGATTACCCGATAGAGATACCGCGCTTTTTTACAAAACGTCCATACCCGCTTGAAGGAAGAACCCGGAAAGGAGATGTGTATGTTTTCCCCGTGTGAAATCCAGGACATACCCGCCCGTCCGACCATGACCATCCGTACGCATTGCCCGGTGCAGGACCTTCCCCAGGTCATCGGAAACGCCTATGCCGAAATCGCCGGGTATATGGGAGAAATGGGAACCCATCCCGCGGGCGGGCCATTTGTTATATATTACAACATGGACATGCAGAATCTGGAGGTGGAAATCGGATTCCCCTCGGATCGAGCGTTCCCCGGCAAGGGCGGGGTTCAGCCCGGCGAGTTCCCCGGCTGCAGGGCCGCCACCTGCGTCTATACCGGCCCCTATCCCGAAATGACCGCCGCATATGAGGCGCTGACCCGCTGCATCCAAGAAAGCGGGCTGGAAGCGACCGGCGTGGCGATCGAGGAATACTTCAACAGCCCGATGGAAGTAGCGCCGGAAGAGTTGAAAACCCGGATTATCCTGCCCGTGAAAATGTGAACATTGTGACCGTCCGCCATCTGCCGGGCCGATGTATGCACTGCTTGTTTGAACCGCTGATTCACATAATTAATTTGACAAAAGGTACCTGTCTACCCCCGGACATCTGCAAAGGGAAAGGTGGTGTATTTTTCATCGCCGCGGACCCTCACCCGGCCTGCGGCCACCCTCTCCCCCGCGAAATGACGCGCGGGAGAGGGAAAAGAGCGCTTCCGGTAAGGCTTGTGAAGAATACCCGCTCAAAGAGGAGCAATCTTCTTACTGCTTTGCGTTGGCTCCCGACATGTTTTTGAGCAGTTTTCCTTTCCCTCTCGCCCGCGCGTCTTTTTGCGTGGGAGA
>CAYRTQ010000263.1:0-1436 GCA_964426865.1 uncultured bacterium
AAAGTACAGAGGAAGGAGAAGGGGTGAAGGATTCCTTACCCCACGAAAGCGCTTTCGTAACCGGCATATGCAGGCCATGTCCGGTCATTGCATCTACCCATAGAAAACTGCGAAGCGCCTTCTTTTCTCGTGTTCCGGCGTGAGATGATACGCTTTATTTCGCTCAATTCCTCTGTGTCTCTGCGAGAAACCTTTTTACGGAGGTTCCGTTATGGCAAAATGGGTGGCGCTCGGTGGCATACTGCTCGCGGCAATGATCGCCGGTTGCGGCAGCGCGAAAAAAGTTACGATTGCAGTCGCCGATCTCCGGTGCGAGTACCTGTCCGAACCTCTCGGCATTGATACGGCCAAACCGCGGTTGAGCTGGGTAATGGAATCCGCCGCGCGGGAACAGATGCAGCAATCCTACCGGGTGCTGGTCGCTTCCAGCCGTGAAGCGCTCGAGAAGGACACCGGCGATCTCTGGGACAGCGGAAAAGTGGACTCCGATCAGTCAAACCAGGTGGCGTATGCCGGGAAGCAACTCCCGTCCGGCGCATCAGCGTTCTGGAAAGTCAAGATATGGAACCGGAACGGCCTGGAATCCGCCTGGAGCGCTCCCGCCTCCTGGACCATGGGGCTTCTCGCTCCCGCCGACTGGAAGGGGAAATGGATCGCACTGGAGCAGAAGGCCGACAAGAAGGTGGGTTCCCCCGCGCCCTTCTTCCGCAAGGCGTTCACTCTCGACAAACCGGTGAAACGGGCCATGCTGACCATCACCGCCCGGGGCATGCTGGAACCCTGGCTCAACGGCGCACGGGTGGGAAAGGATGTGTTCGCCCCCGAGTGGACCGATTATACCAAGCGCATCCAGTACCGCACCTATGATGTGACCTCCGCGGTCAAACAGGGGGAAAACGTCCTGGGAGCGATCGTGGGCGACGGCTGGTACAGCGGGTATATCGGCTGGAGAAAGGAACGCGGGTATTACGGTCTCCAGAACAGCCTCCTGGCGCAGATCGATGTCGAATACTCCGATGGCGGAAAGACTGCGATTGTCACCGACGAGACCTGGAAGGCCTCCGAAGGGCCCATTCTTGCCTCGGACATCATGATGGGCGAGGATTATGACGCCCGTAAGGAAATGCCGGGGTGGAACGCCCCCGGATTCAACGACGCCGCCTGGAAGCCGGTGAAACTGGCGGATGTTCCCACGGCGGCGCTGGCGGCCCAGCCCTCCCAGCCGGTGCAGGCGGCGGAGGAAGTCCGGGCGATCTCGATAAACGAGCCGAAACCGGGCGTGTATGTGTTCAATCTGGGCCAGAACATCGCCGGATGGGCGCGGCTCAAGGTTTCCGGCCCGGCGGGGACGAAAATCACCCTGCGGTTCGCGGAGCGGCTCAACCCGGACAGCACCGTGTATGTCACCAACCTCCGCGCGGCCAGGGTCACCGATA
>CAYRTQ010000263.1:1446-3192 GCA_964426865.1 uncultured bacterium
GGCGGCGAGGAAGTGTACGAACCGCACTTTACCTTCCACGGCTTCCAGTATGTGGAACTGACCGGAATGCCCGCCAAACCGGGTCTCGATGCGGTTGTCGGGTGCGTGGCCTACTCCACCTCCCCGATCGCCGGAAAATTCGAGTGTTCCAGCGACATGGTCAACAAGCTCTACAGCAACATCACCTGGGGCCAGCGCGGCAATTTCATCAGCATTCCCACGGACTGCCCGCAGCGCGACGAACGCTTGGGGTGGATGGGCGACGCCCAGATATTCATTCGTTCCGCCACGTATAACCGTGATGTCTCCGCGTTCTTCACCAAGTGGATGGTCGATGTGGAGGACGCCCAGTCCCCGGAAGGCGCCTACGCCGACACGTCGCCCACCATCGCGGACAACAAGAATTTCGAGGCTGCTCCGGGATGGGGCGATGCGGGAATCGTCGTGCCCTGGACCATCTACCGTGTCTATGGCGACACCCGCATTATCGAGCGTCACTGGGCCTCCATGGAAAAGTGGATGAGCTTCATCATGAAGGAGAACGCCGATTTCGTCAGGAGAAACCACCTGAACAACAATTACGGCGACTGGCTCTCCACCGTTCCCGACGCCGCCGGGTGGGCCGAGGTATCCGCGACGAAGATTCTGCTCGCCACCGCCTACTGGGCTTATGACGCCCGTCTCATGGCGGATATGGCGAAAGCGCTGGGAAGGACGGAGGATGTCGCGAAATACGGCGATCTGTTCGGAAAAATCCGCGAGGCGTTCAACAAGGAATTCGTCAAGCCCGATGGCCGCATTACCGGCGATACGCAGACCGTATACGTCCTCGCGCTCTATTTCGATCTCCTGCCGGACAACCTGCGGGCGAAAGCGGCGCAGTACCTGGTCGAGAACATCAAAAAGAACGGGAATCACCTCACCACCGGATTCATCGGCGTCCGCCATCTCTGCCCCGTTCTCACCCAAATGGGCTATCCCGATCTGGCCTACACGCTCCTGAACAACGATACCTATCCCTCCTGGGGATATTCCATCAAGTACGGCGCCACCACCATCTGGGAGCGGTGGGACGGCTGGACGACGGAAAAGGGGTTCCAGGATCCCGGCATGAATTCGTTCAATCATTATTCGCTCGGCTCGGTGTGCGAATGGCTGTTCGAATCGGTGGCGGGCATCGATCTCGATCCCAAGACGCCCGCATACAAGCATTCCATCATCCATCCGGTGGTCGGCGGCGGAATGACCCACGCCCGGGCGGAGTATGCCTCCATCTACGGCACGATCGCCAGCGGATGGAAGCTCGACGGGAACAAGCTGACGCTCGATGTCACCATTCCCGCCAACACCACCGCCACCATCTCCGTTCCCGCGACGGAGGGTATCACGGTCACCGAGGGCGGCAAACCGGCTGAAAAGGCGGCGGGCCTGAAGTTCGTGAAATATGCGGACGGGTACTCCGTGTACGAAGCCGGATCGGGGACTTATCAGTTTGAGAGTCTGGTGAAGAAATAGGTTTGGCGGGATAAAAGAACTGAAGGGGGCGGGCCACTGTGCCCGCCCCGCTTTCGTCGTTGCCGACACTCGACTGCCGGGCGTGGGAGAAGAATGTATCAGGCAAGGCGTATGCAGAGTATAGCCGCTCGAAAAGGAGTATTCTTCGTACAGCTTTGCGTTGGCTTCAGACCTTCTTTTCAAAAGCCCTCCTTTCCCTCTCGCCCGCGCGTCTTCTCGCGTGGGAGAGAG
>CAYRTQ010000263.1:3202-6607 GCA_964426865.1 uncultured bacterium
GGGGGGACGCCTCGAAATACATAACGTGTCGCCTGGCGCCGGGACAGAAATTTTCCATTTTGACGGCGGCGAGTCTTCGACTTCTTTTGGACAATATGGTAGACAGTTATTTTTCAGGAAGAAAATGCCGTCCTGAATCAATGATGCGGACGGTGGGGAGAATCAAGGTCTGACACTGGACGCGCGATTTTTGTGCGACACCATTTTACCGTCCGGCATCCTTCGTGTTGGTTCACCACGCGTACTGCCGGTTCATACATCTTTCTGGAATGGGATCATGAGGAAGTTCCGTTTGTTTATCATCGCGTCTTTCCTGTGCGCGACGATATCTTCGCTCTGTTCCGCCCAGTCCGACGGCTGGTACTCCGAGGGGGATTACTCGCCCGCGACCCGGATCAGGATCACGCTCGTGAATCCTCTCGACATGGAGCGGAAGGATTGCCCGGTGGCCATCGAGCGGAGCCGCTTTCCGTTCGTCAATTTTACCGCCCGTGAAATCGTGGTGGTGGATCTCGCGCTGCCGCCGCACCCTGAGCCGACGCAGGAAGAGAAACTCCAGTTCGGCGGCCATCTTCCCCACGGCGAGAAAAACGGGCGGCATATCCATTACCAGTTGGATGATCTGGATCGTGACGGGATGTGGGACGAGCTTTTCTTCATCACCGATCTGAAGCCGAAAGAGCGGAAGGTCATCCACGTGTATGTCGGATTCAACAACCGGGGCCTCTACCCGCACCGGACCTTCGCGGCGGTGGCCGATTACGCCCGTCATCCCGCGCCCATGTGGGAATCTGAACTCATCACCTGGAAGCTCTTCTATCCAACTGACGTGGATGTTCAGGCCAAGCGGAAGCCCATGCTGAACGGCTATTTCACGCTCACCATGAACCAGTCCGGGTATCACTTCGAGGAAGAGCGCGGCAGTGACATGATGACGGTGAGCACCACCTTCGGCGCGGGCGGTATCTGTCTTTTCGAGCATCCCGTGCGGCCCGATTCGGTTTCGCGCCCGCGGTTCAGCCCGCAGTACCGCACCGGTCCGCTCCATGATACCCGGTACGTATTCGATGTGGTGGTCAGCGGTCCCCTGCGGAGCATTGTCCGCGCCCACACGCTCAACTGGCGCACCGGCGACGGCGATTACGAACTGGAGCAGTTCTATACAGCTTATACGAACAAGTTGTATTCCACCTGCCGGGTGGAGTATCGCAGGTTCATCCCGCAAAACGCGGGGACGGCTTTCGGTTGCGGAATTCGCAGGATCATGTACGAAACCGGTTTTTTTCAGAAGGGTGGTTTGGTCATTTCGTGGGCGGAGAATATGCCGCTCATCGATCCCAACACGGAAACGATCGATCGTAAACGCGCCACCTTGAAATTCGCGGGAACCGCCTTGGCGGTTAAGGAAATGTACCGACCGGAATACCAGCCCGTCGCCAGTTTCCAGGGGAATCACACCTTTCGTATTCCGACAACGCCGGACCATACGTACGAATACCTTGTCGCCGCTTCCTGGAGCGAGGGGCCGGTGGTGAACACCCCACGGAAGTTCAAGGATTATATGATCACTGCCGCAGAGGAATACAACCATCCGGTGATTGCGGAAAAGCTGGAACTGGAAATGAAGAAGGACGGGTATAAACCCGTAGATTACTGGGGCCCGGCGGAAGTGCATAAACTGCGGGACTAACGGCAGCTTTCCGGATATGACGCGAACAGGAATGTACGAATGAAGCAAAAAACCATTATCGTCCCGGTGGACGGCGCTTCCAATATCAAGCTGGAGGTGTTCGATTACGATTCGCTGGAATGTCTGCGCTCATCGAGCGCCGATACGCCGGTGCGGACCATCGGCGGCCTGCACTACAACGCGCTCGGCGAGGAATTCGCCTGGTTCGAGGAAACCATACGCGCGCTTCCCCCGGAACTCCGGGATGCCGCGGTCATCGCCCCGGTGGCGCGGGGAGCGTCGGGCGGGCTCATCGGGCGTGACAACACCCTGTTCGAGGAACCGGGCGCGGAAGTGGCGCTCGCCTATACCCACCGGTTTCCGGAGCGGGTGGAGGAGCGGTTCCGGGAAATGGCCGGGAGCGCGGAGGAGTTTTTCCGGGAGACCGGCTCCATTCTCGATCTGCCCGGAAGCCTGACCCTGGTCAAACGCCTGCTTTTCGAGGAGATGGAGCGTCCGGATTTGCTGGAACGGGCCGGAGGATTCGCCCCCAACGGCATCCTCATTTCCGGCCGTTTTCTCGGTGATTATCTCGAGGCATGGCGAGTCTCCGGGAACGAGCACTCCACCTGGATGTGCCATACCGGCGCCCGCAATATCCGGATGACGCCCGGAACCCCGAGCGGCGTGGCCGAAAAAATCTCCGCATTCGGACAACTGATTCCCGCGGAACCGAGCGTGGCGTACCGGGCCATCGGCGTCGTCCCGTCCGGTCGTTCCGATGCTCTCGGTCTGCCCGGGAATGTGACGGTCGTTCCGGGAGGGCACGACACCTGCCTTTCCCACATACCCATCATGTCCACCTTCTCCCAGTCCTTCCCGGAACATCGCGGGAAACCGGTGGTCCAGGTGGAGGCGGGGTCCTGGACCATGGTCGCCCGTATCGGCGGCGCGGCGGACCTTCCCCCGGACGGATACCGCCGGGACATCATCGTCCAGGGAACCGTGGACGGCGAACCGGTGGTTACCGCCCGTTACGGCGGCGGGTACGATTTCCGGTATATGCGGGAACTTGCCGAAAGCGGGGGAGAGGAGTTCGCGAAAGGCGCGGACGACCATCTTTTGGCGCACCTTGCCGATGCGGCGGACGCTTTCGTTCTTCCGAACATCAACCCCTCGAATCACGGGACCGGTCCTTTCCCGGAACTGCGGGGTAGAATAACCGGCGGGGATTTTCTGTTCGGAAACCCCGGCGCGGCATATCTCGCGTCCACCATTGCCACCGCGCTCACCGCGTCGGTGCAGGTGGAAGCCATCTCCGGAGACCGGAACATTCCGCTGGTCATTACCGCGGGAGCGGCGAAAGACCGGTATTATCGACGGCTCCTGGCGACTTTCACCGGCTGTCCGGTGTACGCCCTGGTAGACCGTCAGGGGAATCCGGTGACCGAAACCACCTCGCTCGGCGCGGCTCTGGCCGGAAAAGCGGCGTGCCTGGGAATCCATCCCTATGCGGTGGACGCTTCCGGACTCGGGGTCGCCTACCGTGCGGTGGAGCCGTACCGGGGAGCGCTGGCGGACAGCCTGGACCGCTACCGGGAGAAATGGCGGGAAGAGATCGACCGGTAACGCGGGGAGCGCACCCGTCGCAACCGTAATCATGGATGATACGGAACTATTACTTTTTCAACCTGACATGACCAAAGAGGTCACCCCTGGGGATGAAAATACGGTAT
>CAYRTQ010000264.1:0-6592 GCA_964426865.1 uncultured bacterium
CCAGCCATACCCGCACATGGCCGTACTCGCCCTTTCCCGCCACCACCGCCCGGAGCAGACCATCCCCGAACAGGATGACCGTGCCTTCCCGCAAACGCTTGGAAGGACGGCAGAGCGCCTCCCAGGAACCGTCCGCGGCGGGACGGAGAAGGAAAATCTCGACCTCGCCGCCGGTGCATTCCTTTTTCCCGATGAGACGGGCCGGGAATACTTTCGTGTCGTTGACCACCAGAATGTCGCCGGATCGCAGGAAATCCGGCAGATCGCTGAATGTCCGGTGAAGGATGCCGCCCTCGGGTTCGAGCGTCATGAGCCGGGAGCGGTCGCGCTCCGCCGATGGCTGCTGGGCGATCCGTTCGGGCGGGAGATGATAATCGTACTGATTGAGATCCACTCTATTGTTATCGCCTGAAAAAAAGGTTCAGAAGGAGGGTCAGGATAATACTCAGGATCAACCCGGTGACCAGAGGGAAATGAAAACTCCATCCCTTGCCGTGGAGGTTGATGTCGCCCGGCAGACGGCCCAACCAGGAAAGTTTGTCGAGGTACATGACCGCGAGACCGCCGGCGACCAGCAGGATTCCGAGCGTGATCAGCATGAGGCCGATCTGGGAGCGTGGTTCCATGATGGCGTCTCCTGAAGTATATGTTGGCAAGCCCTGTAATTTACCACAATTCAATGTACAAGTCAAGAGAGAGGACGCCGGAAACGGGGCGGGCAATTTACAAGAGTACAGGTGAATCGGCGTTCGAAAATGGTGGAAATGGGAGGGATGTGAGGAAAGAAATCTTCAAAAACAAATAGAAAACTTAAGATGCCTATTGACAATTTCGTGTTCCCTGCATATAATCAAATCCTGTGAATGCGGCTATATCCCCTCATATTTCGGTTTGGCAAAGGCGAGGAGGACCTTGTGAACGACAGTTCACTTTTTCGGGTGACTCTGCTGCCGGTCCTGCCGATGGGCGCGATGGCGCGGCAGACCGCGACCGTGGCGAGCCTTTCCCGGAGAGGGGTATCTCCTCTGGTCCGGCGATGGAAAAACGAGTGATTTCGATTACAATAATCTCTTTGGCCGAATGAATCTTGCTCCCATTCCACCTCAAACCAAGTAAGGGCAAACCGCCATGCTGTTCAGCTCCTGGATTTTCCTGGTTTTTTTCGTGGCCACCTTTGCGGTGTACATGGCGCTGCGGCCAACCCGGTTCTGGCTGCTTTGGCTCCTGGCCGCCTCGTATTTCTTCTACGGGTGGATGAATCCCCTGTACGTGGCGCTCATCGGGTACGCGACCATCCTGAATTATTTCATCAGCCGCGTGATGGTCAATTCCTCCCGTAAAAAGTGGTGGATTGCCCTGAGCGTGATCAACGGCATCCTGATGCTCGGGTTTTTCAAGTACAGCGGGTTCATTGTCGATAACCTGAACATCCTCTTCGACCAGTGGAATATCGCGCTCACCCTGAAGAAACCCGGGATGCTCCTGCCGGTGGGGATTTCCTTCTATACCTTCCTGATTCTCGGCTACATGATCGATCTGTACCGCGGGACCATCCAGGTGGAGAAGAACTTCATCCGTTTCGCCACGTTCGTCTCCTTCTTCCCCTACCTGCTGGCCGGCCCCATCGAGCGCGCGAAGAACATGCTCCCGCAGCTTCGCACCGCGCCGAAGGTCACCATGGCGGATTTCACCGAAGGACTCTCCCTGTTCGTGGTGGGTCTCTTCAAAAAGCTGGCGCTGGCGGATTTCCTCGCCCTCTACGTGGCCAAGGTGTATGACGCGCCGGCCGATTATCCGGGGCTGCCCTCGCTCATCGCCACCTACGCGTTCGCCTGGCAGATTTATTTCGATTTCAGCGGGTACACCGACATGGCGCGCGGCGCGGCGAAAATGCTCGGTTTCAACCTCATGCTGAACTTCAACAATCCCTATCTCGCCACCGGTCTGGGCGATTTCTGGCGGAGATGGCACATCAGCCTTTCCTCCTGGATCAAGGATTATATCTACATCCCCCTGGGCGGAAACCGTCACGGAAACTTCAATACCTATCGCAACATGATCATCGCCATGCTCCTGGCGGGACTCTGGCACGGCGCGGCCTGGACCTTTGTCATCTGGGGCGCCATCCATGCGCTGGGACGGTGTTTCACCCGCGATCTGGAACAGACCGCTTTCTGGCGCGATCGTTTCCCGACTCTCGCCAAGCAGATCATCACGTTCCATATCGTGTGCCTGACCTGGATATTCTTCCGGGCGGACACGTTCGGAAACGCCATGACCATCCTCAAGAACATTTTTACATTTGCGCCGGTCGATCCCTTGTTCCCGCTCCTGGCTCTCCTGTTCATCGTTCTCGTGTGGGGATACCAGTTCATGTTCGAGTCGCGTTTCCGTACGGTGCTGGAGCATTCGGCGGTACGGGTGACTCTCATGCTGGGCATGATTCTCTACCTGGTGTATTTCAGCATGCCGGGATTCGAGAAATTCTACTATTTCCGGTTCTGATCGGACACGGTGCATGGCCGGCTGAATCCATTCAGTTCGGAGACATTGGAAAAACGATCTTTCCCCATTTGAGGAGCACATGAAAACGACGATTCCGAATTCAAATACCGTCTTCCTGAACGGCAGGGAGTGGCTGATTGTCCTCGGCGTCTTCATCGCCATCAGCCTGGTGGTGTACAACGGGTTCAACCGCTGGGAGCGGATACCCGTGGAGACCGATTTCCGTTCCACCTGCTGGGAAGCGCGGATGAGCGACTACTACGCCTATTCCCAATGGGCCAATTACGCCCGGGACCACTATAAAATCCTCCTGATCGGCGATTCGGTCATCTGGGGCCAGGAAGTCCCCAACAATGAAACGGTCAGCCACTTCATCAACCAGCAGCTCGGGAAGGAAGAGGTCGCCAATCTGGGCATCGACGGTCTCACCCTGGCGGCGCTCGACGGGATGGTCGCCAATTACGGCAGTGCGTTCCGCAATACCAACGCCATAGTCGAGCTCAATCCGCTCTGGATGTCCAGTCCGAAACGCGACATGCGGGAGAAGGGGAACTTCCATCACCCCCGTCTCGTTCCCCAGTTCGACCCGCGCATCAAGTACTTCAAGGATTTCAACGAGCGGCTCGGGTATGTCATCGAGCATCACCTTAAGGTTCCTCCTTTTGTGCGTCATCTCATGGTGAACTATTACGACAACAAGAGCGTGGCGAACTGGCTCCTGGAGAACCCCTACCGTAATCCGCTCTCCGCGATCACGTTCCAGGGGCCTTCCATGATGAAGGAAAAGCAGGGGCTCGGCACCGACTGGGCCAGCCGTGAGAAGGACCCGGCCAAAATCGAGCTCCGGGACGACCCCTTCCTCAATCCGGACGAGTCGGTCATGTTCGAGCATTTCCTCCGGGCGCTGGACAAGCTGAAAAAGCACAATGTGAACGCCATGGTGCTCCTGGGACCCTTCAATACCTATAATCTCAACCCGGAGAGCAGGCAGAAGCTGTTCACCATGATCGGCCAGATCAAGCAGATTCTCGACAAACGGGGGGTGACGTATTTCGACGCCACCTGCGATCTGCTCCCGAGCACCGCCTACGCCGACCAGTGCCATGCGCTCGCCTCCGGTCACGCCCAACTGGCGGAAGCCATGGTCAAGGACCCCAAGGTCCAGCGGTGGCTGGCGACGGTGAAGTAGAGGGAAAGGCGCAGAGGGTAATACAGAAACCCCTCTCCGGCGACCTGTTTCAGGATTGCCGGGGAGGGGATTTTTTTGCGTATATCAGTCCGCACGCCCCGTATGCTCATTCATCCGTTCTTCCTGTCTTCTTTTCTTCATATATCTTCTCTTCTTCTTTTCTTCTCTTCTTCATTCCCCCTTACGTGCACCATGGGTGCAACACCTGCGGGTTCGACGGGGGTTGTAAATAATTGATAAGCCGCTGAAGCACAAAGAGATATGGGTGGTGGAACTCATCGCCGCACCGGAATGCTATCCGGTTTCCAATTTTACCCGACGCTTGCAGAAAAATGCCCGGGTCATGGAGACAAGGTGGGTAAAGATCGTTTGGTGTCTGGTGGTGTCTGCCGGAATGGTGAAGAGGATGGAAATGCCAGTGAAGAAAGGAGCTGGCGGGGAATCTGCAAGAGGGAAAAATTGGAAATATTTATGGGGCAAGAGGGGGTGTATGGGGCGTGAGAGTAACGGGGGTTATGTATGAAGGGTGAAGGGATATGGAGAAAAGTCCCTTCCTCTCTCACGGCTGGCTTCGACTCCGCTCAGCCAGCGCTCAAGGCCGCATCATTATCGGCAGGGAGAGGCCCCTTTTATTGCTATGAACGCTGGTTCTGGTGATTCGCGTGATGCAAATGAGAAAAGATGATCAAATACGGAACGGGAAGGGAATGGCAGAATAAAATCTAATCCATGCAATTTGCTTGTTGACAAATCTAAATTTAACAATACATTAATACCAAAAGATCATGACAATAATTTCGTTCATGTCGTCTGGGTATTGCAAGGATATGACTCCGGTCGAAGGCTAACCGTTCGGTTCTGAAACGTGCGGAAGTGGATGTTGATCTGATTGAGGACGAGACCGGGTGGTCCCCTTGCCTCCGTATCGATGACGCCTACAAAATAATGATGTGTGGGATGCCCTGCGCCGGGCGATTTAGTGTCTACTTCGCACTACAGCCGCATCTACGAGCTTCGTCGCGTGATGGGAATGTTATAGGCGTGCCGCACGCGTGTCATTTGCTTCCTTCGGAGGCAGCATGAGGGGCCTATGCTCCGTAACTTGTAGTTGATCCGAATCATTAATGGACTGTACGAACACGTGTTCCGATGATAAGAGTGATGCATGAAATCAAACTGATCGAAAGGTGGGCGTAACGCACGTTTTTCCCACATAGAGTCTTTCCGGGACCAGCCCGAAACAAGGTTCATGGCTCCAACTAATGTTAATATACCGTAATAATTACACGAATAAAAAAAGAAAGTAGACGGACCTTGGGGAGGTCCTTATGTCGATCCGCAGTTTTATGGTGCCTTCAACTTAAATTTGAAGACGTAATATACTGATATAAACGAGTATAAACGAGGAAATAAGATTTTTTTAAAATCAGTATAATTATTGTTGGCAGCGAAGGTAGTCCGCTTGCTGCGAGACTTTAGGAAAGAGAGGTTGGCAAAGATGACCGAAGATGATATTCTTAATGCAATCGAACTCAAAATCGGTTGGCACCTTCCACGTTGTAGTGTCGAACAAGGACTACCGCTCTTAGACAAGCGGCCGGACCGCGTAAGCCGCGTAGATCAAAGACAGGGGGAACAAGAATTAGAGTTCCCGGATGAGCTTTTTGTGAGGAGGTCCACAAGCAAAGATGCGACTGCGCTCCCCCCCACTTTATATCATTCGCAAGTGTCGCCGCAACTCATACTTTTGGCGCGATCCTCAATGAGGCAGGGCACGTTCTTGGTTTATCACTCACCGCTGTTGACCTGCATAAAGTCCCTGAAGAGGTCTGGCAACTCATCTATCTCGAGGTGTTAGGCCTTGGCTGGAACAAACTGGATACTATCCCAGATGAAATCCGCAATCTACCCTCCCTTCGTTCAATTGGCTTGATGTCCAACATGATTTCTACGCTACCGAGCTGGTTTATCGAGACAGACTTCATCCCTATAATTAGATCCCCTAGAAGACTCGAACAACAACTCCCACTTTTCGAAATCAGCGAGAAGATGATGTTTCTGGAGCGGAATATATTCAAGACCCCTCCTCCAGAGATCATCAATCGGGGGCGTGAAGCGATAAGGAGTTACTTCCAGTTTATCGAAGGAGAAACGCTCCCTCTGAACGAGGCAAAGATAATCTTTGTTGGAGATGGTGGGGCAGGTAAAACATCGCTCGTTCGCCGACTCTTGGGCAAGAAGTTTAACGTGAACGAACCCCAAACGCACGGAATCAATATCGATGGTTGGTCTCTCACAATTGACAAGCGTGATATCAATCTTCATATTTGGGACTTCGGTGGCCAGGAGATCATGCATGCGACTCATCTCTTCTTCCTATCAGAACGGAGCCTCTATGTTCTCATTCTCGATGGAAGAAAGGAAGAAGACGCTGAATACTGGCTGAAGCATATCGAGAGTTTCGGTGGGCACTCTCCCATTCTTGTTGTCTTGAACAAAATGGACGAACACGCCGCTTTTGACGTCAACCGCAGGTTTCTCCAGAGAAAATACGATGGCATCGTAGAGTTCTATCCGGTGTCCTGTAAGAATAACACTGGCATCAAACACCTCATATCGGGACTTCGCAAAGGCCTTCAGAAAGTCGAAATCATTCAAACAACTTGGCCCACGAAATGGTTTGCGATAAAAGATGATCTGCAAACTCTGGCCTCCCCTTTCATCGGTGTCGATCAATACGAAGCCATGTGTAGCAGAGCGGGAGTTGAAGTTATAGAGCATCAAGAGAGACTTGTGGAATTCCTTCACGACTTGGGAGTCGTTGTGCATTTTCGCGACTTCAACCTTAGTGCTCTTGATTATAAATTTGATGACGAGTTAAGCGACGAGTTTAGTTTC